>JBCCEL010000274.1:0-7913 GCA_039030315.1 Pseudomonadota bacterium
ATCTTCCGCGCCAGCATATTCAAAGACATTTCCTGCCTCAACGTCCGCGTCTGCCGCATCGACTGCCGCCCGCAGGCTGGCGAGGCGGGTTTCGTGGTCTTCGAGCAATCGGAGACCCGCGCGCACGACCTCGCTGGCGTTGTTGAAGCGGCCTTCGTCGATCTGCCGGGCGATGAAGGCCTCGTAGCGTTCGCCGACGACGTAGGATTTCTTTGTGTTGGGCATGAGTGCAGACTAACACAAAGTAGGAATAGTTCCTACTCCGGACTTACATCAACGGCCCTGAACCCCTGGGTCAAGCCGCCCGCTCGTCTGTCCGCCGGTCCACCAGCGCCACCACGTCACCGATAATCCCGGTGATCTCGTAGTCCTTGGGGCGGTAGATGGCGGCAACTCCCACCTGCTTCAGGATGGCTTCGTCTTCGGCGGGGATGATGCCGCCGACGACGACGGGGATTTCGCCTCGGCCCTTTTCGCGCAGCTTGTTCATGACGTCGCGGACGAGGGGGACGTGGCTGCCCGACAGGATCGAGAGGCCGATGACGTGGACGCCTTCATCGATGGCGGCTTCGACGATCTCGGCCGGCGTCGAGCGTATGCCTTCGTAGACGACTTCGAGATTGCAGTCGGCCGCGCGGACGGCGATCTGTTCGGCGCCGTTGGAATGGCCGTCGAGGCCCGGCTTGCCGACCAGGAAGCGCGGGGTCGCGCCGAGTTTGGCGGCGAGACGGCGGACGCTCTCGCGGACTTGCTCGATGTCGTCGGTGCTGCCGGAGATCTCGATGGCGTTGATGCCCGTCGGCGCGCGGTATTCGCCGAACACGCTGCGCAGGGTCTCGCCCCATTCGCCCGTCGTCACGCCCGCCTTGGCGCACTCTACCGACGGCTCCATGATGTTGCGGCCATCTTCAGCCGCAGCCTTTAGCTCGGCGAGCGCGGCATCTACGCGGGCCGCTTCGCGGCCTTTGCGCCAGGCGCGTAGCGCCTCGATCTGTTCGTATTCCACATTGTCGGAGACAGTCACGATCGCGTCTTCCGCGCCGGTCGACAGCGGTGAGGCTTCCGACTCTGTGTAGGCGTTGACGCCGATGACCATCTGCTCGCCGGCCTCGATGGCCTTGAGGCGCTCGGTGTTGGAGGCAACCAGGGACGACTTCATGTAGCCCGTCTCCACAGCCGCCACGGCGCCGCCCATCGCTTCAATCTTCTTCAGCTCGGCGCGGGCCTCGGCCTTCAGCGCCTCGACCTTGCCGTCGATCTCTTCCGAGCCATCGAAGATGTCGCCGTATTCCAGAAGGTCCGTTTCAAACGCCAGCACCTGCTGCATCCGCAATGACCATTGCTGATCCCACGGGCGCGGCAGGCCCAGGGCCTCGTTCCAGGCCGGGAGCTGCACCGCGCGGGCGCGGGCTTTCTTCGACAGCGTGACCGCGAGGGTCTCCAGCAGGATGCGGTAGACATTGTTCTCCGGCTGCTGCTCGGTCAGCCCGAGGCTGTTCACCTGGACGCCGTAGCGGAAGCGGCGGTAGCGCTCGTCCTCGACACCGTAGCGCTCGCGGCAGATCTCGTCCCAGAGATCGGTGAACGCCCGCATCTTGCAGAGCTCGGTGATGAAGCGGATGCCTGCATTGACGAAGAAGGAGATGCGGCCGACGGCCTTCGGGAAATCCTCCTCGGAAATCGCGCCCGACGCCTTCACCCGGTCGAGCACTTCAATGGCGATGGCCAGCGCGAAGCTCAGTTCCTGCACCGGCGTCGCGCCGGCTTCCTGCAGGTGATAGGAGCAGATGTTCGTCGGGTTCCATTTCGGCATCTCCCGGTAGGTCCAGGCGATGATGTCCGTGATGAGCCTGAGGGAGGGATCAGGCGGGAAGATATAGGTGCCGCGCGAGAGATATTCCTTGATGAGGTCGTTCTGGACCGTGCCCGTCAGTTTCGCCCGCTCCGCGCCCTGCTCGTCCGCGACCGCCGCGTAGAGTGCCAGCAACCAGGGGGCCGTGGCGTTGATGGTCATGGAGGTGTTCATCTCCTCCAGGGGGATCTGGTCGAACAGGGCCCGCATGTCGCCGATATGGGAGATCGGCACGCCGACCTTGCCCACCTCGCCGCGCGCCAGTACGTGGTCTGAATCGTAGCCCGTCTGCGTCGGCAGATCGAAGGCGACGGAGAGGCCGGTCTGGCCCTTGGCCAGGTTGCCACGATAAAGCTGGTTGGAAGCTTCCGCCGTGGAGTGGCCCGCATAGGTGCGGAAGATCCAGGGGCGGTCGCGTGTCGGTGTGTCGGTCATTTAACTGGCCCATCAATTCGCAGTCGCAACAAAATGCCTGAGGGCGGAAATGAGCGCAAGTGGCCAAAAGTCAGACCAAAAACCTGCCCAAAACGCCCAAACTGCTGAGTCCAGACCAAAGTCTTAGGTCCAATTTGTTGCACCGCAAAATTTCTGTTATAAGCTGGCTCAGTTGAGGATTCCGCCGTCCCGCTCCCCCACACGGCCACCCACGAAATAGTATTCTATGGGTGGCCGGGTGGGGGAGCGGGACGGTTTCAGATTGCGGCGCGAGCCGCTCAAACTCAGAGGGTGATGGCGATGAGTGCACGGGCAGAAGTTGTGGCTGAGCCGCCGGCGAACGAGGGTGCGCCGGTCAAGGATCTGTATGAAGTCGGCGAAATCCCGCCGCTCGGCCATGTGCCGAAGCAGATGTATGCCTGGTCGATCCGCAGGGAGCGTCATGCGGAGCCGGACGAGGCCATGCAGGTGGAAGTGCTGCCGACCTGGGAGATCGATTCCGACGAGGTCCTGGTCCTCGTGATGGCCGCCGGCGTCAACTACAACGGCGTCTGGGCCTCGCTGGGCAAGCCGATCACACCGTTCGACGTCCACAAGCACGATTACCATATCGCCGGATCCGATGCCTCGGGCATCGTCTGGGCCGTGGGCCGCAAGGTGAAGCAGTGGAAGGTGGGCGACGAGGTCGTCATCCACTGTAACCAGGATGACGGCGACGACGAGGAATGCAATGGCGGCGACCCGATGTTCTCCACGTCCCAGCGCATCTGGGGCTACGAGACGCCGGACGGTTCGTTCGCCCAGTTCTGCCGGGCGCAGTCGCGCCAGTTGATGCCACGTCCGCAACACCTGACCTGGGAAGAGAGTGCCTGCTACACGCTGACGCTCGCCACTGCCTACCGCATGCTGTTCGGTCACCGGCCGCACACCCTGAAGCCCGGCCAGAACGTTCTGGTCTGGGGTGCTTCGGGCGGCCTTGGCTCCTATGCCGTCCAGCTCTGCGCGGTCTCCGGCGCCAATGCGATCGGTGTGATCTCCGGCGATGACAAACGCGACTTCGTCATGTCGCTTGGTGCCAAGGGCGTGATCAACCGGAAGGACTTTGACTGCTGGGGACAGATGCCCACGGTCGGTTCTCCGGAGTACGGCGAATGGTTCAAGAATGCCCGCGCCTTCGGCAAGGCGATATGGGACATCACGGGCAAGGGCGTGAACGTCGACATGGTGTTCGAGCATCCAGGCGAGGCAACCTTCCCGGTCTCGTGCTTCGTGGTGAAGCGTGGCGGCATGGTGGTCTTCTGCGCCGGCACCACCGGATACAACCTGACCATGGACGCCCGTTATGTCTGGATGCACCAGAAGCGCGTCCAGGGCTCCCACTTCGCCAACCTTATGCAGGCGGCCAATGCCAACCGGCTGATGGTTAATCGCCGGCTCGATCCGGTCATGTCGGAAGTCTTCAGCTGGGAGCACATTCCTAAGGCCCACATGCGGATGATGCGGAACGAGCACAAGCCGGGCAACATGTCTGTGCTGGTGTCCGCACCGACCACGGGCCTCAGAACCTTCGAAGACGTGCTGGAAGCGGCGGGCTGATCCGAACCGAGGATTGGCGCGCGTCCTTCCGAGTTCCAGAAAAGCCTGGCAGGCAAGACATTGGCTGTGCGTATCGGGTAGAACCCGAGCCATGGACGATTCTGACAAATGCGTTGACGTGCTGGTCGCAGGTTCAGGCGCGGCGGGGTTTGCTGCAGCGCTGACGGCCCGCAAGGCTGGCCTTTCCGTGCTGATGGTCGAGAAAGAGGCCGTATTCGGCGGGACCACTGCCTATTCTGCCGGGGTGGTCTGGATCCCCATGAACCATCACGCCCGGGCTGCGGGCATTGACGACAGCCGCGAAGACGCACTCGCCTATATGGCTGACCAGGCGGGCAACTATTTCGACCTTGCGCGGGCCGAAGCCTATGTGGACACGGCGCACGCGATGATGCGCGCATTCGAGGATGAGGGCTGGGCGGAGTTCGATCTGGCGCCGGCCTGGGCGGACTACCACCCCAAGGCGCCGGGCGCGGTCAAAGGCGGGCGTTCGCTCTCTCCGCTGGAGTTTGATGGCCGCCAGCTCGGTGACTGGTTCCCAAAGCTGCGGGCGCCGTTGAAGATGATGATGGGCATGGGCGGGATGATGATCGGCCGCCAGGATGTTCCGCACGTGCTGGCCATGGCGCGGTCAGCGAGATCGGCGCTCCATGTGGCAGGTATGATGTCGCGATACTTCCGTGACCGGTTGAGTGGTCATGGCCGTGGTACCCGCCTGATGAACGGAAATGCGCTGCTCGCCAAAATGGCGGTGAACGCATTCGAGGCCGGTGTCGAGCTCTGGCTTGAGAGTCCGCTGGTGTCGCTGGAGCGCGACGGCCGGATCACCGGGGCGGCGATCGAACGCGATGGCACGCGGCAGCGCGTTGCAGTTTCCCGCGGAGTGGTGCTGGCGTCCGGCGGGTTTCCGCGTGCCGCGGAACGAACAGGGGCCGCCTACGCACATCTTGCCGCCGGCAAGAACCACATCACTCTGCCCCCTCAGGGGAATACAGGGGACAGTGCCGGTATGGTTGAGGAACTTGGGGGACGGACCACCCTTGATGTCGCGCATCCTGCCGCGTGGACGCCGGTCAGCCGTGTGCCGCAGGCGGACGGTACGGTCGAGCCCGATCCTCATTTCATCGATCGGGGCAAGCCAGGCTACATTGCGGTCGACCGGCGAGGCAAACGCTTTGCTTCGGAGGCCTGGTCCTATCATGCCTTCGTGCCGGCCATGATGGCTGCGTGTGAGGACGATCCCGAAATCGCGGCGTGGGTGATTTGTGACCACCGCGCGTTGCGCCGCTACGGTCTGGGCGCTCTTGGTCCTGCGCCTTGCCGGGTTGGGCCGTTTGTGCGCTCAGGCTACATCAAGTGCGGCCAGACGTGGAGCGAGCTGGCTGCGGCTTGCGGCGTCGATGCAGAGGGCCTGGAAGAAACAGTCAGCCGCTTCAATGCCAACGCCTCTGCGGGAGTGGACCCGGAGTTTGAACGCGGCAGCGATGCCTATCAGGTCTTCAACGGGGATCCGGCACACCGGCCCAACCCAAGCCTAGCGCCTCTGCTCCAGCCTCCCTTTTATGCGGTCAGGGTCGAGCCGGGCGAGTTGGGGACCTTTGCGGGGATCGCTACGAACGCAAGTGCGCAGGTTCTGGATGTGGAAGGTGCTGCGATCCCCGGGCTCTATGCCGTTGGAAATGACGCGGCCAGCGTGATGGGCGGAGCCTATCCTGGAGCCGGGATCACCATCGGCCCCGCCATGACATTCGGTTACATCGCCGGCCGACATCTGGCCAAGGGCGTTGGCGAAGAGTAGGCTTCGGCAATCTGCTGAAGGAGAGGCGCCATGTCATCGGAAGCTCAAGCGAGAAAGGCCAAGCGCAGGGCCGAGGTTGGCGAGGCAATATCGCGTACTCGCGCGGTGATGGATGCAGGACCGTCGCTGGAGAACCTGGAGGCCGGCAAGCAGCATCTCATCGACCTTGCCTCGAAGACCGAACTCTTCACCTTCGATGATTTTCCGCTTCCGGAGGACGACGAGATGGAATGCTCCTACGTCCTCCATGAGGCGGCCGATGGTGGCTATGCGCTCTATGTGAATTCCGGCGCACCGCATCAGTATTATGCACCACACGATCACGGCAACGCCTGGGCCATCATTGCCGGAGTGCAAGGCCGCGAGCGACATCAGCTCTACTTGCGCCGCGATGCCGGAGACCCAGGCGATGGCCCGCTTGTCAAGAAGGGCGAGGTCATTGTCGCTGCGGGAGAGGCGGTGACCATGCAGCCCGATGGCATTCACGAGGTGAATGCCATGGACGGCAAGCCGCTCCTGCACCTGCATCTTTATGCCCGCAATTTCGTCCTTCAGGGTGAGCGCTGGAAGTATGATCTTGAGCGCGGCGAGGCTGAACGGTTCGAGCTTGATGAGCTGGGCAGCATTACGGATGCCAGATGGTGAGCCCGGCAGCTTGGAGACCAGCCCATGACTCAGCTAACCCGTGAGCAGTTGAACGCGATTGTCGACTTCGCCTTCTCCGGCGAGCGAGTTCACCCAACAATCCGGCTTGCCGTCGCGGTTACCGATGCGGCCGGTCACACCCTGCTGGCCACCAGGGAGCCCGATGCGCCGCCGTTGCTGCTCGATATCGCCCAGTCAAAGGCGAAATCCTGTGTGGCCATCGGCATGCCGACCCGGGCCATCATGGATCTGGCGTTGAAGAAGCCGACCTGGTTCGGCAGCGCTTCCAGGGTGGCGCAGACTTCAACCGGTGCGCCGCTCTGGGGCGCGCTTGGCGGTGTTATCATGCGCGACAAGGAGGGCGCGATTGTCGGTGCGGTTGCGGTTGCCGGCGACACCGGCGCCGGTGACGAAGCGCATGCTGCCGCTGCGATCGAGCATATCGGCTTTGTGGCGGACGTGGATGGCCTTGACGTTGAGTGGTAAGTGGAACCCACACTAGCCGTCGCCGAAATGCTCCATCTTCGCCGTGCCGGCCTTGCGGATCTCCTCAGCCGCGTGGTTCAGGGTCGCCGCAACGGCCTCGAGATTCTCGGCGATTGCGTCCCTGTCGTTGTTGAAGGCCGGCCGCTCGATCTGGTCGCGCAGCATCTCGCCGCCCATCCAGGCAATATGCCGGGCAAACTCGGTTGCACAAACGTGCTCGGGATCGGCAAGTGACAGCTGATCAAAGCGGGTGAAGTCCGGAAAGCCGATTTCTCCGGGCACATAACCATTGACCATCGTGATCCGCTCGCCTTCGGCCGTCAGGGCTTTGGCGCGATGGACGACCTTGTTGCCTTGCTGCAGAACCGCGTAGCCGGGACCGGGCAAGTCCGGTGCAATCGTGCGCTCGGCCGGCGGGGTCTTTCCGGCATCGTTGAGCTCTTTCATTTCATGGCGCGTACCATGAAAGTACTCAAACTCGCCGCCCTCGATCAGGTTGGGATCAGTGACGAACATCACGTAGTCCACCCTGAGGGTGTCCGTGTGCCACTTGTCCACGTTCTTGCCCACGGTCAGCGGGTTGTAGTTCAGATGGCCGAGCTGATGGGGAATGGTGTGCGGCAGCAAGGGAGCGCCGCACAGATCGGAAATCATCCCGGTGATCTCCGGGCACAGGCAAAGATCCCGCAGGAACTTCGACTGGTAGGTGCCGCCCCGGACCATGCGCGGCACCCTTTCGATGGAGCGCGCATGCGGGGAAAGATTGCGGGCCACCTCGAGCAGGCACGCCGCCCCCTCGTCGCTCAAGACCCGGAACACGGACGTGATGCCGAGATTGGTCGGGCAGCCGGCGATTTCCTCCGCGCCATAGCCCAGCTCTTCGAGGGTGATGATCTGTTCGGGACGCTCCAGCGCCAGGTGGCGGGCGGGATCAAACTCGGGCTCGCTCGGCAAAGGCGGAAAGCCCTCCGGGGCAATGGCTGGAAACGGCATGGCGCGGGCGCTGGGCATATCGGAACTCCTCATGATTGACGCGCAGTCTATGCAGGCATTGCAATCGCGACAAATTGATCATTCAGAGCAAATACATTAATATATTTC
>JBCCEL010000275.1:0-7852 GCA_039030315.1 Pseudomonadota bacterium
CCCTGATTTCTGCGGTTTTTCTCTTCCTTAGCGGCCTTGCAGCTGCCCAGGAATCGGCGCGTATCGCCCTTGAGCAGGATGCCGACTATTTCGGCTTTGATCTGTCTACGGAGAGAAATCTCTCCCTCGACCAGTGCAAGGCCCGTTGTTTGGGCAATCCCGCCTGCCGCGCCTTCACCTACAACACCTCGGCCCGCTTCTGCTTCCTGAAGACCGATTTTGGCGAGCTGCGTCCGTTCAAGGGCGCAGTGGCCGGCCGGGTCACCGGCCGCGGGGCGGCTGAAGACCTGGGCGTGCCTCCGCGCCTCGGCTTCGTGCCGGAAGCCACCCGCACCCTCGCCAACCAGTTCCGCGAACGGATCAAGGCCAACACGTCCCTGCCGGTTCATATGGGCTTTGGAACGCTGGTCAACACGGCCCGCCAGCACCTTGCGTCCGGCCAGGTGCCGTCCGCGCTCTCCCATTTCTCCAGTGCCTTGAGGGCCGATCCTGCCCATTCCGGCACCTGGCAGGAACTCTCCGATGCCGCCCGTCTCAACAGGCTGAAGGACACTTCCAAGACCCGCGCCTACAACCGCATCGCCATCGCCTCCGCCCTCAACGCCTATTTCGCCTCCCGGACAACCAGGGACCGGGCCGCGGCCCTGGCCCGTGTGGCGAAGTCCTTTGCTGCCCAGTTCAAGTACCGGGCTGCGCTCACCGCCTACAAGGAGAGCCTGAGGCTGCGCGAGGATGCGGCCGAGCGTGCTGCCTTTGCCGACCTTCTGAAGAAGCACGGCTTCCGGATGCGCAACCACACCGTGGATTCCGACAGCCGCACGCCGCGCGCCTGCGTCCAGTTTTCCGAGCAGCTGCTCAAGGACAGCGGCCAGTATACGAACTTCGTCCGCCTTGATGGCGCCGAGCCCCAGAGCCTCCAGGTCAGCGGCAGCCAGCTCTGCGTCGAAGGGCTGGCGCACGGTCGAAACTACCGCATTGTCTTCCGCGCCGGCCTGCCGTCCGCCATCGACGAGGTGCTGGCGGCCGACACCACGCTCGACTTCTATATCCGCGACCGCAAACCGGCCGCCCGCTTTACCGGGAGCAATTTCGTCCTGCCTGCCACCGCCCGCCGGGGCATCCCCCTGGTCACCATCAATGCGGACAAGGCGGACCTGAAACTCTACCGCGTAGGCGAGCGCGCGCTTGCCCCGCTGCTCCGCGGCTCACAGTTCCTGCAGCAGATCAGCTCCTATGAGATCGATTCCATCAAGAGCGATCTCGGTGCGCCGGAATGGGAAGGCGCCATAGACATCCGGTCCAACCTCAACAAGGAGGTCGTGACCAGCGTTCCCATCGATCAGATCCTCAAGAGCCGCAAGCCCGGCGTGTACCTCCTCACCGCGACGCCGCCGTCAACCTCTCCCTATCCCGACGGCAATCCCGCGACCCAGTGGTTCGTGATCTCCGACATCGGCCTCACCACGTTCTCCGGCAGTGCCAGACTGACCGTCTTTGCCCGCTCTCTGGCCACGGCGAAGCCTCTGGCGAATGCCGAAATCACCCTTCTCGCGCGCAATAACGAAGTGCTGGGCACTGCAACCACCGACGCTGAAGGAAAGGCGCAGCTCGACGCTGGCCTGATCCGAGGCAGGGACGGCCTCGCTCCGGCCGTCATCACCGCCAGGCTCGGAACGGACGACTTCAGTTTCCTCGACATCTCGAAAGCCGGGTTCGATTTCTCAGACCGGGGCGTCGCCGGCCGAGAGGCGCCAGCGGGCGTGGACGTCTATGCCTGGACCGAGCGTGGCATCTACCGCGCCGGCGAGACCGTGCACGTGGCCGCTCTTGCCCGCGATGCCTCCGCGAACGCCGTGAGCAAGCTGCCTCTCACCTTCATCTTCAAGCGGCCCGACGGGGTGGAAGACCGGCGCGTGGTCGATGACGGCGCCGAACTCGGTGGCTACGCGGTCAAGCTGGACGTGCCGGCGAACGCCAAGCGCGGCACCTGGCAGGTCCAGGTCCACACCGATCCCAAGCAGGACCCGGTCGCGACCCAGCGCTTCCTCGTGGAGGACTTCCAGCCAGAGCGCACCGACATGACGCTGACGCCGGCTGCCAAGTCGATTGCTCCGGCCGGCACGCTTCCGGTCAAGGTCGAAGGCCGCTATCTCTACGGCGCCCCCGCCGGCGGCCTGAAGCTTGAAGGCGAGGTGCTGGTGAAGACCGTGCGCGAGCGCGACGGTCACAAGGGCTATCTCTTCGGCCTTGCGAAAGAGGGCGGCACAGGCAGCCAGTTCATCGGTCTGGAGGATCTGGCTCCGCTCAATGAGAGCGGGGAGGGAACGGTCAACGTCGAGCTTTCGTCCCTGACGGCCACGACCAGGCCGCGGACCGCCGACGTGGTGCTCCGTCTCAAGGAAGGCTCGGGCCGGGCCATCGAGCGCCGCTCCACGGTGGCGGTCGATGCTGAAGGACCGATGATCGGCATCCGTCCTGGCTTTGAGGGCGGCCAGGCTGCGGAAGGCTCGAATGCCGAGTTCCAGGTGATCGCCCTTGCGCCTGACGGCAGCCGGACCGCGCTGCCTGGATCAAGCTGGTCGCTTGTAAAGATCGAGCGCAACTATCAATACTACCGCATTGGCTCGTACTGGCAGTTCGAGTCGGTGGATCTTGAAAAACAGGTTGCGGACGGTACCGTCGACCTTGGCACCGGCGAGCCTGCGAAACTTTCCCTGCCCGTGGAATGGGGCCGCTACCGGCTCCAGGTGGAGAGCCCCGGAGGGCCTGTGACGAGCGTCCTCTTCAACGCCGGATGGTTTGTCACGTCCAAATCGACCGAGACGCCGGACGGCCTGGAAATCGCGCTCGACAAGGACAGCTACAAGGCGGGTGAAACCGCGCGCCTCAAGGTCTCTCCACGCTTTGCCGGGGAGTTGCTCCTGGCCATTGGCGGCGAGACTTTGCATGAGACGCGGACCGTGTCCGTACCGGCCGAAGGTACAACCATCGACATCCCGGTCAAGGCCGATTGGGGTGCCGGTGCCTATGTCCTGGCCACGCTCTACAGACCGGGTGATGCCCGCAAATCGCGCATGCCGCAGCGCTCGATCGGCGTGAAATGGCTGTCGGTGTCTCCGGGGCTCCGCAAGTTGCAGGTCAACATCCAGGTGTCCGCACAAACCCAGCCGCACCAGCCTCTTATCATTCCGCTGAACGTCACCGGAGTGGCCGAAGGCACCGAAGCCTATGTCGCTGTCGCCGCGGTCGATGTCGGCATCCTCAATCTCACGAACTACAAGAGCCCCGATCCTGCGGCGCGCTATTTCGGACAGCGCAAGCTGGCCCTCGGCATGCACGATCTCTACGGCAAGCTGATCGACAGCTCGCTTGGCCAGACCGGCCGCATCCGGTCCGGCGGCGATGGCTTCGATGGGATGAGCGCCAGCGGCAATCCGCCGACGGAGAAGCTGGTCTCATTCTTCTCCGGCCCTGTCCGCGTCAGTGCGGACGGGTCCGCGGAAGTCAGTTTCGACATCCCCCAGTTCAATGGCACAGCGCGCATCATGGCCGTGGCCTGGACGAAGGACGGCGTGGGTGCTGCTGAGACGGAAACCACCATCCGGGCACCGGTGGTCGTGACCGCCAGCCTGCCCAAGTTCATGGCTCCCGGGGACGAGGGCCGTCTGCTGCTGGAGATCGCTGCACCTGATGCGCCGGCCGGCAGCTATGATGTGAAGCTTGAAAGTAGCGGCAACCTCGTGGCGGATGAAGCCGGGTTTTCCGGCAAAGTGCAGCTGAACGGCGGCCAGCCGACCCGCCTTGCGGTTCCGGTGATGGCGACATCGACCGGGTCTGCCTGGGCCCGCGTGATTGTCTCGGGAGCGGACGGACTGTCCGTCGTCCACGAGACCACGATGAGCGTTCGCCCTGGCGCCCTGCCGGTGACGCGCAAGCTCCAGGTGTCACTTGCTGCCAATGGCGGCAGCCTGGTCGTAGACAGGAACCTCCTGTCCGCGAGCGAACTGGACGGTGCCAAGATTGCCGTCAGCGTGGCGCGGCCTTCCGCTTTCGATGTTCCCTCGCTCCTCCTGCAGCTCGACCGCTATCCCTATGGCTGCACCGAGCAGATCACCAGCAAGGCGCTGCCTCTGCTCTATGCCGGCGAGTTCGCCGAGGGCTTTACCGGCCTGGATGTCGAAGGTGTCGAGAAGCGCGTCCAGGGGGCAATCAATTCGGTGCTGTCCAATCAGTCGAGCGGTGGCGGCTTCTCGCTCTGGGGCTCGGCGGGCGATAATCTCTGGCTCAGCGCCTATGTGACGGACTTCCTGACCCGCGCGTCCGAAAAGGGTTATGACGTCCCGTCCGAGCCCATGCGCCAGGCTTTGAATTCCCTGCGCAATACGCTTGCCTACTACAACAACCTGGAACGGAATGATGCGGCGATTGCCTATGCGCTCTATGTGCTGGCGCGCAACCGCATGGCCTCCGCCGGCGACCTGCGCTACTACGCTGAATCCCAGATCGACGCGTTCCGCAGCCCGATCGCCCGTGCCCAACTGGCATCCGCCATGGCGCTCTACGGGGATCAGCAGCGCGCCGAGAAGACCTTCCGGTCGGCGTTCACGCTGGCGCGTAGCGGTGCCGTCCGTCAGTCGCAGCTTTACACCTACGGATCCCCGCTTCGCGACGCCTCCGCCATGCTCGTGCTGGCCGGGGAGAGCCGGCCCAGGCCGGATGGCATGTCCGGCATGACGGATCTGGTCCGCAAACTGGTGGAAAACGACAAGTACACCAGCACCCAGGAACAGGCCTGGATGCTCCTTGCGGCCCGCACCGAGATGGAAGCCAACCGCTCCATCTCTCTCGATGTCAACGGCACGCCGCATTCAGGTGCCTATGCCCGGCGCATTGAAGGCGGCGACCTCAAGGAGAAACCGCTGCGCATTGCCAACCGTAGCGGCGAGCCGGTCCAGGCCACGGTGACGACCGTTGCGGTGCCGGCGCAAGATCTGCCGCCGGGCGGTGACGGTTTCGCCGTCGTGCGCGAGTACTATCGGATGAACGGCACCAAGACCTCGGTTGGCGAGGTCCGGCAGAACGATCGCTTCGTCGTGGTCATAACGGCACAGCAGACCGCCGATCTGCCATCCCGTGTCGTCATCACCGATCTGCTTCCCGCAGGGTTTGAGATCGACAATCCGAGCATTGTGCGCAGCGCCGATCTGAACGCGTTCAAATGGCTGCCGCAATCCACGCCGGCCCATCTGGAATTCCGCGACGACCGGTTCGTTGCGGCGTTCGACCGGGCCAAGGGCGGCAATTCCAGGTTCGTGGTCGCCTACATTGTCCGGGCCGTAACCCCCGGAACCTTCAGGCACCCGGCCGCTCAGATCGAGGATATGTACCGGCCAGAACTCTCTGCCCGGACCGCATCCGGATGGATGAAAGTGGACGGTTCGTGAGAGCCGTGACCCGCCGCAGGACCCTCGCCAGGCGCGCCGCCATTGCCGGCCTTTCGGCCGTGGCGGCAGTGTGCGCCTGCGTTCTCGGTGCATTTCTGGTCTTTGATGCCCGCCACCCCTTGCAACTGCCGGGCGAAGCAGAGCTGTCCACCGAGGTCGTTGATGCCGACGGCCGTCTGCTCCGCGCTTTTGCGACACCGGAGGGCCGCTGGCGGCTGCGCGTGAACCTGGACGAGGTCGACCGGGAATTCATCAAGCTCCTGATCGCCTATGAGGATCAGCGCTTCTGGACGCATCCCGGCGTTGATGGTCTGGCCCTGGTGCGGGCGGCGGGCCAGTGGGTTGCCAATGGCCGCATCGTCTCCGGCGGCTCGACGCTCACCATGCAGCTTGCCCGGCTCCTGGAGCCGCGCCGGGAGCGTTCGCTGAAGGCCAAGCTCAGGCAGATGGCCCGGGCCATCCAGCTGGAGCGGAAGCTGGGGAAGCGCGAGATCCTGCAGCTCTATCTTGAACGCGCGCCCTATGGCGGCAACCTGGAAGGTATCCGCGCCGCATCGCTCGCCTATTTTGGCAGGTCCCCGCGTGAGCTGTCGCTGGCCCAGGCCGCACTGCTGGTTGCCCTGCCGCAGTCGCCGGAACGCCGCCGTCCGGACCGGTTTCCGGAGACCGCCCGAAAGGCCCGGGACACGGTTCTGAAGCGCACCGCCCTGGAGGGCGTGATAGAGCCGGGCGAGATCAGCCGGGCAGCGCGCGCGTCCGTACCGCGCCGCCGTGGGTTGCTTCCCTACCATGCTCCACATCTTGCCGAGCGGCTCAAGGCAGCCGCGCCGAAGCTGCGCACTCACAAGACGACACTCAATCTTTCTGCCCAGAAGGCGCTTGAACAGGTGGCACGGAACGCCGTTGCCGGCCTTGGCCGCGAGGTGTCGGTTGCTCTGGTGCTGGCAGATGCCGAAACGGGGCGGATTCTCGCCGAGGTGGGATCTGCGGATATTCTCGATGCCGGGCGTTCGGGCTGGATCGACATGACCCGCGCTGTGCGTTCTCCCGGCTCGGCTCTGAAGCCTTTCATCTATGGACTGGCGTTTGAGCAGGGCATGGCCCGTCCGGAGACGCTCATCCTTGATGCACCGGCCGACTTTGCCGGCTACCGCCCGGAAAACTTCGATCTCGGCTACCAGGGCGAGGTCAGCGTGCGCCGCGCGCTTCAGTTGTCGCTGAATGTCCCGGCCGTCCACCTGCTCGACGCCGTGGGGCCGCAGCGTCTTATGGCAAGCTTCAGACGTGCCGGTGTCTCCGCAACGCTGCCGCGGGGAAAGCCGGCCGGCCTTGCAATAGGACTGGGAGGCGTGGGGATAACCCTGCGAGACCTGGTGCAGCTCTATTCAGGCCTTGCCAATGAGGGACGCGCTGTCCGGCTGCACGACCGCCCGGGTCTGCCGGACCAGAAGACATCACAGGTTCTGGAGCCTGCCGCGGTGTGGCATGTGACGGATGTTCTCTCCGGCACGCCTGCGCCTATCGGCGTTGCCCGGCTGCCCATCGCCTACAAGACGGGCACCAGCTATGGCTACAGGGATGCCTGGTCGGTTGGCTATGATGGCCGTTATGTTCTCGGCGTCTGGGTTGGCCGCCCGGACAACGCCCCCGTGCCGGGCATGACCGGACGCAAGTCTGCCGCGCCCATTCTCTTTGACGCCTTTTCCCGGCTTGACCTGAAGCGCGTTCCGTTCCCCGCCGCGCCGGCCGGCGCCGTCAGAACGGCGCGTGCGGAGCTTCCCGTAACGCTGCGCCGTTTTGCACCGCGCGGACGGCCCGCGGTGCGCCAAAGGGTTCCCGAGCCCGCGCCGCGGATCGCCTATCCGCCGGAAGGAGCGCAGATCGAGCTGGGTGAGACGGCCTCAGGGCAGCCCCTGCCGCTCATGCTCAAGCTCCAGGATGGCCGTCCGCCCTACCGCTGGCTGGCCGACGGCAAACCGGTTGTCGCCAGCTCCCGCAGGCGGAGCGCCGTCTGGATGCCGAACGGCGAGGGCTTTGCCCGCCTCACAGTGATCGACGCCGAAGGCCGCGCCGCATCGGTCAACGTCTTCCTCAGAAGCAGCAACTGACGCGGCCTTCTTTTCTCCAGCCAACCTCGCGCCGGACATCGTGCCCGTGAAGCAAGCGCATCACCCCAGACGTCACGCCCGCGAAACAGAGACATCGCCCCAAACGTCATTCCCGCGGAGCCGCACTGGTGTCCGGGATTTTGGGGGTGAGTCATTGTGCACGGCAGACTTTTCCTGGTGTTCAGGCCAGAAGTCAGGTGTCCAAACTTGATTTTCCGGAGGTCTGCCGTGCCGTTTTCCCCTAGCGCTTTCGCTCAGGTCACCGTCGCCACGCAGGTGAAAACCGTCGCCAACCTGGCG
>JBCCEL010000276.1:0-7848 GCA_039030315.1 Pseudomonadota bacterium
CGGCGTCATCGTCGCCGGAGCGAATACGGCTCCGGGTCGCCGTGCCCTGGCCACGGCCCAGGACCTGTATGCGGCCGGGCCATGCGTCGTGCCCGGCACGGGTGTCGGGCTTTCGCCTACCGGCGCGGCGCTTGCCGCCGGCACCGCGGCACATGCTCTAGACTTTGACGACACCAGCTACACCGGGATCATGCACGGATCAGCCGTTTCGCTGCCGGCGGTTCTCGGAGTTGCCCAGAGGGCCGGCCGTTCGGGCGCAGAGTTTCTGACCGATTTCATCGTCGCGGTCGAGGCGACTTACGCAATCGCCATGATGTGTTCCACGCGCCAGTACTATGACGGCTGGTGGACCTCCGGCAGCTTCGGTATGCCCGGGGCTGCCGCCGGGGCGGGACGCGCCTGCGGGTTAGAGGTGTCCCGGATCAGCGAGGCGATCGGCGTTGCTGCTATCCAGACCTCCGGCATGAAGGCGATGTTCGGCACGGACACCAAGCCGTTTCTAGCCGGCCGTTCGGCGGCCGTTGCGGCCGAGGCTGCAATTGCGGTGAGCCATGGCCTGACCGGACCCCGGGTCGGTTTCGAGGAGAGTCGCGGCTATCTCAATCTTCTGAACCAAGGCGAAGCGGACCTTGCCGAACTGGACAAGCTGGGTACGGTCTGGCGGTTGCAAGATCCGGGGATACTCTTCAAGCCCTATCCCATCTGCTCTGCCGGCCATGCGGGCGCGGAACTGGCTGGAAAGCTCGCGGTGGAAAACGGCCTGAATGTCGAGAATATTGCCTCGGTCACCTGCCATGTGCCCGAGGTCGTTGATGTCAGTTTGGTCTATTCTGAGCCTAAAAAGCCTCAGGAAGCACAATTTTCGATGCAATTTGCGGTCGCTTGCCGACTTTTTGCCGAATCCATCCGCCCGGAACACTTAAATCAGGAATTTCTGGAAAATCCGAAATTACGTGACATCATGTCCAGAGTCGCGATGGTCCGAGATGATGCTGTTTCAGCAAGCCCGGCGACGCCCGAGGGCGCGCGCGTGACGATCGAAACCGCTGACGGGCAGACCTTCTCCGATATTCTGGAAGAGCCGACGGGCATGCCCGGTAATCCGCTGGACGATGAAGCCCTTGCTGCGAAGTATCTCGATTGCTGCAGTTTTGGCGGATACGGGGCCGGCCAGGCCGAACGTTTGCTTGACGGGCTGTGGAACATTGAACGCTGCCCCAATGTCAGGGATCTGATTGCCGCCTGAGGTGCCAGAGCACGGCTGCGAGGATCAGTCCGCCACCGAGGATCGTCAGCTCTGGCGGTACTTCGGAGAAGGCGAGCCACACCCAGAGGGCGGCAAGCGGGATGTCCAGCGTTCCGATCAGGGGCACCTGCGCCGACGGAATGAGCCGTGCGCCCTCGGTCATCAGAGTGATACCGGCCGCCTGAACCGCTCCGAAAAGGACAAGCAGCCAGAAATCGCGCGCTGAAACCGCGAACACATCGGTCATCGGGAAGGCCACCGGGATGATCAGCCAGGAGGAGAAGGCGCCGGCGATCACCATCGGCAGTGCGCGGTGCCGGCGGATGATGACCGTCATCAGCGCCATGCCCAGCGTCATGCCGACGGCCAGCAAGTCGCCTGTCAGGTTGCCGCTGGTGAGGGAGCCGCTGACCATGACCGCCGCGCCGGCCAGGGCGAATACCGATGCAATCAGCGTTGATCTGCCAGGCGCCTCCCGCATCAGCAACCATGCCAGACCTGCAGCAACGAATGGCGCCGTGGCATACATGAGGACAACGTTCGCCGCGGCGGTTAGCCGGAATGCCGCGAGGAAGCAGAGGGTTGCGCACGCGCCGACAATCGCGACGGCCCAGCCGGGCCGGCCGAGGCGCGCAATGCCGGGCAGCCCGCCATCCACGCCGCGCAGGTGCACATAGGTCAGGATGAACAGGCCGGCCCAGACCGCGCGCCAGAACTGAACCGCCCAGATGTCCGCCTCAATGGTCCGGGTAAACCAGGCGGCGAGGCTCCAGGCGACGGCCGATCCTGCGACGAGCAAGACACCGCGCCGCTGACGCCACTGGTTGGAATGCGCTATGGAAATCGCCATGGCGGGTTTATAGTTCAGCCCTTGCTGACAGCCCCGTGTCAGCACAGATATCAGGAGCATCGGATGGCCATTCTGCAGCCGACGAATATCACGGGCCGGGTCGAGGGGCTCTTCCTGGTCGCTGACAGCGAAGTCTCGATCGCCAGTGAACCGGTCGAGCGTGTGGCCGCGCAATTTGAGGGTTTCCGCGGTGATTGCCACACCAGTTTGACCCGCAAGGCCTGCGTGCGGACGAAAAAGCAGTATGCCGAAGGCACCGAAATCCGGAACGTCCGGCAGGTGACGATCGTCTCGGTCGAGGAGTTGCAGGCCATCGCGGATGCCATGGGATTGCCCGGAGTGAAGCCGGAATGGCTCGGCGCCACTATGTGCGTGTCCGGTATTCCGGATTTCACCCTTGTACCGCCGTCCTCGCGTTTGATCTTCGGGGACGGCACGGGGTTGGTGGTCGATATGGAGAACGAGCCCTGCGCCTGGCCGGGCAAGCAGATCGAGAAGCATCATCCTGGCTTCGGCCGTCTGTTCGTGCCCAATGCCAGGAACCGGCGCGGCATCACAGCCTGGGTCGAACGGGAAGGTACAATCGCCGTCGGTGACAGTGTGTCCCTGCACGTTCCCCCGCAGCGGATCTACCAGCCGGCAATAGCCCGCGAGGCGGCCCGTGTTGCGTGAATTTGCAGTTTCCCCCGATCCCGCCGACCCGAGGCTCTCGCGCGAGGTGTCCGGCATTGATCATGACGGCAAGCCGATCGAGGTGCCGGTTGTTCACGAACGGGCGCTGACCCTGTTCCTTAACGGCCAGGAGATCGTCACCATGATGACGATCGGCGATCATCCGGAGATCCTCGCGGTCGGCTATCTTCTGAACCAGAACATGCTCAGGCCGGACGACGAAATCATCGCAATCGATTACGACGAGGATATCGAGGTCGTGGTGGTGCGAACCAAGCGACAGACCGACTACGAGGAGAAGCTGAAGAAGAAGGTGCGCACGTCCGGCTGTGCGCAAGGCACCGTGTTCGGCGACATCATGGAGAGTTTTGAGGACGCGAAGCTCAATCCGGATGCGCGCCTCAGAACATCGTGGCTCTATGCGCTGACCCGGAAGATCAACACCGCGCCGTCCCTCTACCTCCACACGGGTGCGATCCACGGCTGCGTATTGTGCCAGGAGGACCGCCCGCTGGTCTACATGGAGGATGTCGGACGCCACAACGCGGTGGACAAGATCGCGGGCTACATGCACCTCAATGACGTGACCGCTGAGGATAAGATTTTCTACACAACAGGCCGTTTGACTTCCGAGATGGTGATCAAGTGCGTCGCCATGGGCATTCCCATCCTTGTGTCTCGGTCGGGCTTTACGGCGTGGGGCGTGGATCTCGCCCGCCAGGCCGGGTTGACACTGGTCGGCAGAGCGCGGGGCAAGAGGTTCATGGCCCTGTCGGGAGAAGAACGGCTGGTGTTTGATGTGGATGCCGCATCCGTGCCCGACGAGGATAAGAGGCATCGCCGCAAGGCGGCGGTCGATGCTTAAGCGGACCGCTGATGGCTGAACGTGCAGACATTGCCGGGGTCATCCTGGCCGGCGGCCTGGCGCGCCGTATGGGGGATGTTGCGAAGGGCGACAAGGCGCTGCTTGAGCTTGCCGGCAAGCCCATATTGAGCCACGTGATCGACCGGCTCCGGCCTCAGGCCGGAGCGCTGGTGATCAATGCCAATGGTGATCCGGATCGTTTTTCCGCATTCGGTCTGCCGGTGGCCGCAGATCCCGTTGACGGCTTCGCCGGACCGCTTGCTGGAATTCTCGCCGGGCTGGACTGGGCGGCCTATGCCGCCCCTGAGGCAAGATGGGTCGTCAGCACAGCCTGCGATACGCCGTTTTTTCCAACCAATCTGGTAGCCGGACTGGTGGAAACCGTGGCCGCGTCGCAGGCGGACATGGCGTGCGCAGCATCCGGCGGGCGGCATCATCCCGTGTTCGGGCTCTGGCCGGTTGCGCTGCGGGATGAGTTAAGGACAGCTCTGGTCGATGAGGATATCCGCAAGGTTGACCGGTGGACCGCCCGCTATAAGCTGGCGGTATGCGCGTTTCCGGCCGAGCCGTTTGATCCGTTCTTCAATGCCAATCGTCCGGATGATCTTGAGGAAGCTGAGCGTCTGATGCGGGAGCATGCGGCGTGACCCAGAAGGTTCTCGGCATTGCCGGCTACAAGAATGCGGGCAAGACCACGCTGACCTCGAACCTGGTGCGCGAACTGGTGTCGCGGGGGCACAGGGTATCGACCATCAAGCATGCGCACCACAATTTCGATATCGATCATCCGGGACGCGACAGCCATCGGCACCGTGAGGCGGGCGCCCATGAGGTGGCCATTGTCGCGAGCCGCCGCTGGGCATTGCTGCATGAGCTGCGGGACGAGGATGAGCCGGGCATGGAAGACATGCTCGCCAAGCTGGAGCCGGTCGATCTGGTGGTGATTGAAGGCTACCGGCACGGGGCCATCCCGAAAATCGAGGCGGTGAATGCCGAGCTCGATCATCCTCGGCTGGCCGGGGCGGACCCGAACGTTATGGCGGTTGCCACGAACGGGGACCGGGTCGCAGAACCAGTTCCGGCATTCGACCGGGACGACATTCCGGCCATCGCGGATTTTGTCGAACAGCTCACGGGGCTGAAGGGATGACGGCCGGTCGCCGCCTGCTCGACGACTGCTTCCTGCACGACAAGGACCGGCTCCGGCATGACGAGGTCATATCTCTTCTGCAGGAGCGACTGTCGCCCGTCGCCAGTGTCTCGACCGTCCGGCTGGAGGAGGCCGGCGGATTGGTGCTGGCGGAGACCGTGCAGGCTCCGCGCAACATCCCAGCGCACACCAACGCGGCGGTCGATGGCTACGCGGTGCAGTTTGCCGATCTTGATCCCGATGCCGTGACCCATCTGCCGATCGGCCTGCGGGTTGCGGCGGGGGACACTTCCGGGCGCACGCAGAACGCCGGGACGGCCGCCCGGATCTTTACCGGTGCCCGGATGCCGGAAGGCGCCGATACCGTGCTGATGCAGGAAGACTGCGAGGCGGATGATCGCGGCGTCCAGATCCCGCCCGGCGCGAAGTCCGGAGCAAATGTCCGCGCGGCTGGGGAGGATTTTGCGGAGGGCGCCGTGGTCGCAGAAACCGGTAGGAGGCTGCGCCCCCAGGACCTGGCCGCGATCGCGGCGACAGGAGCCGCGGAAGTGAAGTGCCGGGATCGCCTGAAGGTCGCCGTTCTGTCCACAGGCGACGAGGTGCTGCAACCGGGTGACATCTTTCTTCCCGGTCAGGTTTATGATTCGAACCGCTTTCTGCTCCGTGCCCTTCTGGCAGGCTCCAATGTCGCGATCTCCGATCTGGGGATTCTGCCGGACGACCGCGAGGCGGTGCGCCGGGCAATCCTGTCTGCGGCGGAAGCCCATGATGTCATCGTGACGACGGGGGGTGCCAGCCGGGGCGAAGAGGATCACATTGTCGATGTCGTCTCGACCGAGGGCAGCCTGCATGCCTGGCAGCTGGCGGTAAAGCCCGGACGGCCTCTGGCGCTCGGACAGATCGGAGACAGCGTGTTCCTGGGTCTGCCGGGTAATCCCGTGGCCGCCTTTGTCTGCTTCCTGTTCTACGCCCAGCCGATGCTCGCCATCCTGCAAGGAGCGAACTGGTCGCCGCCCCGCCGTTACCCGTTCCCGGCTGCATTCTCCATAGGCCGGAAGAAGCCGGACCGGCGGGAATTCTGGCGGGCCTGGATCGAGGAGGGCCGTGCCCGCAAGTTCGAACGGGACGGTTCCGGCCTGATATCGGGCCTCACGGCCGCACAGGGCATCATCGATGTGGCCGAAGAGGTGACGTCGGTTTCAGAGGGTGAGACCGTACACTATATTCCGTTCACGGAATTCGGCTTCGGTCATTGAAGAGGTTCAGATGGTTCAGGATGTTTCTCCGCGTGACGTGCTCGATTTCTGGTTTGCCGCCGGAAAGGAAAAATGGTTCGCCAAGGACGATGCGTTCGACGCAGAGATCACCTCGCGCTTCAAGAATGCGCACGAGGCTGCAAGAGACGGCGGCTTTGACGACTGGACGCGAACCGCGGAGGGTGCTCTGGCGCTGATCATTCTGCTCGATCAGTTCCCACGCAACATGTACCGCGGTTCGCCAGATATGTTTGCCGCCGACGACAAGGCGATCGAGGTCACCCGGCAGTCGCTCGACCTGAAATATGACGGCGATGTACCCCTGGCAGCCCGGCAGTTCATCTACATGCCTCTAATGCATTCAGAGCGCCTGGAAGATCAGGAGCTGTGTGTGCAGCTTTTTGAGGCTGATTCTGCGCTTGAGGACAATGTACCGTTCGCCATCGAGCATCGGGACATCATCGCAAAATATGGCCGTTTCCCTCATCGCAATTCAGTTCTCGGCCGGACCAGCACGGCGGAAGAAGAGGCCTATATGGAAGGTGACGGGTTCAAGGGCTAATGAATTGTTATGCCTTGAGGTTTAGGCTCAGCAGCCGGGAAGGACGCTTTGCGTCTACATTCACAACGGCAAGCTTGAACCCTCATGCAGGCGGCGTCTCTCACGTCAAAAATCGGGCCGCTACTGGCAGGTCTTGTGGGCCGGACTGGCAACGACGCACGGCGTGGCGCCCTGTTTGCGTTTGCCATTCGTGTCGGAAGTGCGGGGCTGGCCTTCGGCTCGCAAATCCTGCTTGCACGATGGATGGGTGTCCACGAATTCGGGCTGTTCACCTTCTGTGTGGTGCTGATGAGTGTGCTCGGCGTACTGGCGTCCTCAGGGCTGCCCTGGTCGTACGTCCGTTTTCTCTACGAATACTCGGCCCGCGGCGACTGGGACAGGTTCAGAGGGTTCCTGGGAAGCGCGAGAACGGCCTCCGTCTGGACCGGGGTTATCTGCCTGGTCGGCGCGCTCGGGATCATCGAGTTGGCAGGCCAGAGAATCTCTCCTGAACTCGTGCTCCCGCTGATCATCGTCCTGGCCTGCCTGCCGGTCCAGACCCTGAACGAGTTCCAGGAAGGCGTTGGCAAGGCCCATGGCTGGATCGGCCTGTCCCTGGCGCCCGCATTCATCGTCCGGCCGGTTCTGCTGCTGCTGATCCTGGGTGCTGCAAAGCTGGCAGGCCAGGAGATCACGGCCGTTACCGCTGGCCTGGCGCTGCTGGCGACGATGTGTTGCGTCTCGCTTGGCCAGTTTGTCCTTCAGGATCGCCGCCTGCGCACGGTTGTAGAGCCCGGGCCCTGGGCATTCGAACCGTCCACGTGGCTGTCCGTCTCCTTCGCATTGCTGCTCCTGGAAGGCTTTGCGACTTTGCTCCTGCACTCGGACATTCTCGTGCTCAAGGCGTTCGTCAGTGCAGATCAGATCTCCATCTACTATGCCGCGGTGCGGACGATCACGCTGACCGGGTTCGTCTACTTTGCCATCGCGGCAGTGTTCGGTGCGCGGTTCTCCCGGATGCATGCGCTCGGAGACACGGCCGGATTGCACGATGTTTACCGGCAGGCCACTCAGCTGACGTTCTGGCCATCTCTTGTTCTGGCCCTGGGTGTGCTGGCGCTTGGCAAGCCTCTGCTCTGGCTTTTCGGGCCGGAGTTTGTGGAGGGCTATCCCCTCATGTTCCTGATCGGTGCCGGCCTGCTGGCGCGGGCCGCGGTCGGGCCGATGCAGATCCTCCTGTCCATGTGCGGCTGGCAGAAGCAGTGCGC
>JBCCEL010000277.1:0-7754 GCA_039030315.1 Pseudomonadota bacterium
CAGGTCCGGGTTCTCGGCAGCGGCCTTGAACACCTTGCTCCACATCTCGATGACATCAGCTGGAGTGCCCTTAGGTGCCACGATGCCGCGTTTCAGGGCGAACTCCATGTCGACGCCCAGCTCCTTCAGGGTCGGCATGTCCGGCAGGTGCTTGGACCGCTCGTTCGCCGCGATGGCAAAGCCCTGCAGCGCGCCGCCCTCCAGATGTTTCCGGCCGGAGGCAACATTCAGAACGCCCATGTCGATTGCGCCGGAGAGCAGCGCCGTCATGCGCTCTGCCGTACCGTCATAGGGCACATAGCTGAACTCGATGCCCATCTTCTGGGCCATCAGCAGCCAGATGAACTGCGAGGTGGATCCGAATGTGGCGCCAACCTTGATCTTGCCTGGGTTCGCTTCGGCAAAGGCCTTGAAGCTGGCGAAGTCCTTGTAGGGCGTGTCCTTGGCCGCGCCGACGATGTCGGGGGTCGAGGTCAGGTTGGCGACCGTGTCAAAACCGTCATACTGGAAATCGATGCGGCCGTTCAGGAAGCTGGTGACCGCGCTCTGGTGGATGGCGAAAAGCGTGCAGCCGTCAGCCTTGGCCTTGGCCGCCTGCTTGGCGCCCTTGTTGCCGCCCTGACCCGGAACCGTGACGACCTGGATCTTCGGCTTGATGTCCATTCCCGCAATCGTCTTCTCGAAAATCGAGAAAATCACGTGCGTGCCGCCACCGGCTTTCCACGGCACGATCAGCTTGGCCGTGTCGCACGGAACGTCCGCAGCTTGCGCGGAGAAGCTTCCGGCAACGGCAAACGCCGCGGCAGCAATTGTGGTGGTAAGCAGTTTCTTCATTTCTTTCTCCCTGATTTAGGCCCGTGTTCCGGGCGAAACGAAATCGGCTGCTCCATTTGCGTTTTCCGCATTGTGAGCGCGAACGGCGACTATAACCTTGCGCCCGGGCCTTGCAAATGCTGGATAGCTCACTTCCCATCTGACGGATGTCTGCCACCTGCGGTGGACCAGGCATACAGCCGAAGAAGAGGTTTGTGATGCGCGATCTTGAACTTCCTGGCCGTTCCCCGGTCCATGGCCCGGACGGCATGGCCTGCACGTCCCATCCGCTGTCCAGCCAGGCCGCGATCGATATCCTCAAGGCGGGCGGCAACGCGGTCGATGCGGCCGTCGCCGCGGTGGCGGTGCAATGTGTCGTGGAGCCCGGTTCCACGGGCATCGGCGGCGACTGTTTCTGTCTCTACGCTGCGGAAGGCAAGACGGACAATCTCGTGGCCTTCAACGGATCCGCCAAGGCTGCCGCCGGATACAATGCCCAATGGTTCAAGGACCAGCGTCTCAGCACAATCGATCAGCAGAGCCCGCAGTCGGTAACGGTTCCCTCCGCTCTCGATGCCTGGGACCGGCTGGTCCGCGATCATGGCAAGCTGCCTCTGGGCGATGTGCTGGAGCCGGCGATCCGGTATGCCCGGGACGGCTATCCTGTATCGTCCCGGGTACATGCCGACTTTGACGGCTGTGCAGCCCTGCTTTCAAATGAGCCGACCGTTGCCGCGACCTACATGCCGGATGGCAAGGTTCCCGGCATCGGCCAGATGCTGAAGCTGCCGGCGCTTGCCAAGACCCTCCAGACGGTGGCCGATCAGGGGCGCGATGCGTTTTACACCGGAGAGATCGCGCAACACATCGTCGAATATCTGCAGGCCAAGGGCGGTCTGCACACGATGGCGGATTTCGAGGCGGTCGGCGGAGCATATGTCGAGCCGATTTCAACCGAGTTCCGTGGCCACCGGGTCTGGGAATGTCCGCCGAACGGGCAGGGCGTGATCGCTCTGCTGCTCCTGAACATCATGAGCGGCTATCAGCCGGATGGCGATACGCCCATAACACTGGACCGGATCCACACCGAGCTTGAGGCCTGCCGCCTGGCTTACCAGGCGCGGAATGTCTATCTCGCCGATCCGGACTACGCCGCCGTCCCGGTGGAGGAACTTCTGTCTGACGGCTATGCCGGCGCCATGCGCGATGCGATCGATCCGGCCAGGGCGTCCGAACCCCCGGCCAATGTGGATCTGCCCCGGCACAAGGACACGGTCTATGTCACGGTGGTGGACAAGGACCGCAATGCCTGCAGCCTCATCAACACGCTGTTCATGGGCTTCGGCTCCGGCCTGATGGACCCGCATACAGGTGTTCTGCTGCACTGCCGCGGCATGGGCTTTTCGGTTGACCCGGCCAGCCCCAACGTCATCGAAGGCGGCAAGCGGCCGCTGCACACGATCATACCCGGCATGGTGTCCAAGGGGGACAAGGTGGTGATGCCGTTCGGCGTCATGGGCGGCCACTACCAGGCCTTCGGACACATGCAGTTCCTGACCGGCATGTTCGACTACGGTCTGGACATCCAGCAGGCCATGGACCGGCCGCGCTTCATGATCGATCCGTTCGATGGTGAAGTGGAGATTGAAGGAACGGTGCCCCAGGCCATTCGGGACGACCTCACGGCCCGCGGTCACCGGCTGGTGAAGCCGGAGAAACCGGTCGGCGGCTCGCAGGCCATCTGGATCGACTGGGAGGAAGGTGTCCTGACCGGCGGGTCCGACCCGCGCAAGGACGGCTGCGCGATCGGGTACTGACCATGGCACCACAGACCATTGCCATTCTCATGCCCGGCGATATGGGGCACGGGGTCGGCCGCGCGCTTCTGAACGGCGGCAAACGCGTCATAACCGCTCTTGAGGGCCGGAGTGCGCGCACCAAGGGACTTGCCGCGGAAGCGGGCCTGCAGGATGCGGGGCCCATTGCCGACGCGGTCGCCGAGGCCGACCTGATCCTGTCGATCCTGCCCCCGGCTTCCGCTCTTGCCCAGGCCGGGGCGGTTGCCCAAGCCATGCAGGACAGCGGCAGGAAGCCGGTCTATGTGGACTGTAACGCGGTATCTCCGGGGACGGCCGTTGAAATCGGCAATGTGATTTCCGGCGCCAGCGCCCCCTTCATCGATTGCGGCATCATTGGCCTTGCACCGGGCAAGGGCGGAGGAACGCGCTTTTATGTGTCGGGAGCGGACACCGGGCCCATGACCGCGCTCCACGGGCTGGGCTTCGATGTGATCGCGATCGGCGATGAGCCGGGCAGGGCATCGGCCCTGAAGATGTCCTATGCCGGACTCACCAAGGGCACCTGGACTCTCCACACAGCCGTCCTGATGGCGGCGCGCCAGCTCGGCGTACTGCCCGAGCTTCTGGAGGAGTTCAGGATCTCGCAAGGGGCGGCGCTGCAGGCGATGGAAGCGCGCGTCCCGAAACTTCCTGCCGACAGCGGCCGCTGGATCGGTGAGATGGAGGAGATTGCCGCAACATTTTCCCAGGCCGGCGTCACCTCCGGGTTCCATGACGGAGCCGCGGAAGTGTTCAGGGTACTCTCCCAGACGCCGTTCGCGGAAGAAACCAGGGAGACGCTTGATCACGGCCGCACACTGGAGGGTGCTCTGGCAGAATATGTCCGGCATCTGGACAGGGACTGAGGCCGATCACCTCGACAGGGTGCCCTGGCGCCGATAGTCTTCTTCCGTGGTCAGATTGTTGGAGGACGGATGATGGGTGATCGGTATGCAGAACTCAAGGAGCTTACGGCCCGCTTTGTCGATGCCTTCAACCGGCAGGATCTGGACGGCGTCGTGAGCTTCTTCGCCGAGGACGCCGTCTACGATGATTCCAGAGGCAATCCTCACCATGGACCCGAAGCCATCAGAGAGGCATTTGCACCGCTGCTGAGTGGAAAGATCAGGTTCGACGATGAAGATTATTTCGCCGAGCTGGACAGCGAGAAGGTGATGGCCAGCTGGACACTGAATCTCGAAGCCGGCGGCAAACCGATGAAGATGCGCGGCCTCGACATCCTGCAGTTCAGAGGCGACAAGATCATCAGGAAGCTGGCCTATTGCAAGGCGGACAAGCCCCGGCTTGACGAAGGCTAGGCGGACTCGGGATTGCCGAACGGGGCAAAGTCGGACTGTCCGATGGTTTGCCTGTACTGGCCGAGCGCCCAGTGGACTGACGGGAAGGCGATATCGTCCCAGGGGATCTCGTCCCAGGCGAACAGACCGACTTCCGTGCTTTCCGGCCCTGCCGCATAGTCCGGAGAGGCCATGGTCGCCCGGTAGATGATCTGGATCTGGCTCAGCCTGGTGATGGCGTAGATCGCAAGGACACGGTCGATGCTGATGTCCGCGCAGGCCTCTTCCATCGCCTCGCGGCGGGCGCCGTCTTCGGTGGTCTCGTTGAGCTCGAGATAGCCTGCCGGAATTGTCCAGAACCCTGACCGTGGTTCAATCGCTCGCCGGCAGAGCAACAGCCTGCCATCGTCCGCGGTGACCACAGCGCCAACCACGATCTTCGGGTTCTGGTAACCGATGAAGCCGCAGGCGTCGCAAACGTCGCGGATCACGTTGTCCCCATCGGGTATGCGGCGGGAAAAGTTGTCGAGTTGATCGGGCGTTGTCATGTCGGTGCCACCAATTGCCTGTTTTGGCTCACTTTGTCACGGCCCGAGCACATTAAAGTGATTGCGGACGCCCGCTCCAAGCCTTTGCGCGACGCGTATTCGTGATTACCTTTAATCGGCAGTTTGCAGATCATTTTGTCCGGGCAAAGGATAAAGTTCGTCCGTGAACGGATGATTTGATGCTCGATACTTCGGAGCGTACTTGAGAGATTGCAGATGGCAATGGCTGGCGAAATCAAGGATCTGAATAAATCACCTCATCATCTTTTGCGGAGGGCGGCGCAATTTGCTTCTGACCTTTACGCGGAAGAAGTTGGACCTAAAAAACTGACCCACAGGCAGTTCACCGTGCTGCTGGCGGTCGACCAGAATGAAGGGGCGAGCCAAACCGACCTGGTGAAAATCACGGGAATTGACCGCTCAACTCTTGCCGATCTCATCGGCCGCATGACGTCAAACGGCATGCTTCAGCGCAGGCGAACAAAGACCGATGCACGGACCAATACGGTGAAGCTGTCGGCTGCTGGACGGCGTGCCCTGGAGGCCGCACAGCCCGGCGCCCACTCAGCCGATCGCAGGCTGCTTCGGGCCATGGACACAGAACGTCGCCGCATCTTTGTTGACGCTCTTGTCGAGCTCAACCGGGTATTGTCCGAACAGGAAACCCGCATCGCCCAGACCGCTCGCCGCAAGCGCAAGTCCTGATAGCGCAGCCGCGTGCGCTCCCGCCTTTTCGGGAGCGGCGAGCTTCTGTCAGATCAGAGGCGCTCTAGCTGCTGTAGGGCCCTTGCAGTCCCAGTCTGCTCATCATTTCGGCATAGCGGTTGGAGGCCTTGATGAGGTCTGCGCCGTAGCGGCTGATCAGCTCCTCGCGCCTTGCCGGTTCGTCTATCGCATCAATCGCGCCCCAGAGAGCGGCCGCCTCTTCTGCCAGCCGCCGCAGTTCGGCCGACGTCTCCGGACTGTCCGCCGCCGTGGCCAACCGCTGCTGCGTAACCTTGCCCACGCCGGCGACAGTCTTGGCGCCGGAAGATGTGTAGCCCTCAGGCAGATCACCCTTGAGATTTGTCACCTTCTTGTACTGGATCGCGTCGAAGATCTGGTCCACGGCCTGCTTGGCCCCATCGACGCGGGAAAGATGCTCCGTATCGGCGGCGGCGTGCGGCAGAAGCTCAAGCTTGCCGGCGTGCTTCTTCTCAACGTCAAGATAGGGCACCATCGGACCTGAAAGGGTTCCGGTTTCCGAACACTTGAAGAGATCTGCATCAATGCCTGCATAGCGCACCTTGCCTGACGACAGGGCCTTGTCCAGGGCGGTGCAGCAGACGACCTCGCCGCGGTCGTAGTTGACCACCACGGCGCCGTCATTGAGCGCGTCCAGCACGTCTTCGTTCACCAGGTCGGCATTGGCGAAGCGGCCTGTGTCCGGGCAGGCGGCACCCAGACCGGTGTGCGGGCTGATGAAATCAGCGCCGCTGGCTGCCGCCGCAGGCGTTTCTGCGTATTCGAACCCCTCGGATTCGATCCAGTCGCGATGCTGCGGGCGTGCGTAGATCGAGACGCTCATGTTGAACGCCTTCGCAAGCTTGGCCACCTCGCGGCCGATATTGCCATAGCCGATCACGGCCATGCGCTTGCCTTCCAGTTTCTCGGTCGGGAAGTCCTTCAGCTGCTTGCCGGTGTCGAAATCGCCGGCAACCACCAGATCGTGCATCCTGTCGACCGGAAGATCCGGGCTGGTCTTGAGCAGCGCCTTGAGGGTCATGTGCGCCGTGGCGCGGCTGTTGAAACTGGGTGTGTTCATCAACGGCGCTTCGCCGCCGGCGCCGTTGCCGCCGCCCCAGGAGGCAGATCCCATATTGCCCGTGCCGGCGCCGATGCGGACGCCGCCCTCGGCAAACCTGGAAGCTGCCGGGATGAAGGTGGCCGCCGCGATCAGCGCATCGTACTGGCCGTCCTCCGTCTGCGGCAGGATCTCCGCCTCGGTGCTGAGATCGGGCTGATAGAAGAAATGGATCTTGCCGTTTTCCAGGTCCTGACCGTTCATCGGGCCTTCGTGGAACACGCCGCCCTTGGCTTCGATGTGAGCGCGCACCGCGCCGTGGTCGGGAGCGCCGTCTGCGTCGAATTTCAGACCGACCAGATCGGCAACCAGGACCTTGTAGGCGCGGTTCGGATCATCCTTCCGGGCGGTTTCTGCACTGGCCTGGGAAGATGCGAAGGCTTCGCCCTGTTCGGCCAGCAGTTCCTCAAGAACCACGATCTTGGCGCGCCGGTAGGCGTATTGCAGATTTTCCAGCAGCGCTGTGATGTCCGCATGCGGCCGGATGCCGCCAATCCAGGCCCGGTAGTCCCCGGGGGTTCCGGGGAAGGCGTTGACATAACGGGCTACATCCAGCCCGGGCTCGCGGTCGCCGTTCGGATGGGTCAGTCCCTCATAGGCCAGGAGCTGCTTGGAGCGGTTGATGATCCGGGCGTGGACGTCGCCATCTGTGATGTCGGAGTCGTTGACCCGGAGCAGGGTGACCGCGGCGCCCCTGCGCTCTTCGTTGGCGACGCCCAGCTCGAACAGGGGATTGGCTGCGACCCATTCGTTGATGGTCTGGCGGTTCTTCATGGACCGCTTGTTGAGCTCGGATACCGGCCCGACGATCTTTTCGGAACGTTGCAGGCCGAATGTGGTCTCCGCAAAGGCAAGGGTCGAGTACGTGTTGATGATGCCGCCTTGCATGCGGTCTTCTGCAGGGTCGTAGATCGGACCAAGCGCCGTTGACTTTTCGCCGGTGAGTGGCCTCTTCGGATCGTTGGGAACGACGATCTTGAGCTGGCGCGGAATGGCCCAGGCCGGGTTCTGCTGGTTGGCCTCGATCAGCGCCATGGCTTCCGGCGTGAGAGAGGCAACGAGATATCCGGAAATACCGCCGATCGCCTTCTGGAAGGGCATGAACATGCAGCACTTGGACATGAACTCCGCGACCATCTCTTCCGGCCAGGGCATGGCGCCCAGCATGGACGTGGCGTCGATAATCGCGTGATGGTTGGCGGGATCCCGGTCGATCCATTCCAGGAGGTTGGCGATATCGCCGACTGTGTAGGTCGTGGCGCCCGTGGTTTCGTGTCCCACACCGACAAACAGTTTGATGCCCATTTCGGAGAGAGCGTCCGCCGTCGGGATCGTGCCCTCGGCATCACTGAAATGCAGCCTTGCCTCGTCGCCATTCTGCGAGAAGCGGTGCATTTCGATCATCTGGGCGCCC
>JBCCEL010000278.1:0-7719 GCA_039030315.1 Pseudomonadota bacterium
ATGAGACCGGTTCAGCCGGCGCGACAGGGGATTGCTCGGATCGACATTCCCGTCCAAGGCGCTCAGCGCATTGAACAGGCGCTCCCGCTGCCGCTTGAGTTCGCTTGCCGCTTCGGCATTTGACAGCGTCTTTGCCGGGGCTGACTTCTTGACACTTTCATCCGGCCTCTCCTCCGGCGGCGCTTCGTCCGCTGGGTCGCCTCCGCCAATCAGGTTCTCATCATCGTCATCCGGAGCCGGTGGGGGAGGGCCGCCGAATGAGAAGAGACTGAGGCCGATTGCAAAGGGTGTTCCGCCGCCCTGGAGCGGCTGCCACCAGTTGAGAGTGTTGCGCGCCAACTGGGTTGTGGCTGCCGCATTGCAAGGAACGCGCAGGTTCTGCCCTGGCGGGTTCGACTTCAGGGTGTAGAGCTGACCGTTCTGACAGAAGAACTCCGCCTGGGCCGGTGCCAGCGGCCCTCCGGCGACCAGGGCCAGCAGCGCCGAAGACAACACGGCAGGACCGATCCGCAAAATAACTCTGGCAGGATTAGTCACGAACGTCCGGCTGACGGTCCCCCGTGAGAACAGGTGCGCGCCCATGTGTGTTGCCCCAACCTGTCCCCCGGTACTCGGTTACTCCGCCGCGCATTTTCGCGCTGATCGGCTCGTGGCAGCAATTTTAAGCTCATGGGTTTGAGGAGAGTCAACGATATACCGGATTGGTTAGGGGGCGCCGGCAAGAAACCGTGCATTCCGGGGAAATCAATCCACAACCCTCACTTGCGCGAACCCACAACCTCCCCTATACTCCCGCGTGCAAAATGCAACGGCACCCGGGGATGCCACAACACCTCCGGGCGCCTGACCAAGACGAGCCTGCAGAGGAGGATCGCCATGGCTGGCATCCGTCTAAACCCTTGTGTGCGCGCGCGCAACGGGTGGTTTTCTCCTGCTCCTATCCTCGATTGTTGCCGCTGGCGGCGGGATCAGTGTCCGACCCCGTCCGCTGTCTCGCCTCGGCGGCGATTGTCAGGATGCACCTCGGAGAGAACAACGGACGCCGTTGCGTTTTGTGCCATCCCGGCATTTCGGGCGGTTCTTGCGTTGCCGGGCGGTCCCTGCTGACGTCTGCGGCGACCGGTCAGTATGACTTCGGCAGGCCGAGCGCCTTTTCGGCCACATAGCTGAGAATCAGCTCCGGGCTCACCGGGGCGATCCTTGGAATGAGGGCTTCGCGGAAATAGCGCTCCACGTGATATTCCGCAGCGTAGCCCATGCCGCCATGGGTCTGGACAGCCGTTTCACAGGCCTTGAAGGCGGCTTCGGCGGCAAGATACTTGGCGCTGTTGGCCTCTACTCCGCACGGTTCGCCACGGTCGTAGAGCCTGGCCGCGCGGCCGGTCATCAGCGCTGCGGCTTCCAGGTTCATCCAGGCCTTCGCCAGCGGATGCTGTATGCCCTGGTTCTGTCCGATCTGCCGGCCGAACACGATACGCTCCGCGGCATAATCCGCCGCACGCCGCACCGCCGCCATGCCGAGACCCACAGCCTCCGCGGCAATCAGGATCCGCTCAGGATTGAGACCGTGAAGGATCATTCTGAAGCCGTCGCCCTCCTCGCCGATCCGGTCTTCGACCGGCACTTCCATGTCATTGAAGAACAGGACGTTCGAGTCGACCGCATGCCGCCCCATCTTGCTGATCTCGCGGATCTCGACCGTGCTGCGATCGAGGCGGGTGTAGAACAGGCTGAGGCCGTCGGTTTTGCGCTCGACCTGCGGCAGGGGCGTTGTCCTGGCCAGGATCAGCGCCTTGTCAGCCACCTGGGCCGTCGAGATCCAGATCTTCTGCCCTGAAATCGCGTAGCGGCCGTCCTTGCGCTCCGCTATGGTTTTCAGCTCCGTCGTGTTCAACCCTGCGTCAGGCTCGGTCACGCAGAAACAGGCCTTCTCCCGGCCGGCGATGAGCGGGGGCAGCATGCGCTTCTGCTGCTCTGCAGAACCGAAAGCGACAACCGGCTGCAAGCCGAAGATATTCATGTGAACCGACGAGGCGCCGGTCATGCCGGCCCCGGATTCGGAGATTGTGCGCATGAGCACCGCCGCCTCGCAGATGCCCAGGCCGGCACCGCCGCAGCTTTCGGGCATTGCCACACCGAGCAGGCCCGCATCCGCAATCGCCTGATGGAACTCATGCGGGAACGTGCCGGTCTGATCGCGCTCCATCCAGTAGGCATCGTCAAAGCCGGCACAGACCTTCTCGGCGAGATCCCTGATTGCTCGCTCGTTGTCGCTCATCTCATCCATGAAGGACCTCTCTGCTGCCCCGGCGGTGAAAGCTCGATGGTTTGATCCGCACGGGCCATCCCTGTAAGCTGGCCGACGGGCTCCGATTGTCTCGCCCGAGGCGTCCAACCGCGCAGGAATTGCGTACTCGTCTTTGGCCTCTGCGACTTGAGAGGCCCGGTTTGAACAGAGCATGAGACAAGGAGATCGGCAATGATCCTTATCAACAGAATATCCGGACTTCTCCTGCTTTCCGTGCTGATGCTGACGGTCGCTGTCGGCACTTCGTCAGCCGAAGAGCGCCTGCCGATCTTTGACGCTCACATCCACTACAGCCACGATGCGGTGAAGCTGGTGCCGCCCAAGCAGGCGGTTGCGGCCTTGAGGGAGGCCGGCCTGCGCAAGGCGCTGGTGTCGAGCTCGGACGACAACGGCACGCAACTGCTCCTCGCGGAAGCCCCTGACCTGATCGTGCCGGCCTTGCGCCCCTATCGCCGCCGCGGCGAGATATCGACATGGATGAACGACCCCACGGTGATCGACTATGTCGAAGCCAGGCTCGCCCGCCACACCTATCATGCGATCGGAGAGTTCCACGCTTCAGGCGACGACATAAACACCGAGGTTCTTCAGCACATCATCGGGCTCGCAAAGAAGCACAAGCTTCTGCTCCACGCGCACTCCGACGCCGAGGCAATCGACCTGATCTTCAAATCCTACCCCGACGCCATGGTACTGTGGGCCCATTCCGGGTTTGACCGCCCGGAGAAAGTGGGGGAGGTGCTGGCCCGTCACAAGAATCTCTGGGCCGATCTGGCGTTCCGCAGCGATCAGTCGAGCGGCGGCAAGGTTGCCGATGACTGGCTGCCGGTGTTCAAGGCCTTCCCGGACAGGTTCATGGTGGGCACCGATACCTTCGCGCCGGAGCGCTGGTACTACGTTTCCGATCACGCGGAATTCAGCCGGCAGTGGATCTCGTCCCTCCCGGAGGATCTCCGCGAACGGATCGCCTACCGGAATGCCGAAGAGATGATCGCCCGGGTGGCGAAGGCGCGGGGACAATGAGGAAGCCGGCGCGCGTCCTTCTTGCCGGCCTTATCCTTTGTGCGGCCCAGTCCGCGTCAGCCCTTGCGGCTTGCGTCCCGGATGACGGACTGAAGATGGCAGGACCGCCGGAGGCGCCCCTGGAGCTGGCCATAGAACTGAAGCCGGGGACCATTCCGGTCAGCTCACCCTTCCAGGCCGACCTGGTGATCTGTCCCGGCCATGCGGGCCTCCCGGACAACGTCACACTGGATGCGACGATGCCCGCGCACAAGCACGGCATGAACTACGAACCGGCCATCAGGAAAATCACCGGCGACCGGTATGAGGTCAGCGGTCTGCTCTTCCACATGCCGGGACTGTGGAGATTCGAGGTGACGGCATATGTCAACGGCAAGCCGCACCGGTTTACCCGCGATGTGAACGTCGAATGAGGCTCCGGCGCTTTGGCACCGCACTCAGTGCTGTACTGGTTCTGGTGTCTGCGGTTTTCACAAGTCCGGAAGCCGCGGCAGGCAACCTGCTGCTTGATGACGGGCAGATTGCCGAGGTAATCCGCCACGGTCCCTGGCCACCTGCGGCCCGGCAGGATCCCAGCAACCGGGTCTCCGGCAGCGCAGCAGCAATCGCCTTCGGCAAGGTGCTGTTCTTCGATGGCCGCCTGTCGAGTAACGGCAAGATTGCCTGCAGCTCATGCCATGATCCGCAAAGAGGCTGGACCGATGGTCTCGCGAAAGCGGGCGGGCTCGGACGGCTCGACCGCAACACGCAGTCGCTTTTCAATGTCGGCGCAAACCGCTGGTTCGGATGGGCCGGGCGCAATGACAGTCTGTGGGCTCACAGCATCGGACCGATCCTCGACGCGAAGGAAATGGGGATGACAGCGGAAAAGGTTGCGGATGTTGTCCGCAGCGACCGTAACCTGTCAGACGCTTATTCCCGGACGTTCAGCCGCGAAGCCGCAGGTGTCGCGCCGACCGAACTGCTGGTCGATGTGGCAAAGGCGCTTGCTGCATTTCAGGAGACCATTGTCTCCGATCCCACCGCGTTCGACCGGTTCAGGGATGCGCTGGCGCGGGGTGACCGGGCTGCCGCCGGGGAGTATCCGGCAGCCGCACAACGGGGCGCCGCCATCTTCGTCGGTCGCGGAAACTGCAATCTCTGCCATCTCGGTCCCCGCTTCACCAATGAGGAATTCGACGATGCGGGCGTGCCCTATTTCACCGGTCCGGGCCGCGTGGACCGGGGCCGTCATGGGGGCATCGCGAAACTGAAGTCGTCACCGTTCAACCTGCTGGGAAAATACAATGACGCGCCGGACCGCGCCACGGGCTGGGCGACACGCCATGTTGCCCGGAACCACCGCACGTTCGGCCAGTTCAAGGTGCCCTCGCTGCGCCAGCTTACCCATACCGGGCCGTACATGCATGACGGCTCTCTGAGGACCATCGAAGAGGTAGTGCGCCACTATTCCACCATCGACCTGGACCGCATCCACAGCGACGGCGTCCAGCTGCTCCGGCCGCTCGGCTTGTCGGAACAGGAGGTCGGCGACCTGACAGAGTTTCTGAAGTCGCTATCAACGCCGGCGCGGGGGCAGTAGTCAGCCCTGTCTGCCCGCCTGAATCCGGCAGCGCTACAGTCCGAGTTTCATACTTTAGAATTTTTCCAAATTACATGTTGCACCGCACAATAACCTGGGCTATAAGCCGCGACCCGATCGGAGACCGGTCGAGCCCTTTTCGGCAAGGAGTTCTGCAGACTCCGCCGGTGCGCGCCCGCTGGGTGAGCGTATGCAAGGGCCGGACGAAGGCCGAGCGGACAGCAGGGTGTGTGGCTCATCGGTACGAGCGCCGGCGGAAGCCGGAGATCGCGGGTTCGAGTCCCGTGCATACCTCAACGCTGATGTAGCTCAATGGTAGAGCAACAGACTCATAATCTGTCGGTAGAGGGTTCGAATCCCTTCATCAACTCCAGTGACCTGTCAAGTCACCGCGCCCTTCAAAGGCGTCCACATAACGGCTCTCCGGTGTGCAGTCCGGTGAAGGCGCCGAGTGTCCGGCCAGGCAATTGCCGATCCGGCCATCCGGTCCCGATCCCCGGCACCTGAAGCCCGCGCCGCGGAAGCACCAGCCGAGCGCGCATCTCTGGCCAGGTAAAAGTGTCAGACTGAGCGAGTCCGCCCTGATACGGCGGACATCCGAACTCGGCCGACCCTTGCGCCCCGCCGGGACTGCCCGCCGACCAGCCTCCTGGGCCCGCTTCGGTTCTGGCGAGATTTCGCGCCGGAGAGCCACAAGTTTCTGGCGGCAACAGCCGCCGCCCGGATCAGCCGGGCACCCGCGCATCGCGCACACGTCACTCTCAATCTCGAGGCAACACCTGGGACTGGGACAACGAAAAGGAGAAGAAAATGGCAGAGGTTAGAACGTACCCCTTCCGCACCGTCGTGCTTGTTTCCGAAAACGAGCGGGTCCTGGTGTTGAAGGACGGTCAGTTCTCCGGCCTTCTCCGTCCCGGGCGGCACGCCATGGCTCATTGGCGCCGGACCCTTGAGTTCGAAACCTATGACCTGGCCCTGTCGGCCTTCATGACGGGGAAGTACGCGGAAACGCTGATGCGCAAGCGGCCTGATCTGGCCAAGGCGCATCTGACCGAGCTGCGGACCAGTGCGGACGAGGTCGCGTTGATATACCGTGACTGCAAGCTGCATGCGGTTCAGCGGCCCGAACGGCGCACGTTTCTGTGGACCGATGCCGGCCCCTGGGATTTCGAACTTGTCAGCATCGCCGACACGCTCGAAGTTCCGGCCGAACTCGCAAAACGGATCAACGCCGTGAGCATCGCGGACCAGATCAAGCGCTTCAACATGGAGGAAGGCCAGAAGGGTCTGCTCTATGTGGAGAACGTGTTCGAGCGCGTACTCGAACCTGGCGCTTACGTGTTCTGGAACGTGGGCCGGTCCGTCCAGGTCAAGCTGGTCGACATGCGTACGCACGCCCTTGACGTGGCAGGTCAGGAAGTCCTGACCCGCGACCGCGTGTCCATCCGTGTCAACCTGGCGGCAACCTACCGCGTGACCGACCCGGTGAAGGCCGTTGGCGAGGTCAAGGACTTTGCCGAGGCGCTGTACCGGGCCCTCCAGCATGCTTTCCGCCAGTCACTTGGCGCAAAGACACTGGACCAGATCCTCGCCGACAAGGTGACGGTCGACGCCCAGGCGGCGAAGACGGTGCGCCAGGACATGGCGAAGATCGGGGTTGAGGTTGGCGAGATCGCCGTGAAGGATATCATCCTGCCCGGCGAAATGCGCGACATCCTCAACCAGGTGGTCGAGGCGGAGAAGGCGGCGGAAGCCAACGTCATCCGCCGGCGCGAGGAAACCTCTGCCACGCGCGCCCTGCTCAACACGGCCAAGGTCATGGCGGAAAACCCCGTCATGCTGCGGCTGAAAGAGCTGGAAGCGCTGGAAAAGATCGCCGACAAGGTCCAGACCCTGACGGTCCACAACGGGACAAAGGGTCTCCTGGAAGACATCGTCTCCCTGAGCGGATCGAAGCCGGCACCCAAGCGTAAGGCCGCCAACTAGGCAAGCCGCGGGCCCGCCTTCCGGAAACGGAGGGCGGGTTTGCTTTTTGTGCCCGGCTGAGCGAGCGAGCCGTGTTCCGGAAAACGCAAGAACTCCCTGACCTGCGCAACTTGCCTGAGGCGTTGATTTGCGTCACGACGCTCCGGCTTTCTCATGCGTGCGATCGAACGGCATGATGCAAATCTTCTGGCTCTCTTAACAGCCTTCGGTTAGATAATCCCTGTAGACGCTTAGCTTTCCGGAGCGAAATCAATGCCAGTGTACCGCTCACGCACCTCCACGCATGGCCGCAACATGGCCGGCGCCCGCGCCCTCTGGCGCGCCACCGGTATGACCGAAGAGCAATTCGGCAAGCCGATCATCGCCATTTCCAACAGCTTCACCCAGTTCGTCCCCGGTCACGTGCACCTGAAGGACATGGGCCAGCTCGTTGCCAAGGAAATAGAGGCTGCCGGCGGCGTGGCCAAGGAGTTCAATACCATCGCGGTCGATGACGGCATCGCCATGGGCCATGATGGCATGCTTTACTCGTTGCCGAGCCGGGAGATCATTGCAGACAGCGTGGAGTACATGTGCAACGCGCATTGTGCGGACGCCGTAATCTGCATCTCCAACTGCGACAAGATCACCCCCGGCATGCTGATGGCTGCCATGCGCCTCAACATCCCGGCAATCTTCGTTTCTGGCGGTCCCATGGAAGCCGGCAAGGTGATCCTCGATGGCAAGGAGACCAAGGACAGACAGACAAACAGAACTGCATGTTTGCTTCACAGCAATAGCAACAGATTGGCTGCAGATCAAACACATTGACAACCGAGCC
>JBCCEL010000279.1:0-7688 GCA_039030315.1 Pseudomonadota bacterium
GCGGCGACACGCTGCCCTCGGGATCGTCCGCAATGTCGGGATAGTGGCCGATCTGACGGGTCCGGATCGCTCGCGCCGCCAGAGAATCTTCCTTCGTTAGGGAGTGAGGATTTTCCTTCAGCTGCTCGATGAACCGGGAGGTCGCGGAATTTGAGGCCACAAGCTGCAGGAGACTTTCGTCGTCGTTGACCAAAAGCAGCCCGGCATGCGGCGCATTGCAGAGCCGCGCCGCGTTCTCAAGGATCACTTCGAAGACGGGCTGCTCGTCGTCGCGCGACTGGCTGATGGCCTGCAACACCTCCCGCGTCGCCGCCTCGCGCTCCAGCCGGGTCTGCAGTTCGCGGAACTGCCGGACGTTCTCGATCGCTATCACTGCCTGGGCGGCAAAGCTTTCGACCAGTGTGACGTCATCGTCTCGGAACGGATCGACCTTCCGCCGATAAAGCGTGATGGATCCGACGCCCGTGCCCTTGTTGAGCAGCGGCACCACCATCAAACTCCGCGCACCTTCGTTCTCGACCATCGAGACGCGATCAGGATCACCGCTTGAATAGAGCTCGTGATCGGCAATGTCGTCTTCGCGAAACACACGGCACTCGTTGATTGCACGCGCAAGCGCGAGCTTCGACTCGGCCAGCGGAACCTGGAGATTGTCGAGCGTCTCTCCGAACTTCTCAAAGGTGCCGCGGCGTGCCGGAGAAATGACGTGAGTGCGATCCTCGGTTGTCATGCACAGATAGGCGAGTGGCGCGTTGCATAGCCTGCTTGCGTTCTCCAGAATCGCATCGAAGACCGGCGCCTCGTTGGCCCTGGACTGACTTATGACCTCCAGAATCTCCCGCGTCGCCCCTTCGCGCTCGAACCGCGTCGCCAATTCCTTGAACTGGCGCACATTGTCGATCGCGATGATGGCCTGTTCGGCAAATGCCTCCACCAGGGCAATCTCTTCGGCAGTGAATGCACGGGCCTCTTTTCGATAGAGGCCAATGGCACCCATGGCCTTGTCGGCGGAAACGAGCGGCACCGCCAGAAGCGTTCGAATGCCTTCCTCGTCCACCATCTGCACCCGGGTCGGCTGTCCCTGGCGGTAGAGGTCATCATCAGCCGCATCTTCCACCTGGACCGGCTTGCGTTCGTTTATGGACCGGACAACGATCAAATTCGGGTCCGGATCGTAGGTGTCCCCGGTCTTGAACGATTTCATCTCATCGCCCCACGTAGCGACAAAACGCATTTGACCGGTCAGCGGATCCAAAATCTCAAGTGCCGCCGCCGGCGCCCCGCACAGTCTGGCTGCATTCTCCAGAACCGCATCGATGACCGGCTTTTCGTCCGCCCGTGACCGGCTGATAACCTGGAGAATCTCACGCAAGGCCGACTCGCGCGCCTGCGCTTCTGAAAGCGCAGCATCCAGCTCTGTTGGCACGTCTTCGGCAGACATGTGATCCGGCATTCCCCTCAGGCCCTCACCCTCCGGGAAACTAGCACGCCATCTCAGGAGGTCACGGCTTTTTCCGCTGGCCGGTCAGAGTCCCTCGCCGCCGTATCCCACCGAGAGGTCGCGGCGGGCGGAGCGGATGGAGACGGAATAGCCGGCAACGACGTCGATGAAGGCAATCACCATGATCAGGAAGAAGGTCGAGGTCGAGGCTTGCCGCACGACGATGAACTCGACCAGGCACGCGATAAAGACAAAAGTCGACAACAGGTGATCCAGAATAGTCCCGGCCCCGGTACGGGTCGCCTTGATGACCTCGATGAAGAGGAGGAAGAGGCCGGCCGTGATGAGGATGTCTGAAACGGTCAGGGTCCACACCGACCCTGAAACCATGTCGACGGAGAGGATGACATCGTTGAGCGCGCCTACCCCTTGCGTGAACACGACGGCATTGTAGGCGAGAAACACCAGGAGAATGAAGGGAAAGGCAAAGATCATGAAAGGGCCCTCAGGTCACAAGACCCGGCACCATAACTGAGTCGGGGCCGGGCAGATACCGGCCCCGTGCTCTCACGATTACTGCGCCGCCCGCTGTTGTGGCGCGATGCCCGGATCCACGCTCAGGTCCTTGGCGGCCTTCATGGTCATAATGTTCATGAAAGCCTGGACGTCGCCGTCCGTGCCGGAGGCGCCGGCGCCGTTGCCTGTCGCACCGAAGACCTGGGTCGGCACCTTGCGTTTGGAGAACGCGTCCGCCCAGTACTGCTGGGCCTTGACGTAGGCGTCCAGTTTCTGCTGCAGCGCGTTGTCCGCCTCAAGGATGGCCTTTTTCTCATAGGCGGCCGCATCGGCAGCCACCTGCCGGGCCTGGGCATCGATCTTGGCCTGCTCGAGACGGATGGCGGCGGTCTCACGGTCGATCTCCGCCTGTTCCTTGCGCTTGCGCGCCTCGGTCAGGGCCAGCTGCTTGTCGGTCTCCGCATCGGTCGTTCGCTGGATCTGCTCAACCTTGGCGGCGGCCTGGCGTTCTGCCACCTCGCGCTCACCCTTGGCGATGGCCAGCAGGCGCTGTTCTTCTTCCTGGATGCGCTGTTCGCGGGCGATGGCGCGGTCGGCGGATGCTTTCTGCTTCAGGCCCATGCGCTGCAGGAAGGCCTTGTTCGGGCGCATGTCCGTCACGCGGGCATCCACCACGAGAATACCGTAGTTGTTGAACTTCTGTGCTTTGCGCAGCGGTTGACCGTTGGCATCGGTAATCTTGCGGACCTTGAACACCACCTGTTCATCATCACCAAACGCCTGCTGGTCCTTGCCAAGCGCGATATTGGCCGAACCGGATGCCCGCTCGTTGGTCCGGACCCGAACCTCTTCGCGCCGCACCACATAAATGCCATCCGCCATTTGCTTTTCGAACTCGGAATTGAACTGCGTCCGGCCGCCCGAATAGAACTCTTCTGCGCCCATAAGCTGGGCGGATGCGTTTAGCGTTTCCTTGAAGGCCGGAATGAGGGCCGTCCGCAGAAGGTTTGACGGCGTTCGGTATTCATGCGCCATCTTCAGGAACGTCTCCTGAGCGGTCGGCACCACGAAACGCACGGTGGCGAAGGCCTGGGCATCCACCTGGTCGAGGAAGGTGATCCGCAGCGGCGGCAGCTCCGCACTCGACCCGGTCGCCGAATCGGCCTCGGCCTCGAGCCGGTCAACCTGGATGCGGTCGGATGCGGCCTGGACGGTCATTGCCCGTTTCCAGGCGTTGTAGCGGCCGAAGAGGTGACTGTTGTAGCCCACATCGGAGATCACCTTCTCCTGACCGAGTATGGTCCTGACGTGATAGACATAGCCGGGTTCGGCGTAGAAGAAGACGAGCTTGAAACCGCCCGCGACGATCATGACCGCCCCGATGAGCATCATGACGGGTCTGGCGATGGCCGCTCCCAGTTTCGATGGAATCTTGCCTGCGGCGAACAGGCCAAGCAGCAGGACAATTAGGCCTGCAAAAAACAGAATGCTCATCTTCTCTTCCCTTTTTTCTCTTTATCTCAAAGACATATAGGGACGGCGAGGCGAGAGTACGAACGCCCGGGCCGCCAGGCGACGCTGTACCGGAACTGTTTGCACACGGAAGGTTTAAGCTGTGTTAACCAATTGTGTCATTGTGGCACAAAAAAAGCCGGCCCCAGGGAACCGGCTCTTTTCAACAGGATTTTGGGCCTCTAGACGTCGTCTTTCGGCTCCAGGACCTGACGGCCACGATACATGCCGGTCTTCAGGTCGATGTGGTGAGGGCGATGCAGTTCGCCGGTTTTCTTGTCCTCGACATAGGTGCGGGTTTCTTTGGCGTGGCCGGAACGGCGATGCCCCCGCTTCATCGAGGTGATCTTACTCTTGGGGACAGCCATGTCGTGAATTCTCCAAAACATACGGCCGCTGCAAAGGAGCGGCCGGGCAATTTCAGCGCGCTATATACTGTCTTCGCCCCCGTTTGACCAGTGCAGAATGGCCGCAGCCTAGCGCTTTTCTGCACCAGCGTTACCGAACCCGCTGCGGGCAACGGCAATCCCTATCAGAACGAGAGCCAGTGCCACATAAGCGTTCGGCGAAGGCCGTTCGGCGAGCAGTACCACGCCCCATGCGACACCGAACAGCGGAACAAGAAAATTGATCTGTGAAAAGAAGGACGCTCCCTGCCGTCGGACGATTGCAAACATCAGGATCGTCGCGATCGCCGTGTGGAAGAACGCAAGGCAGACCACCGCCGCCGCCGACAATGCGCTCGGCTGCAGGGTCGAAGGCTCGTCCAGGATGAGGCTCGCAGGCAGCATCATGAGCGCGGACGCAAGCACCACCGCTGCGGACAGACCCCTCGGCGGCAGACCGGCGAGCTGCTTGGACACCACAGCGTTGATGCCGTAGCAGACCGCTGCCGCCGCGACAGCGAGCTGCCGGACCGTCTCTTCACCGAGCGACGCCAGCTCTTCCGGCCCGATGAGCACAAACAAGCCGGCGACCCCGAATATCACACCTATCATCTTGGGCCGGGTGAGCTTCTCGTCAGAGGTGAAGATATGGGCCAGCACCATGGTGGTGAGCGGCATGTGGGACATGAGGATGGCGGCAAGCCCGCTGTCAATCCGCTCTTCACCCCATGCAATCAGGCCGAAAGGCAGCGCGTTTCCAAACAGGCCAGCCAGCGCGATCCAGCCCCAGGTCTTGAGACGTTTCGGCAATCCTTCCCGGGCAAGCGCAGCCATAGCCAGCAGAATAAGCACGGAGAGTGTCAGCCGCGCCGCCGTCATGCTGACCGCCGGAAGAGTCTCCACAGCAACCTTGATGAACAGAAAGCTGCTCCCCCAGATCGCAGACAGCAGGAGGAGCAGGCCGTAGTCGGCAGCGCCTGGCCGGGACGTGGTCATCGCATCCACCCTGCCCGGCCACGCCACTGACGCTCACCACACTCATTCAGCTTCATCTGCGAACCTCATGCTGAGGAGGGCCAAAGGCCCGTCTCGAAGCATGGCCACAGTCTGTGTCTTTTGCCGCCATCCTTCGAGAGGGCGCTGATGCGCCTGCTCAGGATGAGATCCAGTGCGGAACTTCGGGACGTGGCGTCTTACGCTCTGAGGCCTGTCGCCGCCATGAAATTCTCGTAGAGCCGTTCAGAATCCGCTTTCATCTGATCCATGCGGGTATCGGCATCGGCTTTGAAGCGCTCAAGGGCGCCGGCGCCGGCGGCCTTCTCGAGGGCATCGGCGTATTCCGGAATCGCCCCCCACATGGGCACGGTCGTCTCGTCGATTTCGACGTGATACTGGATTGAGAATGCTCTCGAGCCCCAGGACATCGCCTCAACGGCACAGGCCGGCGTGGAAACCAGAACTTCCGCGCCTTCCGGCGCTTCGAGCACCTCGGCGCTGTGCCATTGCAGGCACCACATCGTGTCGGGGAAACCGTCAAGGAATGGGCTCGCCTTCCCCGCTTCCGTCCGGTGAACCTCCAGGATTCCGATTTCGGGCTCGGCGGCCGGACCGACCTTGCCGCCCAGCGCATCGGCCAGAAGCTGGTGACCGAGACAGAGGCCAAGATAGGGCATCCCGAGATCGACGACGGCCCGGCGGATAGCGTCCTTCTCCGGCTTCAGCCAGGGATGATCGTCCTCCTGCCAGGTGTCCATTGGACCGCCCATGACCATGAGTGCATCATAATCTTCGAGCGGCGGGATGGCCTCGCCCTCGTCCAGCTCGACGGCATCCCACTCGATGCCGTCGCGGGCAAAGTAGTTGCGGAAAGTGCCGGGGTGTTCGCAGGCGATGTGCTGGAAAACCAAGAAGCGTTTTGATTTTCCAGCCATCGTCTTCTTCTCCCGCCCCACCCCTCGGGGCTAATCGCCCGTCAGAATTTCCTGTATGCCTTGTTCAGTGTCACCATCGGATGATCCGGCGACATCTGGAATTTGATCAGCATTTCGCGGGCCATCATGTCCCGGTCCTGCTGGTTGTCAGGCAGACTGATGTCATCCGGAAAGCCGAGCCAGCCGTTGATGTTGCGGTCGAAGACGGCGGGACGGCCATCGTCGTAGCCCATGTGCACATCTTCCAGCCAGTTCAGGTCATCCCAGCCCATGAACTCCATGTAGCCTTTGAGGAAAGGCGTCAGGCGCTCATAATCCGGCACCAGGTTCACATCGTAGCGATAACCGATGTGCTGACCGAGTTCCTGTTCACGCTCCGACTCCAGTCCATCGCCCTTGATGAACTGATCGACATCCTTGATCTCGGAGCCCTTGTAGCTTGTTCCAGCCATGAGTTCGTTCTCCTTGATTTAGATGTGGTGATAGTCGGCCACACCGACCGTGTGCTCAGTGCCCGCCAGCGGCACTTGCGCCATGGCGGAGGCTTCCATCGTCAGCGCGGCGAGATCTTCCGGCTCGAGCGAATGAATGTTCGTCTTGCCGCAGGCACGGGCCAGCATTTGAGCTTCGATGGTAAGCGTGTGCAGGAAGTTGTAGACACGCTCGGCAGCCTCATCAGGGTCAAGGCGCTTGCGCAGTTCCGGATCCTGGGTCGCCACTCCCACCGGGCAGCGTCCGGTATGGCAGTGATAGCAGCGCCCTGCCTCGACACCCATTTCCTTCTCGTAGTCGGATTCCGGAATGTCCTTGTTGCAGTTCAGTGCCATCATTACGGAGTGACCGATAGCGATGGCGTCCGCACCCAGGGCCAGAGCCTTTGCGATATCGCCGCCATTGCGGATCCCGCCGGCATAGACCAGGGAGATCTCGCCGCGCTTGCCAATATCGTCAATGGCGCGCCGTGCCTGGCGGATTGCCGCCATGCCGGGAACACCGGTTTCTTCAGTGGCAAGGTGCGGACCGGCGCCGGTGCCGCCTTCCATGCCGTCGATATAGATGCTGTCAGGATCGGTCTTGGCCGCCATGCGGACGTCATCGTAGACGCGGGCTGCACCCAGCTTCAGCTGAATCGGAATCTGCCAGTCCGTGGCTTCACGGATTTCCTGGATCTTCAGGGCCAGATCGTCCGGGCCGAGCCAGTCCGGGTGACGGGCCGGCGACCGCTGGTCGATACCGGCCGGCAGCGAGCGCATTTCGGCAACCTGGTCAGTCACCTTCTGGCCCATAAGGTGGCCGCCAAGACCAACCTTACAGCCCTGGCCGATGAAGAACTCACAGCCATCGGCCAGACGCAGGTGGTGCGGGTTGAAGCCATAACGCGACTGAATGTTCTGATAGAACCACTTGGACGAATACCGGCGCTCATCCGGGATCATGCCGCCCTCGCCTGAACACGTCGCCGTGCCGGCCATTGTGGCGCCGCGCGCCAGGGCTGTCTTGGCCTCGAACGACAGGGCGCCGAAGCTCATGCCGGTGACATAGACCGGAATGTCGAGTTCCAGCGGACGCTTGGCCCTTGGGCCGATCACAGTCTTGGTCAGACACTTCTCGCGATAACCCTCGATGACGAAACGCGTCAGCGTCCCGGGCATGAAGGTCAGGTCGTCCCAGTGCGGGATCTTCTTGAAGAGCGAGAAGCCACGCATGCGGTAGCGCCCCAACTCGGACTTGATATGAATATCGTCCATCACCTCCTGGGTGAAGACGAAGCTTCTGCCCAAAAGTGTGTTATCTCTTTGTTTTTTCTTCTTTTTCTTCTTCTTTTTCTTTTCGCTCTTAGCCATATCGCACTCTTTTTGAAAATGCCGCGCACCCAACGCGGATTGACCAGATACCTGTCCA
>JBCCEL010000280.1:0-7685 GCA_039030315.1 Pseudomonadota bacterium
CGACATTCGATGTTATGCCAATTTACGTCGAACTTCCGCCACAACCAGCTGCAGGTCCGCGCTCATGCCAGAACGCTCGGTCAACCCCGATGACTACCAGCACCTGCCGGTGGCCGTCGCCGTCATGCAGAAGCATTTCCCGTCCGCATTCGTGATCGACCCTCACAGTCACAGACGCGACCAACTGCTCTACGCCGCTTCCGGAACGATGCGTGTCCGCACGGACAGGCACAGCTGGATCGTTCCGCCCGAGCGGGCTCTGTACGTGCCCGGAGGCGTGATACATTCGGTTTCAATGCGCAGCCCGGTCGAGATGCGTACGCTCTATATCGAGCCCCGGTCCGATCCGGACCTGCCGGCCGCTTGTGTCGTGATCACGCCGAGCGCGCTGCTGAAGGAGCTGATCGGCGCCCTGATCGATGAGCCGGAAAACTATCAATCGAGCGAGCGGGGGAAACTGCTGGGAAGGCTCGTCCTTGATGAAGTGTGCCGTGGCAGGACCCTCGAGCTCAGCATACCCATGCCCTCGGACCGGCGCCTGCTCCGGGTCTGTGAGCATGTGATCGCATGTCCCGGGGAGACCAGGGGCCTGGCCGATCTGTCCGAGCTCGCTGCCGCTTCCGAGCGCACACTGGCCAGACTGTGCGAGGCAGAGCTTGGAATGGGATTTGCCGCCTGGCGCCAACAGGTGCGCTTTCACTACGCCCTTGAGGATCTTGCGCGGGGCTCGTCTGTCGGTCAGGTGGCACGCGACTGCGGCTACTCCAGCGCGAGCGCGTTTACGGCGGCATTCCGGAAAAGTTTCGGCCATCCACCAAGCCGGGTCCTGAAGGGACTTTCCAGGTCCGGGTGAGTTCGCCGGCAACACCCCTCGCGGAGCGAGCCAACCCGGGGCAGCGACCACTCGTTCGCGAGCAGGCTGTGCCTGTGACGCCCATGCCGGCAGCATGACCTCAAGAGCAAGAAATCAACGGCGCGGGCCCGTTGCCCAAAATCGCCCTTGAATCTGCCGGGCCGTTCGCCGATCAAAGACGACATCCGGAACAACGGAGCGAGCCGCCCATGGACTTCACGATATCTCCCGAACTCGAAGATCTCCGTCAGCGGGTGCGGACATTCATTGCCGACGAGGTCATCCCGCTGGAGAGCGATCCGGAAAGCTACAACGAGTATGAGAATATCAAGCTCTCGCTTCTCGCGCCGATGCGGGAGAAAGCCAAGGCGGCAGGTCTCTGGGCGCCGCAAATGCCCAGGGAACGCGGCGGACTGGGTCTGCCGGTGACGGGCTGGGCGGTGTTCTACGAGGAAGCCGCCCGCTCGATCTTCGGACCGGTGATCCTCAACTGCCAGGCCCCGGACGACGGCAACATGTCGGTGCTCAACAAGGTCCTGGCAACCGAGGAACTGAAGGACAAGTGGCTGCAGCCGATCATTGACGGCGATGTGCGTTCTTCCTTCGTCATGACGGAGCCGCACCCTGGCTCAGGTTCCGACCCTGGCGGGATGATGCTGACCCGGGCGGAGGCCAGGAACGACCGCTATGTCATATCCGGGCGCAAGTGGTACATCTCCGGCGCCGACGTGGCCTCGCACTTCATCATCGTGGCCAGAACATCGGATGATCCGCGAAACGGTCTGACAGCCTTCCTCTTCCATCGGGACGATCCGGGCTGGCGCATCGTCAGGCGCATCGGCAACATGGGGCCGGACGAGCATGGCGGGGTCTGCGAACTGGAGTTCGACGGACTGGAGATCCCCATGGAGCACCGGCTGATGGAAGAGGGTGACGGCCTGCGCCTCACCCAGATCCGCCTGGGCCCGGCCCGCCTCACGCACTGCATGCGGTGGCTCGGCATGGCCAAGCGCTGCATGGAAGTGGCATCGGAATACACCTCAACCCGCGAGGCCTTCGGGGAAAAGCTCGGGGAGAAGGAGTCGATCCGCATGATGTATGGCGATCTCGCCTATGAGATCCATATCGGGCGGCTTCTGACCATGAACGCGGCCTGGCAGCTGGAGCGGGGCTCGCGCGCCCGCAAGGAAGTCTCCATGGCCAAGATCCATGTGGCGGACGTGCTGAACAAGGCAGCGGATGTCGGCATTCAGATGTGCGGGGCAAAGGGCTACTCCAACGACACGATCCTGGAGTGGATCTATCGCTACGCCCGCTGCGCGAAGCTCGTCGACGGCGCCTCCGAGGTTCACAAGATGGTGCTCTCGCGGTTCTACGAGAAAGAAGGCAACGACTTCTGGCGCTGGGACGCGTAGAAGCGGCCGCCAACGCGAAAACCCCGCCCTCTTGCAGAGAGCGGGGTGTTTCTGGTCTGGAGCCGTGTACTTGTCTTAGTGACCCCAGTGGCCGTGATTGCGGTGGCGGCGCGAGCCCATCATGATACCGAACATCACGCTGGTGGCGACGGCGGAGGCAACGGCTGCCCTGCGGCGGTCACGGCGGACCTTGCGGCGGATCCGGCGGTGCTTGCGGCGCATTGCGGCTTTCCGGCGGAGCTGTGCCCGGCGCTTGGCGGCCTTGCGGGCGGCGCGCAGCTTGCGCTTGCGGAGCTGCTTCTTGGTCCACTTCTTGCCCGTGCGGCGCTTCGATGTGACCTTCTTGTTCTTGTTGCGCTTGGTGACCGTGCGGGTGCCGTCACCATTGCTCACGGCTGTCGTGGTCTCGCCGGTCTTGGTGTTTGTGGATGAGGCGGAGTCCGGCCCGAAGCCTGCGGGATAGGTGCCGATCACATTGCCCTTCTTGTCAGTGACGATGACGATGCGCTTGCCATCGCCGATGCCGACTGTGGTGACCGTAACGCCGGTCTTCTTGTCGGTACCGGAGGCGAAGGTGGGCTCACCGCCGGAGATGCGCTTGGAGATGACGTTGCCGTTCTTGTCGGTCTTCACGACCGTGCGGGTGCCGTCGCCATTGTCCGTCGCTGTCGTGGTTTCGCCGGTCCTGGTGTTGGTCGACGAGGCACTGTCGGGCTTCGGCTTGCCGCGGACTTCGCTGGAGAGCACGTTGCCGCTGGCGTCGGTGCGGGTCACGGTCCGGGTCCCGTCACCGTTGCTCGTCGAGGTCGTGGTGATGCCCGTGGAGGGGTCGGTTGCGCTGGCAGAGGCTGCCTGGGCGACGTTTGCGGCGCCGGCGGTCAGCATGACGATAGAGGCGGTGGTCAGGATGGTGGTCTTCAGGGTGTTCAGCTTGATGGTCATTGATCTGTTCCTTTTGTGTTTTGTCTTGCCCCACCAATGAGGCGTTCGGAACATCAGTCGCGGCCCGGACCGAAACGGTTCAAAAAAAATCAAAAAAAATTCGATACCCGCTGTTTTCCCTTGATTTTTGGCGGAATCCGGCGCGTTCTGAATGGCATGAAACCGCTCCGTCTTTTCTGTGTTGGACTGACGGCTGCTCTGTGGGCGATGCCTGCTGCGGCCGGCGGCGGGCTCGGCCTACCTGATCTGACCACGCAGATGCGCCAGCAGAACTCCCAAGCGGTTCACCGGTTCCGCGATGCGGCAGGCGCAGGCCGGGCGGCAAGGCAGCGCCTGCGCGCCCGGCGCCAGGCGCGCGAACGGGCCTTCCGGGAAAAGCGGCGGCAGAGGCGCAAGCGGCTGGAAGATGCCGGGCTGCTGGCCCCGAAGGAATAGCCCCTTCCCTCACGAAAATATTGTTTGCGCGCGAGGAACCCCGTGCGGTCTCATGCGTAGTGAGGATATCCGCCAACAGGTGACCCGAGCCCATGGACCGCAGCCTTCTTTCCAGACGTTCCCTCCTGGCGCTGACCGCAGGCGCCCTGGTCGCCCCGCAGGCCGCGGGCGCCCAGCAAAGCCTCATCGGCATCCGCAAGGCGCCGCAATGGGCCATCACCGAATGGATCAACGGGGACGCCGGCAACATCGACACCCTTCAGGGCAAGGTCATTGTCATCGACTTCTTCCAGCTCTGGTGCCCGGGCTGCAACAAGTTCTCAGGGCCCCTCATGAACCATTGGCAGAAGGTCTTCGCAAACGACATCGAAGCCGGGCGTATGGTGATGGTGAAGATCCATACGGTGTTCGAGGGTCACAACTACCAGAATCCCTCGCGTCTCAGGGACTACGTGAAGGAAAAGGGCATCACTATGTCCGTGGGCATCGATGCCCATGAGGACGGCCAGCGGGTACCGGTCACCATGCGCCGCTACCGCACCAGCGGCACGCCGGAAATGGCGGTGATCGACAAGAACGGCCTCATCCGTTTCCAGCAATTCGGCGGCTTCGAGTACAAGCCCGTGGAAGACATGATCCGCGCGCTGATCCAGAAGACACACGCTTGAGGTTGCCATGGGCGGGAGGCCCCGAGCTAGTCGGTCAAGCACGTCCGCAAGATTGCAATTGCATTGTCGAGGCTCACTCGTGCCGCTTCAACATCGGACTGTGCGCCATCAACTTCGTCTTCTTGCAACAAACACAGCAGCCCGCACGCGTAGCTAAGGCCAACAATGAGGAACCGTGCCGAGAGTCCCCAAGTGCTGCGTTCAAGAAATGCCAACTCCAGACTGACAACATTTGACCCTTCACTTAGTTGCGACGGACCAATCATGTTTCCGATCGAACGGAGCACATCGGCAATGTGCTTGAGATCGGGGGGTAGCGAGATGAGCTTTGGATACAGCAAGGGTTCAAGTGCTTCCATCGCACATTGAAGGCTGCCGAACGTAACGCGCCGTTGAAACAATGGCGCCAGCAATCGCTGCCGATGATGATGGTAAGGGAAGAAACTCAAGAACCTCGCGTGAGCGTCCCAGTACAGCAGAATGTCCGAGGAGTAGCCAGAACGCGGAATCTGCTCAGCCAACAGATCTAGTACGACTAGCGAGGCGGAGTTACCGCAATTGGATAAAAGCCGTTGATATGCGGCCAGCGCTTTGTGGCCTCGCAGAGTTGTCTCACCTACCTTTTCGGCCAGAAGGCCTTCGCATATCGCAAGGAGTTTACGCCTTACGTCGTTTAGCGTGACCAGGTTCCAAGGTCTCAAGTGCTTCGTTGTCCGATCTGGTTTGGGCTGCGATGCGGTCCAAACAAACACCTCCGGCTCCAGCAAACCGACAACCCGTTCGGCTCGAGCTGTCCGGACAAACTCCATCAAATCGTCCACTTGGCCAAGCCATACATTTTGCCTGAGCCAGTCGACGTACTCTTTATCCAATGCCTGCTTGATCGAAGCGGTAAGATCGCCAAAACGGCCCTCCCCGTCCGTTATCACCACGTCGAGCAGTCCGTTGGCGGTGCCCAAGTCAACGTAGTGGTCCTGCAGCCAGGGTTGCAGGAGGTCGATCCAAACGTAACTATCGGCATCGACAACGGTGCGCATCGCGGCCAAGGCAGCAATTTTGGCATGGACTTCCTCGAACATTTGCGGCGGCCAGAGGGCGCGCACCATCAATTGTGGATGGCCGTATGCCAGGCCAAACTCAAGATCGCCGCGAAAGATTGGATCCCGCGAGGAGAGATCCCTGAACTCGTCCCGCTGCCGATATCGCCGCCGGTATTCGGAGCTTCGGCGCTGGGGACGAAGACAGTACGCTTCCAGCCATCGCCGCGTGACCTCAAGAACATAGGTCTGGAGGCCCGGCAAAGGCGACCGCCTTTTCGTCCGTTCCACGATCTCATCCAGAGAGTTTCGCAACAGATGGCGCGCCAGAGCGCCATCCACGATGTCATTCGGTATCCCGTCGAGACTCCCGCCCCGGAACCGGCCACCCGCGATACGCTTCGCCAACGTTCCCCCTCCCCCGAGGTCCTCCCGTCACTGCGCATGAATTATGGCGCGATGGCGTTAACCGGGGGTTTGGAGACGGTGCCGGTCCGTTGACTTTTGCCGGCCGGCGCCCATATTGAGGATATGCGCTATTCCCGTGGCACCGCTCCTCCCCTCTAAATCCAAGCCTTCATTCCGTCTCTGATCCGGTTGACGGGAGAGGTGCGTCTTCGCGCGCTGCACTTTGCTCCCTGAAGACCGGCCGGCCGGCATCCGCTGTCCGGGTCATCGAGACTTCAGAATGGAGCAGCGAAATGCAGAACGACGACAGGCCCCGCAAAGGCCGGGCCGACCGGGACCCCCCCACGCAGGAAGATGAGGAGACGGCCCGCCGGCGGCGGTTTGCCGAGGGCATAGCCCGCGCCGAATTCGGCCGGCACTACTGGGATGCGCGGAAAGAGGAGGGACCGAAGAAACCGCGCCGCAATCGGGAATAGCTCCCGCCTTCAGCCGGCTCTTTCGCCTACTCCACAAGCAGTGTTTCTGCGACTTCCTTGATGACGGCGGCGAGGGCCTCAAAGTCGCTCGCCATCGGAGACGTGCTGCGCCAGACCAGCGAAATTTCGCGTGAGGTGCGCACATCCTGGATCTTTCTGACGCACAGGTTCTGGTCGCGCCGGGCTTCCTGAAGAGCGTACAGGCTGGGCAGCACGGCGATGCCGGCTCCCATGGCGGCCATGATGCGCGTGGCATCAAGACCATTGCCTTCATACTCCGAACTCACGAATGCACCGGACAGCTTTGCCAGGTTCTGGATGGCAAGATTGATCTGGTTTCCAGGCCCGATGCTGAGCAACTGCTGGCCTTCCAGTTCCTCCAATCTCAACGGGCCGCGGGAGGCCGCCAGCGGAGAATCCGGGGCAACGCAGATCCAAAGATCCTCCACAAACAATCTGGTGGAATGGGTATTGGCGTGGTCCTCCCGGGTGGACAGCAACACATCCACGCGCCCCTCATCGAGCATCCGGTCGAGAACGGAGGTCCGCTGGTCCTGGATGTTGATGCGCAGGTCAGGGTACATCGAGTGCAGCTTGCCGGTGACGTGAGGCAGGAGGTAAGGGCCGATCGAGGGGATGACGCCGAGGCGTATCCGGCCGGCGAGCGGCCCGCTGTTCTGCCACGCCGTGTCCTTCATCCTTTCAACACTGTTGAGGATCTCGCGGGCCGAGCGCACAACCTCCACGCCGGCAGGGGTCAGGAGAGCGCCGTTTCTTCCCCGCTCCACCAGCCTGGTGTCCAGCACCTGTTCCATGTCCTGTATCTGGTTCGACAGGCTCGGCTGGCTCACGTTCATGGCGGAGGCGGCGCTGCGGAAGGTGCCGCGCTCCGCGATGGCGATGAGGTACTGCATCTGCCGCAGGGTGGGGCGCATCCGGTTTCACCGTTGATAGCTCAAGACTATCACAAAAATAGCATATATGTATTTTAACTATCAATGCGGATCGGCTAGCTTCCCCAAAATCAAGAAACGCTTCGACCTCTTCCCGGTGTTGACTGTCGCGGCAAGCCCGGAGGAGTTGTCCAAGATGCTGCGTACCAAGCCGGCTCCCGCCCCTTGAAAACTTCAAAGACCAGAAAAACGAAGCGCTCCTGGAGGTTCACGTATGTGGGCTGATCATCCAAAGTTCATCATCGCCTTTGCCGTCATCGTTGTCGGCGCGGCCATGGTGATCCATTGGCTGGGCGGCTTCGATGCGTCGGGCTTGTCGGCGCGCTCCTATCCCCGCGAAGTCACCAACACGTCGCCGGCCAAAGACCTGAGCGCGCGTGACCCGATGCTGATCTACAGCACCTCCGGGCCGGACCTGTCGCTCGGTTCCTCAAACAGCCTGATCAAAGCCCGCTGGTAGACCGCCGGCCGGCTAAAGCGCGCGAAGGACGCGCGGGA
>JBCCEL010000281.1:0-7659 GCA_039030315.1 Pseudomonadota bacterium
AGCGGTTTTTCTGTCTTTGGCGGTTCCGGCGGTCTGGCCGCTCAACTCGGACAGGACATCCCGGATGTCGAGCCGGCAGGTCCGGTCCGGCCAAAGAAAGGGCTCGTCGATCTGGAAACCGTTTCTAACGGGAAAACGTACAGGCCATCTGCCAATGAACAGCGGTCATTCGAGGCGTTCCTGCAATGATCATCAGATCGATATTTGCCCTGGTCTCCGCAGTTGCCCTGCTTGCCGGGGCGGCAGCCTCGGAAGCGCAAATACCCCGGGGCACGATGCTGTCAAACGAGATCGTGCTGGACAAGCGCAAGAAGGGTTTCCGATTCCGCGGAACCTTCTGGGCCGAAGGTAACCCGAACATCGAGTCCCAGCGGGGCGCGAAAGTTCAGATCGGGTTCGAGGGCTTCTTCTCCATCGGCCTTTTGGTTGGTGACCCCGTGGTGTCCGTCCGCATGCGCTTCCGGCCGCTTAGCGGCAAGGTCACCATTCCTTCCTTCGAGCCTGGCAAGTCATCTTACAGAGTCATCGGTCTCAGCGATTTGCCGACCGAAGCGCTTGAGCAGATCGACCTGCACCAGGTCGAGATCGCGTTTCGCATGAACACCGGCCGCGACCGGGGCATCATCGTGGAAGATTCCGGGGTCTTCTTCGGACAGGGAAAGTGGTCATTCAACGTGCCGGACGGCTATTCCTGGCGAGATCTTCTTTTCGATGGCGACATTGCCTCCTTCAGCAAACGCGGCGCCCGGCAGATCGGAGAAGGCCGCGCCAAGGCCATGTGGAAAGCCGGCATGCAATTTGACGCTTTTCGCGTGCTTGGCGCCCGGCTCCTGCTGTCCGATCTGCATCATTGGTACGCGAAGCACGATACGGCATCTGAGTACTTTGCGACCCTGCGAGCAATCGATCGTCTGAAAGACGGCATCCAGAAGAGTTATGGCTTCAAGATACCGGCCACCACATTGACTGGTGTGCTGGATGCGATGGAAATATTGCAAAACGCTGTTGGCCGTCTGTCGGACAAGAGCGGTCAGGCCGCCAGCGCCTATCACAAGGGCGATGGCCGCAACTACATGAGAGACTTCGAAAGAGCCGTTGTGCCACTCCGGGTCGTTCTGAGAAAGCTGCAGAATCTGCCGCAGCGTTTTCGAAAAGGGTCCAATCACGGCCCCTACAGGCAGGCGCTGCGAGATGTGGACACAATCCTCTCAGAGCCTCGTCAATTGCGCCGCGCCTTTCGGGCCGAGGGTCCGAGAAATAGCGGCGTTCGCCGTGGCAAGCCGCCCCGCTTTGGCGGCGTTTATGCCGAGCGAAAGATTGATGGCGATCGGTGGCTGGTTGAAACGTCTGCCAACAACCGCAAGGTCCGTCGCCTGGAGTCAGGCGAATATCTTCTGGGTGATGCCTATCTGCTCTCTCGCAGAAGTCTTTCAAGGCAGCGATGTGTTGGCCGAAAGGTGGCCATTCCATTGCATGACCCGAAAACCAAGGAGCAGGTCTCGTCTGTCTCAATGCCTTGTTACGTGTCGGACAGTTATCCGGGCGTCAGCCGGGAGAGCGACAAGGAAGGAGCAGGACTTCTTCTGAGCATTCAAGAGAGGCCATCCCGCAAGGTCAGGAAAACAGTGCGTTGCCGCGCCTGTGGCCGGACACGCAGCCGCAGTGGCACAGTGACGGAGTTTTATTATGCCTCTTTCGCTCTTGGCAAAGATCTATCGATCCGGAAAACGGGCTCATCCAAGAGCACATCCGGCGATATCTGTCCGGCGCTGGTCCTTTGCGCAAAAAAACGCAAAAGGCGCAGAAACTAGAACACCGTTCAGGGTGCCGGCTCCCTCTGGTTTCGGGGCCGCCTGGTAGATTGACGTTTCCAACGAGGCGGAGACGCTGGAATGGCATCTGAGATAGAAGAAGCTGCTCTCGTCATCTGGAATGATGTCCTGAGCAGCATGCCCAAGGATCTCCAGGAAGGTCGGGCTCTGGTTGAGGCGAGGCGCCGGCTGATCGGCATGCCCGATCGCGAAGCTTTGGGTGACGTCATCGATGCGCTTGCAGTCCAAACCTTTGGCCCGGGCCAAATGGGCGATGCGCCGTCACATCCAGATCAATCCACCGCTCCTCAGACCCCGACCGAGAGTGAAATCCGGGACTGGGTCATGGCAGCTGTCGCAGATGGTTTTGCGGCGACAACAGACGGCTCAGCCGAGCGTGCCGAGATTTTGAAACAACGCGCTCTGGGAAACGCCGAGCGCGTAATCGACTCACACAAGCGAGCCCTGGGCTGGCTTGCCCGGCGGAGGCTTCGCAAGCTCGCAAACGAGACCGCAAAAACTGAGATGAAGTCGCTAGTGATGTAGCCGAAAATCGGACCGCCCCGAAACAACCAGACACGGCGATTAATCTAAACGAGCCGGCAACTGGCGGTCAGTCGTTGCGCAGTTCAACGGACAGTCGTGCGATACGGCCTAAACACCTCATCCTGGCCTCTCTGGAAAGAGGCCATTCTTCCTCTTCCCGGACATAAAACGGTTCGAACCACTCCGTTTGCTCACGAAACACGTAGCTCTTGGATGAGCACACCTGGCAAAAAACCCCTGACCCAGCCCCCTGATCCGGGCCAGTCAGTTGTAGAGTCTGTTCCTGTTTTGGACCGAACCCAAATTCTCCGACACTGGGAGCTAGAGTTTTCTGCCTTTTTCAGGATGACGGGCTGGCTGCGTCTCCTGGTTTCATGAGCGTGATCGGTGGCTTGTTTCCGATCGCGCTGTGGGGTCTGTCCTCATTGTAGTAGTTGCGCCAATCCTCCAACTTTTCAGCCGTGTCCGCAAGGCTCAGGAACCAGTGGGCGTTCAGACACTCAGCGCGGAATCTACCATTGAAGGCCTCGATGAAGGCATTGTCTGTCGGCTTGCCAGGCCTGGAGAAGTCCAGGGTGACACCGTTGTGGTAAGCCCACAGGTCCGTCTCCCGGGAGATGAACTCCGAGCCCTGATCGACCCGGATGGTCCTCGGGTAGCCGATCTGACCGCACACCGCATCCAGAGCCCTGACAACATCCTCGCCACGATATGAGAACCTTGCGTCCAGTACCGGGACATAGCGAGAGAAGATGTCCACCACGGTCAGGATACGCAGCCGGCGCCCTGTGGCGAGCTGATCGTGCACGAAGTCCATCGCCCAGATGTCATTGGGGCCGACGGCTTCCTGGCGATCTTCTCTGAGCTTGGCTTTCACCCGCCTCTTCGGCGTCTTGTTCCTCAATTGCATGCCCATTTCCTTGTAGATCCTGTAGGTCCGCTTGTGGTTGATCTGCCAGCCCTCCCGCCGCAGCAGGACATGGACACGGCGATAGCCATAACGAACCCGCGTCTCGCAGATCTCCTTGATCCTCTTCTCAAGACCGGCCTGACCGCGGCGGCGGGATTTGTACTGATAACTGGAAGTGTCCAGCTGCAGCAGCCTGCAAGCACGCCGGATCGACACGTTCCAGTCCGCCCGCATCCCGTCCACCAGCTTGCGCTTGCGCGCAGGCCTCAGAGCTTTCGTTTGATCACATCCTGCAGCATCTCCCGGTCCAAGGTCAGATCGGCAACGATCTTCTTGAGCCGGTTGTTCTCATCCTCCAGCAGCTTCAGCCGGCGCATCTCGTCCGGCAAGAGCCCGCCATACTTCTTCTTCCAATTGAAATAGGTCGCTTGCGAGATCCCGGCCTTCCGGCAGATCTCCGCCACCGGAACACCATCCTCGCCCTGCTTCAAAATGAACGCCTTCTGCGCGTCCGAAAACCTCGATGCCTTCATCGCTTCCACTCCTTTCCCAGCCAGGAAATCAAAGCGGAAAACTCTAACTCAGAGTGGAGGAGATTCTCGGGATCAGATCAGCAAGATGGCCGGGCCGCTTTTCGGGTCCTTCCGAAGCCATCCGGCTGCGGGTAATTCGATCCCCGAACCCTCGCCAGTCACAGTGCAATTTGAAAGCCTCAAGTTCAAAGTGTGAAGCTTGCGGGTCTCAGTGACATAGGAGCCGCGGACACCGCAGCCAGAAGTTGCGAGCGCTCCAGGCCTGAGGATCGTGAGCTGCTCAACCGCAGTGATGCAGGGCGAGCTTCCCCAGGGGGGTATCAAAAGTCTGCAGCCCTCGCCTCCCCCGGACCGGCGGGGGAGCCACGCGGAGATTTTTTTCTGCCCAGGTGAGTTCTCAAGGCCGATCCAGTGGCGTTCCGGCCGACGATCTGCAGCCGCAGATTGCCGCTCGAATTATCCGCGCAATATCAAGGACCTGGAGGTGAAGGGAGTTGGTCCGCCGTTGCTGCTTCGAGTTTCCGTCCGGATCCGCCGAATTAATTTCAGGCAGAGGAAGGCGGGGCTGAGGTCAGAGCAGCCGTCTGTTCGCTTCGCCCATCAGCTCATCTCGCCCTGTACAGCAACTCGCAAACGCGTACCCAAACTGGGGTAAGCTGACCGTTTTGGCGCAAATCTGGACACTTGTTGGACGGCGATGGACACCAAAGCACCCTCTGTAACCCATTGATTTTATGTCGTTTGGACTGGATTGGACACCTTGGACACTACATTCTCCCCTAAGGGTTAAAAGGTATTGGGGTAATGTGTCCAACGGCAGGGCTGAAACTGCATGAAATCACCCCTTGTGCTTCCCCCGTGCTTCCCCGGCAAAACAAGCGGAAGCTAGGTCGAACCAATCGTCGCTATAAGATGTTGTATTTTATAGGAAAAATTGGCGCACCGGGGAGGATTCGAACCCCCGACCCCCAGATTCGTAGTCTGGTGCTCTATCCAGCTGAGCTACCGGTGCATCGGGTCCTGGACGGAGGGCAACAGCCGTTCCGAAAAGACGCGTTGTCCTAAACCTTTGGAGCGGGGATGGCAAGCTGGACTTTGTTGAAATCTGCGCGACGTTTCAGGTTGCCAGCCGTTCCCGGTAACCTGGCCAGCCCGCCACGCTGTCCGCTTCGCAAACCGCGCGTCCGATCGCCCGGGCGAGGCAGTCCGCGGCGACCGTTCCAAGCAGACCGAGGGTGAGCGGATCTGCCGGTTTGCCCGAGCGGCCCGTTGCCAGCGTGAACACCACGTCCCCGTCGAACGGTGTGTGGACCGGGCGGATGGCCCGTGACATGCCGTCCGCCGCCATGATGGCCAGCCTGCGGCACTGGGCAGGGGTGAGTTCAGCATCTGTGGCGACCGCGGCAATCGTCGTGTTCTGACCGGCAGCGGCCGCCTCCAGAATCCGGCTCGCCTTGGTTTCGGCCGCCGGATCCATCGCGCCGACCAGGCCCGCCGGACGCTCAACTGCAAGGCCGAATTCGCCGCCAAGCTCATACTCGGCGGCCCAGAGGCGGAGCGATGCCGGATTGACGGGGCTGCCGAAGGGATTGACGGCGACAACCGCCCCAACCGTAAATCCTTCCCACCTCGCCGACGCACTGCCGAGACCGCCCTTGAAGGCACCTGCCAAAGCCCCGAGGCCGGCGCCCGCATTGCCAAGAGCAAAGTCCTGCGAGGCATCATCACAGGCCGCCCGCCCCAGGTCATGATAGGGCGGCGTGTCCCCCCAGGCCTTGTCGCCGCCATTCGTCAGATCGAAGAGGTTCGCCGCCTGCACGATCGGACAGACATGGGGCTGCTCGCGGAAGGCAAAGCCGGTACCGCGCGCGGCCAGCCACTTCGTCACCGCGTCGGCCGCGGCAAGGCCGAACACCGAGCCCCCGGCCAGAACCACGCCGTGGATCTCATCGACCAGACAGGAAGGGTCGGAGACGTCGGTCTCCCGTGTGCCCGGCGCGCCGCCCCGGATTTCGATGCCGGAGACCGCACCCTCGCCGGCGAGCACGACCGTCACTCCGGAGAGCGCGCCCTCATCCTCGGCATTGCCAACGCGGATGCCGTCCACATCGGTAATCAGGTTCCTAGGTCCGGCCGTTACCGCCATGTCGGTCTCCCAAAGTTTTCGGGCCGACTCTTGGGATGGCGGCGGCAGATAGTCAATTGTCATGCAGAAACCCGCAGGCTAGGTTTGCGTCATGAAAACACTCCTCGCACTTGCTCTCACCTTCATCCTGATCGTTCATAGGCCGGAGCTCGCCCTGGCCGAAGCCATGGTCGCAACCGCCAACAAGCACGCTTCGGAAGCCGCGGCCGCCATGATCAAGAAGGGCGGCAGCGCCGTCGATGCGGCCATTGCCGCACAAATGGTCCTGACGCTGGTGGAGCCGCAATCCTCTGGCATTGGCGGCGGAGCGTTCATGCTGGCACGCAAGGCCGGGACCGGAGAGATCGCCGCCTATGACGGACGGGAAAAGGCGCCGGCCGCGGCAACGCCAGAGCTGTTCCTCAACGCAGGCGGCCAGCCCCTGGGCTTCATGCAAGCCGTTGTCGGCGGGCGTGCCGTTGGGGTCCCAGGCGCCATCGCCATGCTTGAACGGGCGCACAAGGCGCAAGGCAAATTGCCCTGGGCGGAGCTCTTCACGCCTGCGATCGGGTTGGCGGAGAAAGGCTTCCGCGTGAGCCCGCGAATGGCCTACCTGGTAGCGCGGTTCAAACGGCTCTCCGATCAGCCGACCACGAAGCCCTATTTCTATCCCGGCGGCAAACCGGTTACGGCCGGACATCTGCTGAAGAATCCTGAATATGCGCGGACATTGCGCATCATTGCCCGTGAGGGCGCCAAAGGGTTCTACGAAGGCCCGGTGGCACAGGCGATCGTCGATGCGGTCCGCGGACACAAGACGAACGCCGGGGGCATGACTCTTGAGGACCTGAAAGCCTACGAGGCCAAGCTGCGCAAGCCGGTTTGCGCGCCCTACCGGGCCTATACGGTCTGCGGCATGCCGCCGCCCACCTCGGGCGGCCTCACCAGCCTGATGATCCTGAAGATGATCGAACGATTCGATGTCCCTGCCATGAAACCGGGCTCGGTCGAGGCGGTGCACGTCATCGCGGAAGCCAGCAGGATGGCGTTCGCCGACCGCGGCGTTTACATGGCGGACAGTGACTTCGTTGACGTCCCGGTCGAGGGGCTGCTGAACGAAGACTATCTCAGCTCCCGCAGCGCGCTTATAAGCGCGGAACGCTCAATGGGCGAGGCCGCCGCCGGCACGCCGCCGGGTGTAAAGCGTAAGAAAGCGGCTGCCGACGATGCGACCCGTCCCGGCACGACGCATCTGTCGATCGTCGATCACGACGGCAATGCGGTCTCGATGACCAGTTCGGTCGAAGGCGGGTTCGGCGCCCACCTCATGGCGGCAGGCTTCCTGCTGAACAACCAGCTCACGGATTTCTCCTTCCTGCCGGAGCGCGGCGGCATGACTGTTGCCAACCGGGTCCAGCCCGGCAAGCGGCCCCGGTCCTCCATGAGTCCGAGCCTGGTGTTCAACCAGGACGGCTCGCTGTTCGCCGCGGTCGGCTCGCCCGGAGGCAGCCGCATCATCGGCTATGTCACGAAATCCATGATCGGCCTGATGGACTGGAAACTCTCCATGCAGGAAGCAGTCAACCTGCCTCACTTCATCAACCGCAACGGCAAGACGGACCTGGAAAAGGGCACCTCACTGGCCGGTCTGGGCGCAAAGCTGGAAGCCATGGGACACCGGGTGCGGGTGCGCAGCCTGAACAGCGGGCTTCACGGGATCCGGGTTACGGCAGA
>JBCCEL010000282.1:0-7655 GCA_039030315.1 Pseudomonadota bacterium
ACCTCAGAGCAACGAAAGGAAGACCTGCCGAGGTGGCAGCACAGATACAATTGGCACAGGCCCCATTCCAGCCTAAACAAGAAACCACCCATAAGCCGCCTCGGACTGACCGGGAACAACCTCTTGAGGATTCACAGCTAGAGCGTTTCATGTTTTGACTGAAGTGTATCCTGCATTTTTGAAGTAGTTGGCACATTCTCTTGGTGTGATCGTGTCGAGAAGCTTTCCAAGATGGCGCCAGGTGTCCTCGGCGGTGCGTTTTGATGCGATACGCATCCAGTGCTTGATCTTTGAGAAGGCTTGCTCGATCGGGTTGAGATCGGGCGAGTACGGTGGGAGGAACCAGAGCCTTGCGCCGGCAGCATTGATGGCGCTGCGGATGGCTTTGGCCTTGTGGCTTCCAAGATTGTCCATGACGACGATGTCACCCGGCTTCAAGACCGGGACGAGCTGCTGTTCGACGTAGGCCAGGAAGCAGATGCCGTTGATCGGTCCATCGAAGACGTATGGGGCAGCAAGTCCATCGGCGCGCAAGGCGCCAAGGAACGTCATCGTGTGCCAGCGTCCGTGCGGGGCGTAGCTGCGCAGGCGTCTGCCTTTGGCACCCCAGCCTCTCAGTGGAGCCATGTTGGTCTTGATCCAGGTCTCATCGATGAAGACGAGCCGGTGCGGGTCGAAACGATGCTGCCAGCCCTTCCAGCGCTGCCGTTTGCGGGCAACGTCAGGACGCGACTGCTCGTCTGCGAACACGGTTTTTTTTGAACCTGAGCCCTTCCCGGCGCAGGAACGTCCAGATCGTGTTGTGCGAGACCTCAACACCGCGCGCCGCCAGTTCCGCCTTCAGGCCATGCAGGGTCACATGTGGCGTCTGGGCAATCCGTTCGGCCAGAAAAACCCGGTGAGGCTCAAGCTTGGGGCGCACATGACCGCCCATCTTGCCCGGCGCAACCGAACCCGTCGCCCGGAACCGCTGAGACCACTTCACAACTGAGGAAACCGCAACCCCGAACCTGGCTGCAACTGTCCGGCAGCTGTCCCCCGCCTCAACCGCTGCAACAACGCGTTCACGAAGATCGTTCGAATAAGGTCGTGTCATCACAACCGGCCTCCTGATCCGGTCGTAAGGATGAATCAGAAAGCAGATGATTTGGGAATCCCAAAACGATTCAGACAATCAGGGAAATGCTCTAGGTGCAATCTTGGCCTGAACCGTCAGACCTTTGGAGGACTGAAGGGCGATAACGAAGGAAGTTCAGTCGTGAGCCGTTAGTGCGCCAAGCTTCTGAATAGGGGCAAAAACGGCCCCTTGGCCTGACACAATTGTTTGCAGCAATGTGCCTCTGTGCATCCCGGAGAGCTTGGGCTGCTTCAAACAGGCGGGATGCCGGGTCGGCGATCAGGTCTGCTCCGCAGGCAACGCCGCAGCGATCGTTCAAGCAGTGCACGGGGCATCTGGCGGAGCCGCCTATTCATCGGGCACCTGGAGGTTCAGGACCGCATCAAGCATGGCCTTCTGTTCCGTGCCGTGGCCGGCCTGGGCATAGAGACCGAGATAGGGACGGCCGCGGACCGCGGCATGGCCGGCGAGCGAGCAGTCACTCACCCCGCCCGGCAACGTCCGGTGGCGGGCATTGAGCCCGGCTTGCGTCAGCGCCTTCATCAGGGACTGCGCCCGCGGATCATCCTGCAAGCCGATGGTGCCGGCGACGGCGGCAAAGTCATCCGCATCCGCCGATACCGCGGACCCCTCCGCCGTCTGCCGCGTGACCGCGCCGGGCAGATCCGGCGTTGCGCTGTTGCCGTCCTGGATGTTGAGAAGCACCAGCACCGGCTGGCCGGCGGGCATGGTGTTTAGGACATAGTCGGTATAGGCCGGTGCCGGGCTGCCCTTCATCTGGCTACAGCCTGAGATCTGCTCGGCGCTTGCGCCGAAATTGCGCAAGCCGTCGGTGCGGCCGTTGGATCTCGTCTCGCCGGTGTGAATGGTGACCACGCGCCCGCCATAGCGCTCAAGCGCATAGACAGCCGTCTCGAATGCCGTGTCCGCATTGTCGTGCGGCACGAAGAGCGTGGGGCCGGACGGCTTAGCGGTGCTCTCGAACTGCTGCATCACCCAGCGCACACCGTTCTCCACGACGTTGTTCACCTTGTAGCAGATGCGCTGGTCGGTGAGCTGCTTGGCGAATCTGCGCACATCCGGGTCGGTTGAAGTCCGGAAGCTGGAGGCCGAACGGCAGTCGCTCCCCGGCTGCTGCGGCGTCTGGGGCAGCGTGGCGACGTTCAGACCGGGAAACAGCGGCTTCTTCGGGCGCTCCGGTTCAGCAGCTTCAACTTCACCCGGCGCTGCCGGCGTCCCGGTCGTGCCGCCCTGGCGCTCAAGTTCGGTCGTGCAATCGCCATCCGTACAGCCAAGGCCACCGCGCCCCGTCACTGCCGCCAGCGAGCTGAAGGCATCGCCATACTTCGTACTCAGTACACGGAGGATAAACTCCGCCTTGAAAACGTCCTGCTCAAGAACGTTGAAGTCGAGCGAGGCCAATGCGTCCCAGACGCGCTTGCGATACCGTGGAAGGCTGGCCCGTTCCGCATCGCCGAGTTGGGCCACCTTGAGCTGCGCCAGCAATTCGCCGGCCAGACACCAACTGAAGGCGTTGCGGCGCCCTCCGTCGGCCGCCTCGATCTCGGACTTGGCGAGATCCTCCAGCATGTCAGAGTTCAGGAGGGCGTAGAGCTGGTGTGGAGACAGCCAATAGAGTTCGGTACAGTGGCCGGTCGGCTCGGGCGCATTGGGATCCTGCGCCGCTGCAGGGCCGGAAACGAGCAGAAGAACGGCCACGCACGTGAGCACAAGCGCGCGCAGACAGATCGACCACTTTGTAATGCGCGTCCGAATTGGCCGTATCCCCACAAGCGGCGATACCGGCTCTCAACCCCTATGGGAAACCCGCCCGGCATCGCGGTGTATATGCGAGAGTTTTACCGCGCCGGCGCCTCGCCGTACAGATGGCAGCCGACGATGCTATATATAAGCGTATTTATTATTTATTCACTCAATGAGAGCATATACCTGCAAGTCGAATTACTCACAGAGTCTGACCATGCAACCGCTACACCGATTAGACCTTGCGCCGGCCCCGGTGGCAGGCGGCCCGCTCGACGAGGACCGCGTCGCGCTGATGCTCAAGGACTTCGGCGCCGAGCTCTTCGGTGAGCTCCTGAAAACGTTCAAGGGCGAGCTCGACGAGGCCCTGGCACAGCTCGGCGTGGCGATTGAGCAGGCCACCGGCTCACAGGTGCGGCCGCTTCTTCATCTGATCCAGGGTTGCGCCGCAAACCTGGGCGCAGCCGAACTCAGCGGCCATTGCGAGCAGCTGCGCGCCTCCGGCGAAGCGGTTGACATGGCGAACATTCGCCGTATCGCAGATACTGCGCTTGAGGCCCTGGAAGCCAGGCTTGCATCGGCGTGAATCGCGCGGCCGGCTCTGAATCAGAGCCCCGCGCTAGGCGCGCTTGCTCACGTCAACCAGCGTGGTGTGGGCACTCGTGCCCTGCCCGATCTTCGATGTCCCGAGATCGCGGGTAAGCACATTCGGATTGCCGTCCCGGTCATCGCCACTTTCGTCAACGGCGTACCAGGCACCGGTGGGAATGGCGACAACGCCCTCTCGGATATCATCGCGCAGCCGGGCCCGGGCAAGGCATGAACCGCGCCCGTTGAACACGCGGACGATTTCACCCGTCCCGATGCCGCGGGCAGCGGCATCGGAGTGTGAAATGAGAAGCGGCACCGGCCGCGCGTCGGGGACATCGGCGAGGGCCGCCTCCAGCTGACTGTGCAGCTTGTCTGCCGGCTGTGGCGAGACGAGATGAAGCGGGTAATCCCTTGCGGCTTCGGCACCCAGCCACTCGTCCGGCGGAATCCAGACCGGATGGCCGGGCAGGCCGGCATAGCCGAAGCTCTCAACGGTTTCAGAGAAGATCTCGATCCTGCCCGACGGCGTGCCGAGCGGCGCTGCATCCGGGGCTTCACGGAAGGCCTCGAACGGGACCGCGGCGAACTCGGGCCCAGACACGGGCAGCTCAACCCAGTTCTTGTCGCGCAGTTCATCATAGCCGGGCGTCTCGACACCCCCTTCGGAGACATTCTGGCGGAAGCGGTCATAGAGATGGCGCATCCAGTCTTCCGCATCGCGGCCCTCGGTGAAGGCCTCCCCCACACCCAGCCGCGCCGACAGGTCGGCAAAAATGTCGTAGTCGTCCCGCGCCTCTCCCACCGGGTTGATCAGCTTCGGCATGTGAAAGAGGAACGGGTCGCTCGGTGCGCGGCCAATGTCGTCACGCTCGTAGGGCGTTGTTGCGGGCAGGACGATATCGGAGCGCTTCGCTGTCGCCGTCCACCAGGGCTCGTGCACGATGATCGTCTCGGGCCGCTTCCAGGCTTCCGCCAGGCGGTTGAGATCCTGATGATGGTGAAAAGGGTTGCCGCCGCACCAGTAGACCAGTCGGATGTCCGGATAGGCGCGGGCCTGACCGTTGAAGTCATAGGCACCGCCCGGATCGAGAAGCATGTCGGCAATGCGGGCAACCGGGATGAAGTCCTTCACCTTGTTTTCACCCTGCGGCAGGGTCATGCCGTCAAGGCGCTTGATGGGAACACCAATCCCTCCGATTGCGCCATAGCCATAGCCGATGCCTCCGCCGGGGAGACCGATCTGCCCCAGCATGGCGGCCAGGGTAGCGGCCATCCAGTAGGGCTGTTCGCCGTTCTGCGCCCGCTGCAGCGACCAGGCGACGGTGATCAGCGTCCGCTTTGACGCCATGCTGCGCGCGAGATCCCGGATCCGGTCCGGGCCTATCCCACAGAGCGGCGCCGCCCAGTCCGGAGTCTTCGGCTGTCCGTCGCTCTCCCCCATCAGATAGGGACGAAAGCGTTCATATCCGACGGCATGTGTCTCCAGGAACTGCCGATCGTGCAGGTTCTCAGTCTCCAATGTGTGGGCAAGAGCGAGCATCAGCGCGGTGTCGCTGCCCGGGAACGCCGGCAACCATTCTGCTTCGGCCGGCGCGTCGCCGCGCTGCGGGCCGATATTGACCAGTTCCATGCCGCTCTCGCTGAAACGCTTCAGCCAGTTGGTCGTCTCGTGCCTGGTCACGCCACCCATGCTGACCTGGGCGTTCTTCGGATTGATCCCGCCGAACATGACGAGGAGCTCGGTGTGCTCTGCGATGGTCGGCCAGCTGTTGTTCGCACCCCACATGAACTTCAGGAAGGGCATCCCGAAGATGTGGGGAATTATGGCCTGGGCCGCTGCGGTGCTGTAGCTCGCAAAGGATGAGACATAGCCGCCGGCGCAATTGAGGAAGCGATGCACCTGGCTGAGAGCATGATGAAAGCGGCCGGCGCTCGCCCAACCATAGGAGCCGCCGAACACTGCGCCATTGCCGTGCTCGCGACTGACCCGGTCGAGTTCGGCCGCGGTCATGTCCAGCGCTTCGTCCCAGGGAACCTCAACGTAGTCATCCGCGCCGCGCCGCTCCCGGGCGTGCCCAGGTCCGCCTTCCAGCCATCCGCGCCGGATCGATGGCCGGGCCACGCGGTCGCGGTGATGGACGGCGGCGGGCACCGCATCCGGTATCGCTGATGGTGTCGGATCAGCTTCAAAGCGGGAGACCGCGACAATGCGGTCGTCTTCGGTCGTGACCCTGAACGCCCCCCAATGGCTGGATGTCACTCTGGTTCGTCTGTCACTCATGACCTGATCATCCGCTGACTTCTGGTCGTAGCGTTAAAGCATTTTACGGCTCAACAAACCACCGCCGGCGGCTTCCTGAAGCCGGCAGAAAGCGTTATGGCTGTCGGGTTGAACCCTTCAGGACAGATGCGTCCTGAATTCAGACGTTTCACGGAAGGCAGCCAGGAACGGAGCGCAAAGGCTTATGAATTGGCAGGAACTTTCAGATCTCACGAACACCGTGAAAGTCAGCGCCAGGCGCTTTGAGGAATCGCCCTATCTTGACCGCTACGATGGGCCGGACCTGGTCCGGGGCGTCTATGCCGGGCGCTTCTTCCCCGTCTTCAATGGCGAGGACCCGATCCAGAAATACTGGGTCCTGCGGCGGAAGGCGCTGATCTATGACGTGCCCGAGAAGCCGGTGGAAGTGTCCGGACCCGATGCTGTGCCCTTCCTTGAAAAGGTGTTTGCGCGCACGATCTCGACCCTGAAAGAGGGCCGCGGCCGGTACACCATTGCCTGCACCCCGCAAGGCGGTGTGTTCATGGACGGGGTCCTGTTCAGGCTGGGGCCCGATCGCTTCTGGTACGTGCAGGCGGATGGAGCGCTGGAGACCTGGCTGATTGCCCATAGCGGCGGGTTCGACGTTACGATTTCCGATCCGAATTCGCGGGTGATCCAGATTCAGGGCCCCGCCTCACAGGATATCATGAGCAAGGCGTCGGCGGGGGCGATCGACGGGAGCATGGGCTATTTCCATGCGGGCTTCTTCGATCTTGGGGCCCAGGAAGTCTACGTCTCGCGCACCGGCTTCACCGGTGAACTCGGGTTCGAGATCTATTGCGCTGGCGCGGCAACCGATCACGGCGCGCTGTGGGATCACCTAATGGCCTCCGGTGAGCCGTTCGGTATGGAGTTTTCCAGTTCCGGCTCGCTGACAACGCGGCGCATCGAGGCGGGCATTCTGGGAAACATGACGGATATGGACATGACCATGACCCCCTTCGAGGCGGGGCTGGGCCCGTTCATCGACATGGACAAGGGTGATTTCGTGGGCCGGAAGGCGCTGCTCGATGCGGACCGGCGGACCCTGTTGCTTGGACTGACCTGCGCGGAAGCAACGCCAAGGATGGGCAGCACCGTTACCGATGGGAACCGGCAAGTCGGCCGCATCACGGCCGGCACCCACTCCCCGACCCTGGACTGTGGTGTGGGCTATGTGAGGTTCGATGCGCCGGGAGAGTGGGTCGGGCGTGAACTCGCCCTCAGACTGCCTGACGGTGCGGAGCATCCTTGCGAGATTGTCGATCTGCCGTTCTTCGACAAGAACAAGGAGATTGTCCGCGGCATCGACAGGACGATTCCCTAGACAGCGCCAGGGACGAAAGCTCAATGGCCCCTTACGATCCCATCAAAAAGGCCGGAAGAGGTGTGGTGTCCATCAGCGCGCGGCGCTTTGAGGAATCTCCATATCTGGAATGCTACGACCATGAGGGCATAATCCGCGGGGTCTATGCCGGCCGCTTCTTCCCGATGTTTTTTGGCGACGAGCCGCAGGAGAAATACTGGGTCCTGAGACAGAAGGCGGCTTTGTACGATGTTCCGGAGCGCCCGGTGGAGGTCTCCGGTCCTGATGCCCTCCAGTTGCTGGAGAAGGTCTTCGCCCGCCGGATCTCGACACTCAAGGTGGGCCGGGGACGCTACGCCATTGCCTGCACGCCGCAGGGTGGCGTCTTCATGGACGGCATTCTGTTCCGGCTGGGCGAGGAGCGCTTCTGGTACGTGCAGCCGGATGGGGCATTCGAGACATGGCTCATTGCGCACAGCGATGGCCTGGACATCACCGTAAGTGACCCCAAGTCCCGGGTGCTCCAGATCCAGGGACCCACATCGCCGGCTGTCATGCGGGATGCCTCGAATGGG
>JBCCEL010000283.1:0-7651 GCA_039030315.1 Pseudomonadota bacterium
ACGAGCTGATGTTCCGCCTCCTCAAAGCCGGGGCTGAAGTGGTGCCGGATCCTGTTCCCGGCGCGCGGTTGCGCGTGAGCCGGAACAGCATCTCCAGTACAAATCTTGCAGAAAATGCAAAAAGATTTCTTCAGTTGCGCGCGCAAATCATGGAATATCTCGAGGCGCACGGGATGCAGACCAAGAACAGGACCGACTGGAACGGCAGGATTTGCCAGACCGCACTTGAGGACCTGAACCGTGCGATGAAGGATGGACAGTGAGTACGGGGGCCAGTGTGTGAAATGCCGAACGGCAAGTTGCAGTTACAGTTTGTTGATCCTTCACGGTCCGAATGGGTCCACAAAGGTCTGGACAGGCTCTGCGAACTGCTGGCGGCCGATGATATCGCGGCGGGATGGTGCAGCAGGATCGAGGATGCCAAGCCGGGCTCAACGCTGATACTGCATGATCCGGTGCACGAGAACGGCATCCCGAAGGACGCCCGCGCCTTCGGTCAGCGGACTCTGAACCGCCGCGAGAGACTGGTTCTTGCAGACAGGCTGGGGCTCCCGGTTCCTCGCTGGTGCTCGATCTCTGAGCGGGACGAACTTGCGGACGTGTTCGACAGGCTTGAGGCGCCCCATTTTCTCTACAAGGCAGACTGGTCGTACTCGCGCGGCGGTGTCCGCCTGGTCTCGGCGGAGAGAACGGTGGGGCTGGACAGGTTCGATCCGGATGGCGATGTGTTCATGCACGTGCTGGACGGCTGTCCGCATACCCACAAGGTTGATGTGTTCTATTCCCGCGTGATCGGCTGCCGCAGGCTCCATACCCGTTCGGTGCTTGATCCCTCATTCCCCAAGAGCTTCAGCGATCCGAGCGAGCTTGGAGAGATCCCCGCCATGGCTGACGATCTCAGCCGGCTCGGGCGGGATGTCATGGCTTACGGAGTGGGTTTGCTGAACGTCGACGTCATGGTCGATTCAGCCGGCCGGGAATGGGTGGTGGAACTCAATACGTGCTCGGTCGGGAGGGAGGCCACCTGGATGCGCTGGCCCGACACCTATCTGCCGGGCTATGCGGAGGGGATTGTCAGGTGGGCGGAGGACGGTTGTCCGGGCCAGCCCGTCAATGGCGCTCGGCTCGACGTGCCGCATCTGTCCGCCAGATCCGGGGGGCTGAGTGTCTACCAGAGCACTTAACCGTGAAAAGCTGAGCGGCGGCGCGGATGCACTGATTGTCGTTACAACCTGCAGCCGGCCGGATCTCCTGAAGCGCCATCTGGCAGGACTCCGGGACAAGATCCGCGATCTGGAATGTGCCGATCTGCTTGTTGCAATTGACGGGCTTTCCGTGCCGGGAAACCAGGAGAGCCTTGAAGCGGTCCGCGCCCTCGGGGTTGGTGCGCTTGTTGCTGAACACTCCGAGGGGGTCGGTGTCTCGAAGAACCGGGTGGTCGGGCAGCTCGGGGGATACAGCCACTACTTCTTTCTGGATGACGATGTGGAAGTGCTGTCGCCCACCCTGTTCTCAGATCACATGGAGATCAGTGGATCCACCGGCATTCATCATTTCAGTCTGCATGACGACAGCCGGCTGGCGCAGGAGATGCCGAGCAGCGAACTCCCTGATGGCAGGATGATAAGGCATGCCATGTACGGCGGCGCCGCGGTCAACTATTTCACCGCACACGCCCTTGAGTGCGTCGGGGGCTGGCATCCGGCATTCGCGAAGCTCCGGCGGGGCGGCCACACCGAGCACTCCTACCGGGTCTTCCGGGCAGGTCTGGCGCCGGCACCCTTCAACTTCGTGGAAGCGCTTGCCGAAACCTGTGCATGGCACAACCCACCCTCGGTCGTCAGCCCGAAAACCGCCGAGGTTGCTGACACCGGTGTTTTCCAGCTTGAGGAGGATCTGATGGCGCAGGAGATCGACTGGCATCCTTTCAGCGCTTCCCATCCGGGCACACTTGTCGCTCATTAAGTGGTGCAGGCAGATATGAGCATGCTGATCATCGATTGGGGCACAAGGCCCGACTATTTGCTGCGGCGGCTCTACCCTGATGCCCGTGTGGTTCCGTCCGAACCTCTCAGCCAGCCCGATTTGAAGTGCGGCGAGCTTTGCGGGCCGGGCCTTTGCATCTTTCACATCAACATCTCCGATGCCCGGCGATGGTTCCCGGATCGTGCAGCGTTTCTCAAGGAGCTCGAAAGCGCTGGGTTCGCCGTCGTCAATGGCACGGTCGCAGATATCCGCAAGTCAAATCTTCAGCGCCTGAACATCAGTCTGGGGCTGCCCGATGTCCGGGTTGAGAAGGACTTCGATCCGGCGCTGAAGGTCATTGTGAAAACAGACTACAACTACGGCGGCCTGCTGGAGGGCGGGCTGCCGGCAGCCACGCGGCGCCGGCTGGGCTTGCACCGGCCCTCCGGCCCCACCGTGAACGGGTATGACGAGTACTATGTCTGCGGGCTGGAGGACGTCGGCAGCGACCTTTGGAACGACGAGCGTCTGGTGGTGGAACGCTTTGTTGCCAATGCGGCCAATGCCCATTGGCGCTTCTACCGATGCGGGAGCCGGGCCGTGTTCTCAGAGATCCGAAACCCCGATCCGATCAAGAAGATGGTGCCCGGGCTGCCGCGGCGCAACTGGTTCTTCGAGTTCGGTGAAGAGCCAGCGGACGCCCCGCTTGACGCCTTGCGAAATGCAACCCGTTTCGTGGAAGCGCTCGACGTCGGTTATGGCGCAATCGACATTGCTCCGGACGATGCCGGTGTTCCTCACATTATCGATCTCAATCTGACACCCGGCTGGGGCCTGGAGCGGCAGGGGGAGATCCTGGATCATCTGAGAGTAGGCTACCCGGAAGCGTCAGAGTTTTTCCGGCCCCAAAGTGCAAAGTAAAGGTGAAATGCAGACCGGGACTATATTGACCCGGTTGGTGGGCGCGGGCATGTTAGCCAGATTAATCCTGAGTTGAACATCGGGGGAGAACAGGACCCGTGGAATTTCGCCGTCTGACGGAAGAACAGAAACAATCCTTCGAGCGCGATGGCCTGTTGGTGCTGCGCGACCTGATCGACAAGGACACCTGCGCCCGGCTGACCGAAGCGGGCGACCGACTGGCCGGCGATTTCATTCACCAGAGCGAGCAGAAATACCTGCAGGAGCGCCGGAGCTTCGTCCAGGAGGAAGCCTTCTTCGATATGGTCGCGTACGGGCCGGCCGTCTCGCTCATCGTGCAGCTGCTTAGCCCGAACATCCATCTGCAGAGCGCGGGGATCATTTACAAGCATCCCGAAGAACCGGACACAGAGCCCGGCGCCCGCGGCTGGCACCGCGATATCGGCATCACGTCCGATCTCGGGCACGACAAGCTTCCCCTGGTCGGGATCAAGGTCTGCTATTGCCTGACGGATTTTGACGGTCCGAACTCCGGTCTCACCAGTCTGGCGCCGAAGAGTCATGTTTCCGGAAAGCCCCTGCCGGTCTTCAACGGCGAGTACGGACCGCGGGATGCCTGCGATCTTGAGCTCAAGGCGGGCGATGCGTTCCTCTTTGAAAACCGGATCTATCATAGCGCGACACGGAACCTGACCGACAGGACTTCGAAGGTCGTGATCTATGGCTATTCCTACCGGTGGATGAAACCTGACTACAATCTGGATGTGCCCGACGATGCCGTACTCGCCAAGGCGGATCCGATCACCCATCAGCTTCTCGGGGGTTACCGGAGTGTCGAGACCGTGCCAAGAGCCATGCTGGACTGGGCGGCCGAGCATAAGATCTGCACGGACAGGATCCCCTGGGTGGTCGATGCGGCAAGCGGCGAGCCGGTTGAGATTATCCCACGTTATTGAGCCCTTCAGGCTTTGTGGAAGAACTCACGGATGAACTCCGGCGGTCGGTCTTGCTCCGGCGTGAACAGAGTGTGGCTGGCGAGAACCATGACACCCTTGGTTGCGCGCAGTTGCAGATGGCATTCGGCAAAACCGAATTGAAAGTGCGCGCTGGCTGCCGCGCCGCCGACACTCCCGTAAACGACATCCGCATATGTTGGTGCGGTGGTTTGCCCCCAGTCGATCTCGCCGCGGGCCGTGACCTGAACCTCGAGGCCGTCTCCGCCGCTCCCGATAGAAAGCTCCGCCAGACCATCAGAGCCGCTGTCGGCATTCAGCCAGCGGCCGGTCAGACTGCCGGTGCCGGGGACATCCGGCAGGTCCACGCCATGGAACAGCTGCTGGTCTGCAGGCAGGTTCTTGTCCGCCTCGTATCCGCTCCAGGGTGAAGCGGCCTTGGTGAAGTACTCACGGGAAAAGCATCCGGGGTGCGATCCGTCCCGGTGGCGGGTATAGCAGCACAGGACCAGGAGCCCGGCGTTCAGGTTGCCCTCCAGCCTGATGTCCAGAGCGCCGGTAGAGCCGGTTGCCGTGAGCGCGGCAAATTGCGGTCTTCCGGAGTTGTCGATGTATCCGCGGCCGACGCAGACCGGCAGGTCTCCCGGATTTCCGTGTGCTGCAACCAGGTCCACCTGCAGTTCGCCGGCTGCCTCTGTCACCACAACGCTGCGCAGACAGGGGGTTCCGAGGTCGGCGTTGAACCAGGTGCCGCAGATCGCCGAAGCGTCGAGCGCGGCTGCCAGTCCACGGGGCCGGTTTTGCTCGCTCAGCCGGCTGTAGCCGATACTGCCCGGGTTTTGCCCTGCCATCAGTCCGTGCCTCCCGCGCCAGCGCGGTAAAAGAACTCGCGCACATAAGTGTTGGAGCGGCCGCTGTCATCGCGAAACCGGCTCCAGCTCATCATCGGCAGGATACCCTTGTTGAGACGCAGTTGCAGGTCGCAGCACATGAAGCCGAAGTCGTAGCTGGCAAAGACCGAGGCTGCTTCCACTCCGTTCTCTTCAGTGCAGACATAGGCTTCTGCCGGTCTGATCCCCCAGTCCACCAAGCCGTCTTCCGAGGCGCCCCAAAGCTGGATGCTCAGGTCCGTTCCGTGGGTTTCTATCAGGAGCTTGCGCACCCTCTTCGTTGCCGGATCGGTGTTCAGCCAGAGACCAAGATAGGGCTCGGCCAGCAGTGTGCCGGCCTCCTTGGCGATGCCGAACATTCCGTCGGCTCTGCGGCTAGGATTGATGCTCATGGCGCCACATCCAGCGTGAGGAACTCGCGCATGAAATAGGGCCGGCGTCCGCTGCCGTCCGTGAACCTGTTATAGGTGACGGCTACCATGACGCCGCCCTTTAGATTGGCCTGAAAAGCCGTTTCCAGATGCGGGAAGACGTAGCGGCCGGAAATGCCGTTGCCTTCGTTCGCTGCGATGGTCGTCCCGTAAATCTCAAGGTCCTGAGCTTCGCCCCAGTCCAGAAGACCGTCCTCTCCCGCTCCAAAGGCCCGGACCGCAAGACGGCCATCCGCGATCGCGCACTCGACCTTTGCCAGGCCTGGCGTTGCTGCATCGGCATTTATCCAGGTGCCGGCGAACTCGCTCAGTCCGAGCTCGACCTGATCACGCGGCTCAGCGAGGTCGGCCAGATGGGCCGCCTCGACGCCATGTTCGTTCGTCAAGTATGTGCCCACGTCTGCCTGAGCCTCCCTTTGCCGGATATCGAATGCAGGGCCGCGTCAGAGGCGGTGCGCCAGGAGTGGAATTTCGAACTTCACTTTCACCGGCCCGCCGCTCAGGGGCTCAAGGTCCAGGATCTGCTCGTTGCCGGGGAAGATGATCTGGCTGACCACCACGTTCGAGGTGTCGGCAAACTCCAGCTCGAAGAAGTGAAATTCGGTGATGTTCGAGCCGTAGATCCACAGATTGTTCTGCTCACGGATGAAGGAGGCGAAGCTCTCAGACTCCATTGGAACCGTGCGGATGTCCAGTGGGCGCTCGGAAAGGATCTCCCTGGTCAGATCGAAATTGTCGAGGGCGATTTTCCAGCTCTGCTCGTATGGCCGCTTGGTCGAGCCGCGCTCGCGCGGCAACTCGCCCTTCTGCTTCAGACAGATGTTTTCTTGCACGAATGCCTCCTCTGCCGAGGAGGTTTCATAGTCGCCATCGGTCAGACGTGTGAGGAATTGCTCGGCGCTGTCACTTGTTGTGAACACGCGGCGGATGACCTCAAAATAGGTGACCGCCATGGGATTGATGTCGAAAATGGTCAGGCTTTTCGGCTTCCACAACGGAATGAGATTGAGCCCGTAGAGGCCGCCGACGACACTGATCATGTGGATGTCCTCGCGGCGCTCATCGGCAACGGAGGCGTAGTGGTCCTCGAACGTTTTGAACTCGCCGAAAGAGCCGTCCTGGTGGCCGTCATCCGTGCCGTAGAACACGTTCTCCGGATGGCCGTGATACATTTCGCGGTTGAATGCGCGGGGTGCTGTGGATGTCATGCGGCCTCTTCGTCTTTTTAGGGGTTCGGGGGAACGTGATCGGTTCTCATGCGAGGATGCAGCAGTGCTGCATCTCCTGATTGGCTGGCGGCCTGATGATCGCGCCTGGGAACAATGACTGCATGTACTCTGCCGTATAGTATGTGTGGCAGGATTGCTGCTGATCGCCGTCGACCCGGGGCAGCTCTTCGGTCTCGATGAAGATCTCCGATGCATTGACGAGTGTGCACCAGCTGGAATTGGCGGCCTGGGCGTGCAACCGTACATTGTCGATTTCAGGTCGTTCCTTGTTGTCCCGTTCCAGACGCCACATGAGATTGTCGCCGGCATAGTTGCCCGGCCAGGCATGGAAATGCTGGTCGATGAAGGTGAAGGCCAGCTTTCCTGAAGGCTTGAGCATGGCCTTCAGCTGCTCCACCAGATCGAACATGTCGCGCCGGAGCGTGTTGGTGAAGACGGAGTAGCAGACGATGTAGTCAAACGTGCGGCCGGGATCCGGGACAGCGAGGCCGGGCATGCCTCCGGGATTGAAGTAGAAGCAATAGCGGTCATAGTGCAGCCAGGTCGCCTCAGGGAAGCTTTCCCTGCCCCTGTCGATCGCTTCGCGGTCAACGTCAATGCAGGTGTAGCGGGCGACTTCGGCGGTGCATTCCGGATCGCGAAGGAGATTTCCGATATTGCCGCCAAAATCCAGGACGTCCTTTCCCTGCCAGTCGAAATCGTCCAGTTGGAGGGCGAAATATCGGAACTGGCCGGTTTTCGTGGATATGAACGTCAAGTCTGGCCCCCTCGATCGCGACTTACTCGCCGACGGTGATTGCGGCCCGTCCACCGTGTCAGCGGCAGTAAACAATACAATCGGATTGGCGGTCAATCATTGGATCGAATTTGGACGAAAATGCTTCATATCCAAATTGTTGTTCGATTTTTTGCCGCAACTCAAAATAAAATCCTGAGATTTTGACATTGGAATTTCACGCCTATACGCTCGGGGTCTGTGCGGCGGGCGAGACCAGATTGCGCCGCGCGTTTCGTTCAGGGGAACTCAAGACCGGGTGGAGATCATGGGCCTCAGATTCCATTGGATGCTGCCCAAGTCCGGCGAATGGGTGGCGAAGACTCCCGAGGCGGCCGCACGTTATCGTGTGGAGGCGACCACGCCCGTCTCCGATGCCAGCAATCCGGATATTCCGGGCTGGCAGGATTTCGCAAAGAGCGCGGAGGAGGCGGGAATCGATTCCCTCCTCATATCCTTCAGCCGGGCCGAGCCGGACCCGATGCTG
>JBCCEL010000284.1:0-7592 GCA_039030315.1 Pseudomonadota bacterium
CAAGCCGGTCCGCAACGATCTGGGAGAGCGCAGTGGCGTGGCCCTGGCCCTGAACCGTGATGTCGGCGGTGACGCTGATCGCTCCCACGGCGTCCACATTCACCGTTGCCATGGAGATGGCACCGTTCTTCGGACCCTGGCGCTCGCGGGTTTCCGGATCAAGGATGGTGCTGAGGTACCCCATGTTCGACATGCCGGGCTCCACGACGGCCGCAAACCCGATGCCGTAGTGCCGGCCTTGCGCGCGCGCTTCATCGCGGCGCGCCAGGAGATCATCGAGCCGGCCGTCGCCCACCGTGAGGTCGACAGCTTTCTGATAGTCTCCCGAATCGTAGAGCGCACCCGCGGCGGTTCTGTATGGGAACTTGCCGGCGGGGATGAGATTTCTGCGGATGACGTCAAGCGGATCAAGCTCCAGCTCCACCGCAATGCGCTGCATCAGGCGTTCCAGCGCCAGATAGAGCTGAGGTCCGCCGAAGCCGCGGATGAGAGCGGCAGGGGCCTTATTTGTTACCGCCACACGGTTGCGCATGAAGAGATGACGGATGTCATAGGCCCCCGTCGAGGCCCCATGCATGCGATAGAGCGGGCCCGGCATGGGCGCGCGAAGAAAGGCGCCGTAATCCTCCAGGTTTTCCATGCGGAGCGCGGTGATCCTGCCGTCCGATTGAACAGCCGCCTCGATGTCCATGACCCTGTTCGGACCGGTGCTGGCCGCAACCAGATGCTCAAGACGGTCTTCCGTCCACTTGACGGGGCGACCGGCAATTTTCGAGGCAATCGCCATGAGGACGATATAAGGAAATACTGACAGCTTGATGCCGAAGCTGCCGCCGCTGTCAGCCGGAGTGCGCAACCGCAGTTTCGCACTCGGCACACCCAGAGCCCGCGCCATGACCGGATGGATGCTGAATGGGCCCTGGAAGTTCGCGAACGTATCGTAGCTGTCATCGCCCGGCAGGTACTCAGCGACGACGACAAAGCACTCCATCGGCGTGTAGGAGCTGCGGGGATATTCCACGTTCAGGCTGACCACGTGATCTGCCGCCTCGAACTGGGCGTCCGGATCGCCGTAGGTGAAGTCGCGGGTCGACAGGTCGTTCGACCCCACCGGCGGGTGGATCAGAAACGCATCTTCCTTCACCGCTTCGCGCGGATCGATAATCGCCGGCAGACGTTCATACTCCACGTCCACAAGGTCGGCGCCGTCTTCGGCGATGTAGCGGTCATCAGCCAGGACAAGCGCCACCGCCTCGCCGACATAGCGCACCCGGTCAACGGCCAGGCTCCACTGGTCGATCGGCTGCTTGAGAACCACGAGGAACGGTCTGGTCAGCTCGCGGATTTCCTCGCCGGTGAGCACCCGCCTCACACCGGGAAGCGCCATCGCCTTCGATGCGTCAATCGACCTGATTTCCGCATGAGCCTCCGGAGAGCGGACAATTGCGGCGTACAGCGTACCGACCGCAACGGGGGCATCATCGGCATAGCGACCGGCGCCCATGAGCAGGGCAGCGTCTTCGCGGCGCAGCAGGGACTTGCCGACCCAACCGTCTCCAGCTTCACTTTCGAGAACGTTGCTGTCTGCCATTGGGGATTTTCTGTTACGGGCTTCGCACAAGCGCCCGCTCCGCATGAGCGCCGAAACCTGACCGTAGCAACGCAAATCGGACGGGTAAAGAATAATTTGGTATTCTGATACCAAAAAACGTATTAACAGTCAGCTTTGCGTTTTCCGAACCGGAGTCCTTCGATGAGCGCGCCGCAGGCCCACCGCTTCCCCGACGGGCTCAGCATCTCAGATGCTGAAGCCGAAGACCTGGACGGCATCATCAAGATCGATGCCGATCATACCGGCCAGGAGAAACGCGACTATTGGCTATCCTGTTTTGACCGAAGCACGACAGATCCGAACACCACGTTCCTGGTTGCACGTTGCAACGGCGAGGTTGTGGGATGCGCACTGGGCGCGGTGCAGGCCTGGGAGTTCGGCTCACCGCCCTGCGGATGGATCCAGGCGATGTATGTCGCCATCGACCATCAGGGACACCATGTGGCCAAGCAGCTTTTTGATGCTCTCGTCCAGAGTTTCAGCGATGGGGGCATCACCACGGTCCGGACCATGCTCCACATCGACAATCACATGCTGATGTCGTTCTTCCGAATGCAGGGCATGGCCGCCGGTCCCTATATCGAACTCGAGATGCAGGCGGATTAGGGAATGAAGCTGCAACAGGCCACCCAATGCGCCCTTCTGGCGGCATTGCATCTGGCGTCCAGGCCAGGTCAGCAGGTCACGGCGGGAGAGCTCGCGGAGATCTACGGGATCTCGCAGCATCATCTGGCAAAGGTGCTGCGGACGCTCTCTCATGCCGATATCGTGGGCTCGACGCGGGGTGCGGGTGGCGGGTGCGTCTTTTCCGGCGACCCGCGCCGGATCACCCTGTTCGATATCATCAGCCTGTTCGAACCAGACTTTCTCAAAGGCGGAACGCCATCGACCTCGAAAGCGACGTCGGGCGCCGTGGCAGAGCTGGCGCATGTGCTGAGCGAGGTGGATCGCCTGACGTCTGCAACACTGCAATCAGTCTCCCTTCAGACAATCATCAGCAATGCGGAGCGAAATGCACGGAAGGCCTCCAGCCAATAGCAGTTGCGCGTCCGACTGAGATGACCGAGATGAGAGTGCCGGGCGCGAAAGTTGCTTGGCCGCCGCGCCCGGCAGTTCAGCCTACACCAGCAATTCGGGATCGTCCGGCAGGAACACCAGCGGGGCGGTAGGCGTGAAGGCAGGGCTGACCGGAATCTCGTCCAGCTTGTCGATCCCGTCGAAGACGCCTTTGGCCTGGACGATGATATCATCCTCGTCCACGAGATCTCCGTAGACCTTTACCGTGCCAAGGTGGTCCTCGTCATGCGCACCGCCGCCGTCGCCCTGCTGCGATCGGACCGAAATCAGGGAGAAATCGCCTAGGGCATCCTCGCCATAATCGATCCCGGCAATCTCCACGGTGTGTCCGCGCAGGATGATCTTGTCGCCGTCCTGGTTGGAGTAGTCGAGCACGGTGTCATTGCCAATGCCTTCAACCCAGTGATCGTGGACATTGTCGTTCTCACCGGCCACGCCGCGCCAGTTGACCGAACCATCGTCACGGGTGTGCTTGTCCAGGATCTCCTGCTTGGCGTTGAGCAGGAAGTTGAACGTGAAGGTGTCCGCGCCCTGGCCGCCGGCGAGAATGTCCGCGGCAAGAGCAGGATCAATCGGCGGATTGACCGTACCCCCTTCGCCACCAAGCTGGGCCGGAGCAGGTTCGCCGCCATCGGAATAGCTGGTGATCTTGTCCCGCCCGGCTCCGGCATCGACCATCTGGGCCCCTTCGCCAACCTTGATGAAGTCGTTCGTCATGACCGCGTCAGGCGCACTCTTGACCTCCTCGCCATGGTTGCGGCTGCCGAACTCCTGTGAGCCGCCGTTGTAAGCTGCATAGGTATTGGCGTGCTGCAGCTGGTCGATGCCATCGAAGACATTCGCCGCCTGAACAGTGAGATCGTCCATGGTCACGGTGTCACCGTAGACCTTGATGGTGCCGAGCGGATCCTCGTCATGAGCGCCGGTGGCGGTGTTTATGCCGCCCGCCCCGCCGTCGCCCTGCTGGCTGATGACGGTGATGAGGGAAAAGGCTCCGCCATCATCCGCGCCGTAGGTGATGGATGCCACCTCGACCGTGTGACCCCGGATGATGATCTTGTCACGCTGGTCCTTCGAATAGTCCATGATGACGTCATCGCCCCAGCCCTCAACCCAGTGATTGTGGACCTGGTCGTTTTCTCCGGCGACACCGCGCCAGTTCACCGTGCCATCTTCGCGGGTGTGGAGTTCCAGAATCTCCTGCTTGGCGTTGAGCAGGGCGCGGAACTCGAAGCGGTCGCCCCCTTCGCCGCCAATGAGGATATCCGCAGACGCCCCTGCCGCAACAGCAGCCGTCACCCGTCCGATTGCCCCGTTTGTCTGGGCCGGGTCCGGCTCGCCGTCATCGCCGTAGGAGATGATGCGGTCCCAGCCCTTGCCGGCATTGACGGTCTGCTGACCTGCGCCAGCCACGAAGGTTTCGCTGTTGTCCGTGCCGGTGAACGTCACCGGAGCGGCAGGCGCGTTGTCCGCGGTGACATAGGTCTGAGGGGCCTGGTCTATGGTCTCCAGCTTGTCGACGCCGTCGAAGACACCAGCTGCCTGGACCTTGATGTCGTTCTCGGTGACCTTGTCACCGTAGAACTTGATGGTGCCAAGCGGATCCTCGTCATGGGCGCCGGTTTCCGTATTGGCGCCGCCCGCGCCGCCATTGCCCTGCTGGGACCGCACGGTGACGAGGGAGAAGTCGCCATGCTCGTCTTCGCCGTAGGTGATGGAAGCGATCTCGACCGTGTGGCCGCGCAGGATGATCTTGTCACCGTCCTGGTTCGAGTAGTCCCAGACAATGTCGTTGCCGATGCCCTCGACCCAGTGGTCATGGACATTGTCGTTTTCGCCCGCCACTCCCCGCCAGTTGACCGAGCCGTCGGCGCGCGTGTGCTGGGCCTTGACCTCATCGGTCGCGTTGAGCAGGAAGTTGAAAAGGAAGAGATCCTTGCCCTGTCCGCCTCTGAACTCATCGTTCGCCGCGGCCGGGTCGACGGCATCCGTCTGGCGGCCGATGGCGCCGTCGGTCTGCGCCGGATCAGGCTCGCCGGCGTCCGAATACGCGACAATCGTGTCGCGTCCTGCGCCCGCATTGACAATCTGGGCCCCTTCGCCAGCGCGGACATAGTCGTACGTCTTGATGAGGGCCGGAGCGGTATCGATGGTTTCGCCGGTCCGGCTGCCGAATTCCTGGCTGCCGCCATTCAGATCGGCGCGCTTGTTGGCTTCCGCCAGTTGGTCGATGCCGTCAAAGACGTTCTTGGCCTGCACTGTGAGATCGTCGAGCTCGACCTTGTCGCCGTAGACCTTGATCGTACCCAATTCATCCTCGTCATGAGCGCCCGTGGCCGTGTTGGCGCCGCCGGCACCGCCATTGCCCTGCTGGCTGATGACGCGGACCAGCGAGTAACTGCCGCCCTCGTCCTCGCCATAGGTAATCGCGGCCACCTCGACCGTGTGGCCGCGGATGATGATCTTGTCCCGTTCGGCCTTGGAGAAGTCGAGGATGGTGTCGTCACCCCAGCCCTCGACCCAGTGATCGTGTACCTGATCGTTCTCGCCGGCAACGCCGCGCCAGTTAATGGTCCCGTCCTCGCGGGTATACTCGTCGATCACATGCTGCTTGGCGTTCAGAAGCGCACGGAATTCGAAGCGGTCGCCGCCGGTGCCGCCCATCAGCGTGTCATTGGCGGAACCCTCCGCGATCGCCGGGTTCACCCGGCCGATCGCACCTTCTGTCTGCGCCGGGTCGGGCTCGCCTCCATCGGCGTAGGAGATGATCCGGTCCCAGCCGGCATCGCCTTCCGCAACCTGCTGGCCGCTGCCCAGCATGATGGTATCGCTGCGGTTTGAACCATCCATTTTCTGTTCGGCGGCAACTGCCATGGCCTGGGCTTCGATGAGCGCAGCCAAAGACGCGGACGGGGCGATGGTTTCCAGCTTGTCGACCCCGTCGAAGACGCCGGCGGCCTGCACCTTGATGTCCGTCTCTGTGACTTTGTCGCCGTAGACCTTAATGGTGCCGAGCGGATCCTCGTCATGGGCGCCGGTTTCGGTGTTGGCGCCGCCGGCGCCGCCGTTACCCTGCTGGGACCGCACGGTGATCAGGGAGAAGTCACCACCCTCGTCTTCGCCATAGGTAATTGCGGCAATCTCCACGGTGTGGCCGCGAAGGACGATCTGGTCGCCATCCTGATTGGAAAAGTCCCTGACCACGTCATCGCCAATGCCCTCTACCCAGTGATCATGGGGATTGTCGTTCTCGCCGGCCACGCCGCGCCAGTTTATGGAGCCGTCGGCGCGCGTGTGCTGGGCCTTCACCTCGTCCGTCGCGTTGAGCAGGAAGTTGAATGTGAAAACGTCCTTGCCCTGACCGCCCGACACATCATCGTTCGCGGTTGCGGGATCGACCGCAGGGGTCTGACGACCGATCGCCCCATCGGTCTGGGCGGGATCAGGCTCGCCTGCATCCGAATAGAGAGTGATCTTGTCCCGGCCTGCGCCCGCATTGACCGTCTGGGCGCCTTCCCCGAGCCGGACATAGTCCGAGGTCTTCACTGATGCCGGCGCAGTCTCGATCACCTCGCCATCAGTCCGGCTGCCGATTTCCTGAGAGCCGCCGTTGAGGCCGGCGAGTTTGTCGACCTGGGCAAGCTGATCGATGCCGTCAAAGACATTTGCCTGGACCTTAAGATCGCCAAGTTCGACCTTGTCGCCATAGACCTTGATGGTGCCGAGCTCATCCTCGTCATGGGCGCCGGTGGCCGTGTTGGCTCCGCCGGCACCGCCATCACCCTGCTGGCTGATGACGCGAATGAGCGAGAAACTTCCACCCTCGTCCGCGCCATAAGTGATCTCGGCGACTTCCACGGTGTGGCCGCGGATGATGATCTTGTCACCTTCGGCCCTGGTGTAGTCGAGGATGGTTTCATGGCCCCAGCCCTGGACCCAGTGGTCATGAACATGATCATTCTCACCGGCCACGCCGCGCCAATTGATGGTGCCGTCCTCGCGGGTGTACTCGTCGATCACATGCTGCTTGGCGTTGAGTAGAGCGCGAAACTCGAAGATGTCCCGGCCGGAGCCACCGGTAATGGTGTCGTCAGCAGATCCGTCGGGAACCGGCGGGTTGACGCGGCCCTCCGCACCATCGGTCTGGGCCGGATCGGGCTCACCGCCATCCCCGTAAGAGATGATGCGGTCCGAACCGGCATTGCCGTCAACAGTCTGCTGTCCCGACCCGAGCAGAATGGTCTCGCTGAAATTTCCGCCGGAGAAGGTTTCACCGCCAGGTGCCGGCTCTTCGGCTGCGGGCGTCGCCTCAGGCGACGGTGCTATCGTCTCCAGCTTGTCGACGCCGTCGAACACGTTCTTGGTCTGCAGGTTGATGTCGTCTTCGGTGACCTTGTCGCCATAGACCTTGATGCTGCCGAGTGGGTCCTCGTCGTGGGCGCCGGTCGCCGTGTTGGCACCGCCGGCTCCGCCATTGCCCTGCTGCGAGCGCAGCGTGATGAGAGAGAAACTACCTTCTTCATCATCGCCATAGGTGATGCTGGCAATCTCAACTGTGTGGCCGCGGATGACGATCTGGTCGCCGTCCTGGTTGGAGTAACCCTTGACCACATCATCACCGATGCCCTCGACCCAGTGATCATGGGGGTTATCGTTCTCGCCGGCCACACCGCGCCAGTTGATGGAGCCATCTGCACGCGTGTGCTGTGCCTTGACCTCGTCCGTCGCATTAAGAAGCAGGTTGAAGAAATAAACATCCTTGCCCTGGCCGCCGACGACGACGTCATTGGCGGTGGCCGGGTCAACGGCCGGGGTCTGCCGGCCCTCAGCGCCGTCCGTCTGGGCCGGGTCCGGTTCGCCGGCGTCCGAGTAGAGCGCGATCTTGTCCCGCCCGGCTCCCGTG
>JBCCEL010000285.1:0-7536 GCA_039030315.1 Pseudomonadota bacterium
GCGGTCGACTGCGCCGCTATCGGGGCCGAGAATGCGGTAAGGGCCACAAACAGCACGGCCATTCCCAGGCCGCTCAGCCAGCGTATCAGTGCGCCGGCCCTGGCTCGGCGCGCACTTTTGTGTGTCCCCTGCTTCTGTGAAAACATGGTCAATATTGCCTCCCATTCGGTGATTCCGCGTGGTGCAGGCAATCCTGGACAACTCGTGAAGAATTTTAGAAGATTTTTCCCCGCCCCGGATCCGCCCGCATCACCTGCACTTTGTATCTTTTTCCGTGCACTGACAACGCGGAAATGAGTTTTGCACTTTTATTCTATCTTAGAGTGCAATCATTTTGGATTTCACGCAGAGATAACCATATGGTGGCAAAATTGGAGTGTTTGAGTTTGGGATCGGTCAGTTAATGTCTTTGGCGCAAGTCGTGCGGTTCTGGACGGCTCAGGGCGACAGCACGAAGTTGACTCGAACCTTTTTCTGCTCCCCATGCGGAATGTTTCGGAACATTGTGTAAGGCTGGCACTTCTTCACCGCCCGCAGCATCTGCCTGACCGCCAGTTTCTGTCGGGCCGATTTGATCTGGCGGGAATTTGCAACCTTTGGCGGTCCGGCAAGACGGCCTTTCCAGTTCAGGGCGAAATCAAGAATAGCTTTGAACCTGGATTTCTGTAGGTGTGCCAGCTGCTTTCGGTTGACGATCCAGCAGCTGGAGATCTTCTGCCGGAGAGCTTCGAAGGGGTGGGCGTCGAAACGGCCGAACCGGATCCATCCCTTTCCCCCATAGCCGGTCACGACCAGAGTCAACTCTTTCCACTTCTCAAAGCTGACCTGTTTGAGAAAGCTGAAAGGCTGGCACTCGCCAAGCGCCTGGCTAACCTCAGCGAAGAGACTATCCGGTGCCCTGGCGGTTACCCTGATGTCTTGACCGAACAACGCCTTTGCACCGGCGGGCAACGGCAATGGACCAGCCGATGCGGCGTTTGAAGGGCGCGCTGCCAGCCTGGCGTCCCTTTCGAGCTTCAACGAAACCATCAATTGAAAGTTGCCGGCTCTCTTGAAGCCGCCCGCCCAGCATCTGAGCAGCACTCCGGCAAAGCCCTTGTTGATCTTCGGTTCTGCCGCGAACTGGAAGACGGGCGCGTTGACGATCTTGTCCGGCTTGGCCCGTGGAACCGGAACATTCTGGCCCCCAGGCGCGGGGGTCATGCCTGCCCAAAGGGCAAACAGGCCGGCGGCAACCATGAGCCCGCGTTTGATGATCCTGCCCACTCGGCGCTCCCCGGACGGTTGGAACCTGCAGATCCGTTATCCGAACGTCAGGCATCCGCAATGTTTTTCGTCCTCTCCCCGCATGATTTGCACGCAGACAGGGGCGTCATTCAATGTCGATGCGGTATCCGGTTCTGGGGAAGTGGACGCAGACGGCGCCGACATCCTCTGCGGTGCGCTCCACCGCAACCGTCTCGGCGTTCGCGAAGCGGACAGTCCCGCGGACAGGTTGTTCCCCACCATCGACATCGGGCCGGACGGTGACCGCCTGTCCCGCTGCCAGCCCCTGTGGATCGCTTTCGTCGATGCTGCGTTCACCGGAGGGCTCGCACGCAAGCGCCCTGGCAATGGCGTCTTCCGGCGCCATGTCGCTGTGACTGCCATGGCCGAGCGCGCGGACGGCGTCTTCCCAGCCGAGGACGCCTGGAAACTCCGACAGCAATGCCGGCCCGCCGGCCCAGCGTCCGCGCAGGAACCAGATCATGTAGTAGAACTGCGCGTCGATGGCGGCCGGCTGCGCGCCCAGCAGGAAAGTCCGGCCATCCGCGAGCTGGTCTTCCAGCCAGGCCAGGGGCGCGCGCATTTGTGCAACCAGATGCGGCAGCTCGGCATTGGCCTTGCGCAGGCCCTCCGCCCAGTCTTCGCCGAGGTAGAGCCGTCCCCGGTCTGCCGCAAAGTCCTCCGGCAGGGCATCGCCCGCGGCCCCCAGCACAAGCTTCACCGCCAGATCGAATAGGGCGCCGTCGGTCCAGCGGCTGAGGCACCACATCAGCCCGGCCCCGGCGGTTGGCATGAAGCTCGGCTCGGGATGGCGCCGCTCCAGCTCGCGCAGGATGCACTGGCTGTCGCAATAGATGTCAGCCCCGATCTGCATGACCGGCGTCCGGCGATAGCCTCCGGTCAGCGCGGTCAGCATGGGCTTGGGCGGCAGACGCGGAATCTCGACGCTGCGCCACGAGAGTCCCTTTATCCCGAGCGCCACCCGCACCTTCTCGGCGACGGGCGATTGCGGATAGTTGTGCAGAATGATTTCGTCAGCCGGCCCGGACACACCTGGCTCCTTGTTCTTGTTGTTCAAGCCTGATCGTCACCAAACGGGCAGGAGGAACCGCTTATCGCACAGACAGCAGCCGGAATTCGGATCCGTTTCCGCATCACGAGACGGGCCGGATCAGGCCAGGAAACAGGTGGATATTTCCGCTGCCATATGTTGCTGGAAACGGACCGCAATGTCTGCGATGATGTGTAGGCTGGGGTGCAAGACAAACTGAACCAAGGCGAGAGATACAGCCCGCTCGGGAGATGAGTAACCTAGGTCATGGCCGGGCAAACTCACAATTTTAGTTGGCTACCCAAGAACACAAGCCCGACATGTCGAGCATATTTCTGAGCCACAATCACGAAGACAAGCAGTTCGTCAGACGCCTGGGGAATGATCTCCATGTGGCGGGCGTTCGTGTCTGGATCGATGAGGCGGAAATTCTCATAGGAGATTCGCTAGTTTCAAAAATCGAAGATGCCATTGATGACATGGAGTATCTCGGCGTGGTTCTGTCACCAAACTCGGTGAAGTCCACGTGGGTGACTCATGAGGTCAGAATGGCGTTGGACGATGAGATTAGCCAGCAGCGAGTGAAGGTCCTGCCCATCCTGCTGGCTGATTGTGATCTTCCGGGATTTCTGCGCAACAAGCTCTATGCAGATTTCAGGGACGAGTCGAAATACGAAGCCTCGCTCCATCAGATGCTGCGGCGCCTGACGGAGAGTCCTGGTTCATCGGCTGCCGCAGGTTCCCAGACTGACGTGCCGACAGTTCACCCGCCCGCTTCGGAAGACTGGCTGCGCGGGCTGGTTTCCGGTCTGGCCAAAGGCGCATTGGTATCTGTGATTTTGACGTTGGGTTTGTTCGTTGCGCTTTCCAATACCTTCCCGGAACACCCGCTCAGCGTTCACGACGTTGCGTCGCTCTTTCTGGTAATATGCATGGGAAGCTCTGCGGGTATCTGGATCTTCCGGTCGCTCCGCCAACGGTCCCTCAAGACGGACAGGGAGGGTGCAGAGTGAACAGAAAGTGGTTGGAAGCGAAAATTTCTCGCAAGTCGTTTCTGAACTTCGCCCGTGCTCTGTTGGCTATCGGATTGCCGTTCCATCTGAAGCTCCCCGCCCGAGGACAAAAGAAAGGAGCTTTCGCGGAGGAGAACCATGAAATTGAAGTCACGGCGAGGGCGCCGCTGCTGGAGAATGGAACCGAGGAATTCGGATACGGCTTGTACAGCTACCTTCTCTTTGCTTCCCGGAGCGACGCAGGACGAACAGGCCGCCTTCGCGCAATACGCGCATATCTTAAATTGTTTGGAGATGCCTCGGCGGCAAAAAACAAACGCAGAAACATAAACATCTTCTACATCCCAATTCTCAATTCGGCTGGTGCACTGCCCATCGTGGCTCCTGACGCACAGCTTGATTTGCTGGCAAGTCAGATAGAGCAGAATTTCGACTATGCCCGGGCTCAAACCTGGTTGAATAAGTTGAATATGAAGGAGGACGGTGTTTATCTTATTTCGTATTTTAGCGAGCTTTCAGAATTTCTGGATGCAGGGGCTGGATATACGGCAAGAGAGATTGATAAGAGCAAGTTACTGGTGCAAAATCTTGCATATGTTCCAGAAGATTTGATCGAATTGTGGATTTTGGAGTTCAGAAATCAGGCAACCAGAAAAGATTTTTGGGATCAGTTCACACTTCGGAATGTAATGAAAAATATTAGAACAGCAGTGCCTCATATCACCAAATTCGTCAAATTTTACGGTCTTCTAGGCTGATCCCGCTTTGATTTCAGGATGGTATCCCGTGGAAGTAGAAGCAGGTTTCAGGCGCCGTGTTTTCGGGAGGATTTGCTCGTACCCGCTTCAGGGGAAGGGAAGCTCAAGATTTGGGCTTCCTCAAGTGTCGCCGCAGCCCTCTGATCAGGAACGCGGAGGCTTCCGGATTGGCGCCGCCAGGTCCGAGATAAGGGGTGAGATTTAGGTCGATTATAAAATATTCTTGTGTGTCATGGACAATATCCAGACAAAAATAGTCTATCTCAAAATCTGTAAGAAATTTTCTCAATACATTCTGAAGCGATTCTGGAAGCTGCGTTTTTTCCTCAATAATTTTTTGTCGTTCGAAAAAGTAGTTAATATCCAGCGGATGGTTGTTGATTTTTTTAATTAGCCCTCGAGCGTGGGCTTTAACAACAACAATCGAGGCGCCGCAACCGTAGATCCGGTAAAATGCATCTTCGGTATTATCTATATATCTCTCTATGAAGAGTGAACGATCAGCCCAGATGTCTTTCGTAACATCTTTTCGACGTATCGTATAGTATTGATCATGTTGTGTGATCCGGGATCCAGAAGAGGCGGGACCATAGTGATCTCGGAGCGAAGGGCACAGGGTGTGTTCTACCTCTCCTCCCCAGTTCAAATTGGATTTGACGAACAGGATTTCCTCCGGGTCTCCAGCCTTGGAGGCTTTCGCGGTCGATATCCCTGCTTTGGAGAGGAGCACATGCAGGTTTCTTTTTGTGATGTCGTCAATGTTTTTGTTGAGAACTTTTATGCCTTTGTTTTCCAGGGCAGTGATCAGTTTTGCCCGGCCCAGTGGGAAATTCGCAGATTCTGACAGATTTATCTGGAACAGTACCGCCTCGATACCTGGCCGCAACGCAGGCTCCAGATGTGAAATGTCGTCTTCGGGCGATGCACAGAGCCGGCATTGCTCCTCGACAAGGCTGCTAATCAAGAAGCCGGTCCAGGCTCGCCATTCATATATCAGGATGTTGGGGACTTTTAACATGGCGACATTTGTCCCTAGGACAATGTTTTTGGAAGCACTGGACCGGAAAGCCGCAACTCAACGGGTGGCTACTGTCCCCCTCGCCGCTTTTTTTGAACGCAAACAGATCGAGGCAGCGTTCGAATGTTCTAGGCGGCGACGCTACACTGATGCTGGCTTACCATTTGCCAGCGGCCGTCGCGGTGGACAAAGACGCAGGTGTTCTGGGTCAGGCCGTCGATCAGATTGTCCCCGTCCTGCACGGTCGTGAGCGCGCGGTAGGCAAGGATCGCGGTGTCGCCGTACCGCCGCACCTCTATGTCGGAAGAGTCGATCTGCTGCACTGACATGGTGCCGGCCTTGAAAGCGGCGAAGATCTCGGGCTTGCGCATGCTGCGGCCGTTGGCGTTCACGAACACCAGGTCGTCGCCGACGATTGCATCAAGGGCGTCCAGGTCGCCGGCCACGAGGGCCGCTATGCGCTCATGATGGACCTCGATGAGTTCGTCGTCGTGTCCTGCCATTGAAACCTCTCCATACCTCTGTCAGCCCCATGCCATCGGGGCGCCGAGCAATCCCTTAACACGTTCCACCTGCTCGATCGCCCACCGAATTTCCGCCTGCATTGATTTGGAGAGCCGTCCAGGGTCGATACTGTTCGACAGCTTCACTCCGTCCTCCAGATCCTGCAGCTGCTGATCCAGAATGGCGCCCAGGATCCGCTTGTGTGCCTCGGTGACGTTGTCGATGTCGGTCCGCGAAACATCAGGCTGTCCGATCAGCCCCTGCAGTCTCTCCGGCGTGGAATGGTTTCGGATATCATGACGGATGGAGAGCACGCGCGCTGCCGACAAGATCGGGAACAATCCACCAGCCTTGAGGTCGCATCGGCCGTCTTCGCCGGTCCGCAAGCGGCCGAACCAGCCGAGTGGAGGCGCAAAGTCGCCGCAGGTCATCGTCAGGAGCTGCTGGAAGTTCACCGACTGATGGCCGATCTCATAGGCCTCTCTCCAGAGCTCTAGCCCGAGGGATTTGTCGCCGTGCACCGGCCTGAGGTCGAAGAAAATGTCCGTGTTCAGCAGGTCTTCCGGCTTTGCACGCTGCATCCAGCCGGAGATGGTCTCCTGCCAAAGTGCAGTGTTCATCCGCCATTCGGGCCGTGAAGCCATGATGCCGCCCTTGCAGTAGGGGACCCCGACCGCATCGAGCGTATCGGCGACATGGTTGCCCAGCCTGGCAAACCACTGGTCTTCCACACCACCCGGCTCGCCGCGCTCAAAGACGATGCCATTGTCCTGGTCCATGGCCAGCAGGCTCTCGCCCCGTCCTGCGGATCCGAGGACGAAGACCGCATAGGAGCAGGGCGGTTCGCCCGCGCCCTCCTGTTTGAGGCGTAGTTCGCCGAGCTCCGCTGCGCGGCGGGTCAACCCGCAAAGTTCATGGCTGATGATCGCGGCGATGTGGCGGGGATCTACCCGTTCGTCAAGGAGCGCCCGCGCCATGACCGGCAGTTCGGCCCAGACCACGGCAAGTTCTTCGGCGCTTTGGGCTGCCTCCAGACCATCGGAGATGATCAGGGCGTCCTGTGCCCGCTGCCGCAGGAGGTTGCGGCTTGTAAGGGCGCCGACGAGATCCCCGTCCCCGTCCACCACCCCGAGATGGCGGATGTCCCGTCGCGCCATGCGTCCGAGCGCATGGTAGGCGAAACTGTCGCCGGCAACGCTCTCCAGCGGCGCGCTCATCACCTCGGCGACTGGCTGCCCGAGCGCGCCTTCACCCCTGGCTTGCAGCGCGCGAAGAAGATCGCGCTCCGTGACAATGCCGTAGGCGGCTTCATTCTCTGCGGGTGCGACGAACACCGAGCTGATCTTTCTCTCCATCAACAGGCCCAGCACATGGCCGAGGCTCTCCGATGGAGCAACGATCGTTGCCGGCGATGACATTACTTCGCGCACCCGGTGCCGGTAGGGGTAGCTGTCGATACGGGCGAGGGGCCCGATCCGGCCCCTTTCACCGCGCGGGCGGCTCTGGTCCCAGCCGGCTTGGCGCTGCTGCTCCAGCTCATGGCTGAAGCCTTCGCAGGCCGCTTCTGCTTCCGCCAGCGTACGAATGCCGTTTGCGCGCAGGTGGGGCACCAGCCTGAGGAAGATCTCGGCGGTGACGCGGGCATCCCCGAGCGCCGTGTGCCGCCCGGAAAGCTCTATGCCGAGCCACGCAGAGATCGTTTCGATGGTATAGCCCGGCAGGATCTAGCCGGTGGCCCGGTCCAGCAGCGCCGTGCACAGGGCGCGTGGCGGTGTCCAGGTCAGGCCGGCGCGTTCGTGCTCGCGGCGCAGGACCGTCAAATCGTAGGCCACCGTGTGCCCGATGAGCACCCGGCTTCCAGAAAACGCCGCGAACGCCGCCATGGCGTCAGCGAATGCGGGCGCGCCGCGCACATCGTCATCGGAC
>JBCCEL010000286.1:0-7524 GCA_039030315.1 Pseudomonadota bacterium
GGCGTTTTCGGCGTGCCCACCTTTGTGGTGGACGGCCAGGTTTTCTGGGGCGGCGATGCAACGGACATGATGCTCGATTACCTTGCGGAGCCGGACCTGTTCGAGACACACGACATGAAGCGCATCTCCGAAATGCCCATGGGAGTAGTTCGCGCGAAGTAGCTGGTAAGCCTTCGGGCCCCGTTCGCAAGGCATCTGCCGAACGCAAGGGAGCAACCCGATTAAGAATGGGATAAGCTCGGGCGCAGACCAGTCAGGAAAGCATTGAAACCGGAACCTCGGGATGCCGCCAGGTTCAATCGTTGGCACTGTATCTCATCCTGAAAGCAGAGGAGTAATCGAATGCCGGACACTCTGGAAGGCGGCTGTTTTTGCGGCGAAGTGAAATACAAGATTACCGGCGAGGCCGTTCTGCAACTTATGTGCTTTTGTCGAGATTGCCTGTCCACCACCGGAACCGACGGGTATGCCGGGTTGATGGTCCGTTCAGAGGACTTTCAACTGATCCAGGGACATCCTGCCAGACACGAAAGAACTTCACGAAAAGGCCGCACCGTCACACGGCACTTCTGCGGCACATGCGGCTCCAACCTCTACGGCGTGACATCTTTCGGGTTGACCAGTGTCGCGGCAGGAAGTCTGGACGAGCCGGACAGGTTTCAACCGACCAAAAAAGTGTTCACCCAGGATGCACCGGTGTGGGCCAGGCTCCCGGAGGAGCTCGAAGAAATGTAGCCGGTGCAGCGTCTCAGTGGTCAGGCCAAAGGCGGCAGGGCACTTTGTGTGAGGGCAGATCTGGACCAGGTGGTTGTGGACACTGCTCCGGTTGGGTATAGGCGAACCGCTTGGTCCGATGCGTTTGAACCATGCAAGCTTGCGCGCCGAATGCTGAAGTCCACGATTGTTATTCAGGCTCTGCTCGTCCACTTTTTGGCCTGTACCAGCTCGGAAGGTGCTGCAGTCAAAGCTGCCGGCGCAGGTCTGGTCGTTGGTCTCAGGGGCGAACACCGTCTTCGCCCTGCTTCAAAATGAACGCCTTCTGCGCGGCCGAAAACCTCGATGCCTTCATCACTTCCACTCCTTTCCCAGCCAGGAAAATCAAGCGGAAAACTCTAGCTCAGAGTGAAGAAGATTCTCGGGATCAGATCACAATCAGCGACAATCTGGTTGCGATTGGCGTTCGGAGGTCGAGGCAATGGTCCTATTGGATTGAGAGGAATGTGTTCGTTGCAACGAACAGTTGCTAACGCGCACGCCATGCCTGGGTCCGCCGCATGACACCGCGGCTCAGAACGAGGTGGATGATCCGTGCAGTCGCATTGGTGTAGAAAATCATCATGCCCATCGCAGCGGCGGGCGCGATGTCGCCGGCGTCATCCATGTTCAGTACCGCCACCGACGCCAGCGTTGTGTCAGGGCTATAGAGGAACACTACGGCAGAGACCGTGGTCATGGCGTTGACGAATACATAGATCGAGATATCGAGAATGGCGGGCAGACAGACGGGCACGGTGATGCGTGAGAACAGGCGCCAGACCGGCTGTTTCAGAGACGCGGACACCGCCTCGAATTCCGGGTCCATCTGCTTCAGCGCCGTGAGCGCAGTCAGGTGACCGACCGTATAGAAATGGGTGATGGTGCACACCACCAGGATCGCCAGCGTCCCATAGAGGAAATTGAACGGGTTGGACGGTTCGTTGAAAAAGAAGATATAGGCCAGGCCCAGCACCATGCCGGGTATGGCCATGGGCATCATGGCAAAGAGCTGGAAGAGGCCGCGCCCGGCCGTAAACCCGTTCATCTTTTCCACCATGTAGGCGCCGGTGAAGATGATGCAGGTGCCAATACCGGCCGTCCATAAGGCAAGCTTGATGGAGTTCCAGTACGAGGCCCAGCCGCCGCCGTCCATCACATCGAAATTGTAGTTGTTGAGTGAGAGGCTGAGATTATAGGGCCAGAATTTGATGAGGGCTGCGTACTGGCACATGCCGAGCAGTCCGAGGATAAAGATGGCCACCAGAATGCAGTACACCAGGCACAACACGTCGAAACGCGGATTGGGCGTGGGCTGATAGGCGACGGACCGCGCGGTGAGGAGCGCCACCTGGCGACGCTGCACGATCCGGTCAACCGTGAAGGCCAGCAGCGCAGGCACCAGGAGAACGACGGAAACGACGGCGCCCATCTCGAAGTTTTGCTGGCCGATAACCTGCTTGTAGATGTCCACGGCGAGGACGTTGAACTGGCCGCCGATCACCTTGGGCAGGCCAAAGTCGGTGATGACCAGATTGAACACCACGAACGCCGCTGAAATCAGGCCATACCGGGCGCCGGGGATCGTCACCGTCCAGAATGTCTTCCATCTGGACGCTCGTAGGCTAACCGCGGCCTCGTACAATCTCGCATCGGAGATCGAGAGGGCCGTCTGGATGATGATGAAGGCGTGCGGAAGCGTGAAGAACACCGAGCCGATCACGATGCCGATGGGCCCGTAGATCGTGTGGCCGAAGAGCAGGCCCTTCAGGACGCCCTGATTGCCGAAGAGATAGACCAGAGCGATACCGGGCAAGAGGGATGGCACAAGGATCGGCACCATCGCAATCAACCGGAAGATGCCTTTGAAGCGCATGCAGCTGCGGGACAACGCATATGCAAATCCGAACGCAATCAGCACCGTGATGAAGGTGCTGATGGCTGCGATGAACAGGGAATTGTAGATCGAGTAGAACAGTGAGGGTGTTGAGAAATAGCGGGTGTAGTTCGCCGCGCCGATATCCTTCACGGGCCGCAGACTGATTCGGCGGAAGTCATTGCTGGAATATTCGTGCCAGTCCGTGCCGGCCACGCGTTCGCTTCCGAAGAGGAACACACCGCCAGGGGTGAGGTTTTTGAGCCGGTACTTGGTCGGGCTGCGGAAGCTGAAATCCGGAAACAGGGCAAGAGGAGACAGTCTGGTATCGGAACTTGCGGCAAGCTCCGATGCCCTGATGGCATTGCTCTCTGCGTTGAGTGTCCCAAGGGTCGTTTCTTTGCTCCAGCCCTCGCCCTTGTCGATCTGGATACCATAGGCGCCCAAATCGATCCGGTAAGTCGAGAATGACTTGGAAAGCATCGCGTAAAGCGGAAAGACCAGCGTAACCGCCAGATAGATGGCGATCACACCCATGAACAGACGCATCAGCCAGTCATCGCGGCTGACCTTGGGTTTGACGCGCATGCGCGGGCCCGACGTGAGGGCTTGTGCGGCGTCGGTCATCGGATCGTTACCCGCCGGTCGCCGCAAAAGCGCGGATATGGGCCTTGGGCAATTCGGCGCTCACTTTGCCGCCCTCCTCCAGCTTGAGGGTGCGGGCCAGGGTTATGGAGACATTGGCCGACAAGGTATCCTCTTCGAGCAGTGGGCTGGAAAGGCCTACGCGCCAGTAGGATCCGAGGAACTCTAGCTCTTCCACCGTCATTTCAAGCTCGTTCTTGTCCTTGCCCGCCGACTTGCCGTTGCGCAGCACGATGTCCTCGGGTCTGATAGTGGCTACAATCGCCTGATCCTGCGTCAGCGCGTTTGCCGCGCACGCGAGTGAGAGCTTTCCGGTCTTCACATTGCCGTCGCCGCCAATGCGGCCGCCGAGGTGGTTCATTTCGCCGATAAAGTCGGCGACGAACAAGGTCTCTGGTTCAGTGTAGATTTCTGTGGGGGTGCCGACTTGTTCGATCACGCCATGGTTCATCACCACGATGCGGTCGGCCATGGAAAGTGCTTCTTCCTGGTCGTGAGTGACCATGATTGTCGTGACCCCGAGCCGGTCCTGCAGCGCCTTGATTTCATGGCGGAGATGGACGCGCACCTGGGCGTCAAGAGCGGACAACGGCTCGTCAAGCAGAAGCAGTCCGGGTGATGTCGCGAGCGCCCGTGCCAGGGCAACACGCTGCTGCTGGCCGCCGGAAAGCTGGGCGGGGTATTTCGGCCCCTGATCCGGCAGACCCACCAGCTTCAATAGATCGGAGACGCGCCCGTTGATCTTGTCCCGGGATTCGCCGGCGTTCTCCAACCCGTAAGCCACGTTCCGGTTGACCGTCAGGTTCGGGAAGAGAGCGTAGGATTGGAAGACGATGCCGAAGTCCCGTTCAGATGGCGGCAGAGCCGAGATGTCCTCGCCCCCCTGCACCACCGTTCCGGAGGTCTGGATGTCGAGACCAGCAATCGCCCTCAGGAGCGTGGTCTTCCCGCAGCCGGACGGCCCGAGGAAGCACACGAATTCTCCCTCATTGATGTCCAGCGAGATATCCCTGAGCGCGGTAAAGCTGCCGAACATCTTCGTCAGGTCCCTGATGCTCAGGTAGGGCCCGCTCGGTTTGCTATCTTTCACCCCATTGCCCTCCCGCCAGGGCTCCACACGCATGGTGGCCGCCGGCGGCGCCCCAGAGTGAACGCCGCCGTCGGCCCGATCCTCAGGTCAACTCTTGTTTAGCCTTTGGGTTCCGACTTGGAGTCGTAACGCTTTTGCCATTCCGTCAGGATGCGCTTGCGGTTGTTGGCAGCAAACTCGAAGTCGTTCTTGATCATCTTATCGAGGAGGTTCGGCGGGAAATGCTTGACCGGCTTGGCGACGCCCGGCATGGCGACGACGGCGTAACCGGCATTGTACATTTCGTTGGCCTTCTTCGTGATTGACCAGTCGACCAGCTTCTTGGCGGCATCGAGCTTGGAGGTTCCGGCAACGATTGCCGTGGCTTCCATATCCCAGCCTACCCCCTCATCCGGAACGATGATCTCCAGAGGTGCGCCAGCTGCCTTCGACTTGGCGCCGCGAAACGCAAAGGAAACCCCGATCGGGATTTCGCCGGCGGCTGCAAGCTTGCAAGGCTTGGAGCCGGAGTGCGTGTACCGGGCGATGTTCTGGTGGAGGGCATCCATGTACTTCCAGCCGCCTTCCTCGCCGAACATCTGCAGCCAGCTGGAGACATCCAGGAAGCCGGTGCCGGACGAGTTCGGGTTCGGCATAATGACGTGACCCTTGTACTTGGCGTCCGTCAGGTCCTTCCAGGTCTTCGGCGGGGTCAGGTCGTGCTTGGCGGCTTCAACCGTGTTGTAGCACACCGAGGCAACCCAGGCGTCCATACCCACCCAGGTCGGCGGGCTGGAGTTGTCCACGAACTTCGGATCGAGTTTTTCGACGCCGGCCGGAGCGTAGGCTTCCAGCATGCCTTCGCTTTTCAACAGAAGCAGCGAGGTGGCAGCTAATCCCCAGACCACATCCGCCTGCGGATTATTCTTTTCCGCCAGCAGCTTGGCGGTCACGATGCCCGTGGAATCCCGCACCCATTTGATCTTGATGTCAGGGTGGTCTTCATTAAACTTGGCTGCATATTTTTTCAGATCTTCTGCCTCAACGGCGGTGTACACGGTGAGTTCCGTTTCCGCCTGAGCAGCGACGCCCGAAAAAGCAAGCATGGCCAACCCGGCAGCAGCACCAGCCAATAGTTTCTTGAAGTTGATTGATGACATTCCGAGACTCCCTTGATCTGTAGGAACCGATCTTCCGTTATTCCAATGTGCCCGCATGGACACTGCCGGTTCGAAGGGCATGATGGGACATATTGCCAGCCACGTCCAGCTAGGTCGCAGGTGTGAACTCTCGGCCCGGTCATCTGTGAAGAAACCTACCGGCGCCGGATGTCGCAGAACGGGCACCTTAATCGTTCCGCCCGATCCAAGAGCAGCCCGGTTTTCAAGAACGCATAAGTGAACTGGAATGTCCGGTATTGCCCGATTGTGTTGAAAAAGTCGGGTGTTGAACGGTTCGTTGGAAGCTGATTCAGGTTTGTCATTGAAGCAATTTGTGGGAGTTGCGGCGCTGGTGGGCGGCCGGCAGGTTACCCAGGACAACCTGTTCAACGAGTTCAATATGGAACGCCACGTTCCCGAAGGTCATCTGATTAGGGCAATCGATCGGATCAGCGATTTCGGCTTTGTGCGTGAGCACCTAGAGCCGTTTTACAGCTCCATCGGGCGCCCGTCGGTCGATCCGGAACTGATGATCCGCAAGTTGATCGTAGGTTACTGCCTCGGCATCCGGTCTGAGCGTCGCCTGCCAGCGGAGGTGATGCATCGCCGGGCCGTTCAAGAGTACTTCGACACGCTTGATGACGCTGCCTTCGGGGCGGCGACCGAGGCTGTTCCCAAGTATCTTTCGCCTGTCGACCCGGCGTCCCGCTGGACCCGTACATTCCGCTCCGGTCGGGCCTACTATTCCTACTCCCTCAACTATCTTGTCGATTGCGCGAATGCCATCATCGTGGATGTGGAGGGCTCAATGGCCATCCGGCCTGCGGAACGGAACGTGACGAAGCGGATGCTTGAGCGGGTTGAGAAGCTTCATGGCATCAAGCCCCGGCGGCTTATGGGAGACACAGGTTACGGCTCAGCCGCCATGCTGAACTGGCTGGTGGAGGACAAGGGGCTCGAGCCGCAAATCCCGGTCTTCGAGAAGGGTGAACGGACCGACGGCATCTTCTCACGCAGCGACTTTGCCTGGGACGAGGCCGGTGACCGTTACATCTGTCCTGGCGGCAACGAACTCAAACGCTTCCGGCTCGCTGGCCGGGCGGTCAAGGCAAAGCCACCCAAGGACGGCACCTACCGCTACCGGGCCAGAAAGGCTGATTGCGACGCTTGCGATCTCAAACAGAGATGCTGCCCCAATGATCCCCAGCGCAAGGTTCTGCGCTCAATCTACGAGGCCGCCCGAGACAAGGCCCGCCAGATCGCCAAGACAGAAGAGTTCCTGGTCTCGCGCAATGAGCGCAAGAAAGTGGAGATGCTGTTCGCCCATCCCAGTGCCATCCTGAAGTTCGACCGGCTGCGCTTGCGCGGTCCCACCGGCGTCAATGACGAGTTCCTCCTCGCTGCAATCGCCCAGATGATCCCGGCGGCCTTGTTGGCCATGGCCGTTGTCGCCAGTCGGAAGGGTTTGTCCGTGATGATCTTCGCCGTCCAGAGATCGACCTTTTCTGGTGAGCGCTTCGCCATCACCGCACGCGATGTCCTGCTAGCGACCAGCAGCTTTCGGATGCAGCGATCTCCTTTCTTGGTGATCTTGCCCAAGCGCTCTTTGCCGCCACCGGATTTGTTGAGGGGGCAGCTTAGAACCTTCGCTTTGCTGCCAATCATGCCAACGCGAACTTCGTCTCAAAGCGGAACTTGACGAGCGGCTCCCATTTGAAAATCTGGCGAATGTTCTTTGATCTTTCAATCACGCAAACTGAGGAGCCGGTCAGCGCTGACAACGCCATCCGAACACAGCTGTTGGGCAGAAGATGTTAAGACGCTGTTTTGTCGGCCAGCACAAAAGGGGTGCCAGCCGAGCAGCGTTCAACACGGACCGCTACGGCGTAGACATCTTCTATCAGTCCGGGCTGGATCACATCTTCAGGTATGCCCGCCGCGACCTGCTGGCCGTCCTTGAGAACCGCAATCAGATCACAGAAACGCAGTGCGAGATTGATGTCGTGCAGCGCAATTATGCA
>JBCCEL010000287.1:0-7482 GCA_039030315.1 Pseudomonadota bacterium
AGGGTTTGCTCCCAGCGCGGCATCGCACGGCCGGTCAGGGCCTCGAGCCTGGAGCATTGCACCATGGCCGGGGCGCTGATGCCGAGGCCCGAGTTGCCGATCTTGCCCAAAGCCGATCCAGGCTTGATGTGGCTTTCATCACTTCCGCTCTTGCGGGCCAGCCATCGGGCCACGTCCGCATAGCTGACTTCGTCCTGTGACGAGATCTGGAAGACGCCGGTTTCGCCCCTGGCCACGAGCAGGTCGGCCGCCGCATCTGCGAAGACATCAAGATAGACCGGCGCGACCGTGTAGTCGGAGAAGGGCGTGATCTCCTCACCCGCTTTCAGTGCTGCCAGCCAGTTGGAGAACAGCGGAAAGCCGGCGTGGATAATCTTGGCCGGCCTGAGGCTTGCGCTATCGCGGCAGGCGCCTGAGACAAGGCCCTCCGCCTCATACTTGTGCTGGCCGTAGACGCTGTCCGGGCTCACCTGCGCGTCTTCGGCGGGATGAGCGACACTTCCGTCATGGACCGCGCTTGAGGAAATGAACAGAACGCGGGCACCGATGGTTTCCGCCCACTGCGCAATCTGCTGCGGGGCGCTCACGTTGATCTTGTGGGTGCGTTCAGGCTCGGCCGCGCAGATATCGAAGCGGGATTCAGCGGCGACAATGGCAATGCAACCGGCCGCGGGCAGCCGGTCCAAGCCTTCAAGGCTCTCAAGGTCCAGAAAGGGCCGGGCATCCTCTCCGCACCGCCTCGTGGTCGAGATGACGTCCAGGCCGCGGTCCGCCAACCGCCCGGCGATCGCCTTGCTCAGTTTGGAATCGCCGCCGACAATCAAGCAGTCCGCCATGGTGTCAATCAGCCGCCTTTCATCTGTGAATTCTTCGTCACATAACGTAGCCGCCGTGCCAAGGCAAAGAATCAGATGGACGAGAGCGGGTATGAAGCAGGGGTTGTTCAGACGGGACCAGATGTCGGAGAACGAGCTCTGCTGGGATGTCGGCCGCAAACCTGAGCGGCCATTTGTCATCAAGGCAGCGCTGCGCGAGACATCGCTTGGGGACATGGCCTCAAAACTCGCATGTCTTGCAACGATCAAGGCCCAGTTCGACCACGCCGAGCTCCACATCCGCTACCGCGATGTGCGCCCCTACAGCCGGGAAATGATGTCCCTCATTCCCAATGCCGACAGGATCGAAGCGGTGAAGTGGGACATACCCGCATGGGCCCGCTTCTGGATCCCGGATGCCCGGCTCTGGCACCCCATGGCCAGGGCCCTTGACGGCCGGAAGGGCAGCTGGAACTCCTTCTGCGACTTCTATCCATCCGACTGGATGCTCAATCCGCGCTGGATGCACGCCATGCCGAACCCGGTGCCGCTGCGCGTGCCTGAGGGCAGGCAACCGGGCCTGTCGAAGCAGCTTGTGGAGCTGGGGCTTGATCCGGAAAACTGGTTCGCAGCCATCCACTACCGGGCCAGCACCTATCTTGCCAAACGCAGCGGCAAGCTGCGCAACAGCGACCCTGACGCCCAGAGAAAACTCATCGATTACATCATCGACGACTTGGGCGGACAGGCGGTTTTGCTGGGTCATCCGGAGCTGGAAGCCTTCCCGGCCCGGAAGAGGTTTGTCGATCTCAGCCGCATCCCTAACGCCTTCATGCTTCAGGCCAGCGCAGCGAGCCAGGCCCGGTTCATGGTTGCAGGTCCCTCGGGTCCCATCGCGCTCGGCTGGTCCATGCAGATCCCGACCGCGATGGTCGATGCGTCCGATGCCATTTGCGGCTGGGGCGATACCGAACATGTGCTCCTGACCCACGAGGTGACCACACCGGATCGCAAGAAGCTCCGGAACCGCGAACTGTTCGAGGCAGGCCTGCTGGACTACCGGACCGTGCGCGACAGAAAACGGGCGGGCGAAAGCTATGAAGTCAGGAAGAACTCCGCAGAGGAGCTCTCCGCGGCCGCCAGGCACATGTACGAGAAGACCGGGGACACGCCGAAGTGGCGGGGGCCCAGGCCGGAGAGCACCAACCCCCGGCCGAACCAGTTCGTGTGGCCGCCGCAGACATGGGACTATCTGGATTTCCTGGATATTTGACGCGGCGGCGTCCGCGCCTCACCCCGCTCTGGTCATCAGAACGTCGACCACAGACACTCCGCTCTCGAACACGAAGAGCGGGTTGATTTCGATTTCCGCGATTTCAGGACGGTCCGCCATCAGCGCGGCCAGTGCCTGAATCTCCGAAACGATCGCGTTGCGATCTCCGGAAGGTTTGCTCCGGTAACCCTCAAGCAGCCGGCTCACCTTTAGCCGCGAAATCGCCTGGCGCAGCTCACTGTCGGTGGCCGGGAGGAGGACAGTGGCCGCATCGCTCACCAGCTCGACCAGAATGCCGCCACTTGCCAAGGTGAGCGCCAGTCCGAATTGCGGGTCACGGCGCAGGCTCAAAAGCAGCTCGGCTACCGGCTCTCGTTGCATTCTCTCGACGAGGAAGTTGTCCGTCACAGCCTGCGGATCTTTCGCACGCACGTCATCGACCATACGCACAACCGCCGCGTCCACGGATTGCCTGTCCTTCAGGCCGACGGCGACGGCGCCGAACTCGGTCTTGTGCAGCAGTCTGGGTCCAAGCATCTTCAGAACAACGGGGTATCCCAGTTCATGTGCGTGGCCGGCTGCGTCACGGCCTGAACACTCAGCACCGTCCGGGACATGCAGGCCAGCTGCGCGCAACAGCTCCTTGCCCGCCCCCTCATGCAATGTTTCGGACTGCTCCGAGTTCGCAAGATTTCCTTGTGGGAGCCATCGGGACCTATCTGAACTGCTGGCATACGCCCCATACCACGCCGCAGCGGACATAGCGTCCAGACACTCGTTGATGCCCTGCATGGGCGCCACTCCAGCAGTCACCAGCCATTCCCCGGTTTCCCGATCGAGGTTCTCCGGCAGCGTCGCGCACACCGCGGCGGGGATGCCGGCCTGGCTCGTGGTCTCAACAAAGGAGTGCGCATCGTTCAGGTAGAACGGCTTGCTCTCATCCAGCCCGGGCAGCGGGTAGTCCTGGACGATCACGGCCGCATCGTAGCCGTCCTGCAGATGGGCTTCGAACACGGGCGGCACCCGTTCGCGGTCTCCCCAGATCGGTGTCGTGTAGTCCAGAGGGTTGGAGACCGTGGCTGTGTGCGGCAGAAGAGATTTCAGTCTTTCCGCCGTCGCCTCAGTCGGCTGCGAAAACTCCAGCCCCACCTTCTCGGCGTGATCGGCGAGCATGGTAGCGCCGCCCCCGGAACAGGTGAAGCCAGCGACCTTGGCACCTGCCGGCACACCGGCCACGGTCAGGAACTTGAGCGTTTCCAGAAGCTGTGCCGGCGAGTGGACGCGGATGACGCCGAGCTTGTCGAACAATGCCGAATAGAGTTCGTCCGTGCCGGAGAGCGAGCCGGTGTGGCTCTCGGTCAGCCTGCCGCCGACCTCGGAGCTGCCCGTTTTCAGCGCAACGATCGGCTTTCCCGCCTCCAGCGCCTTGTGCGCTGCAGCCGCAAAGGCGCTGACATCCTGCAGGCCCTCGATGTGCAGGCCGATTGCCCTGACTTCATCCTCTTCGCAGAGGGCATCCACAAAATCCTCAAGCGCGAGCACAGCCTGATTGCCCGCGGAGATCATGTAGGCCAGCGGGACGGTACGCTGGCTCATGGTGAGGTCAGACGACAGCATTCCGCTCTGGGTGATAATCGCCGCACCGTAGCCCGGCGCAAAGCCACCATGGGCAAAGGGCCAGAGAGCCACGCGGCCAACATAGTTTATGAGGCCGTAGCAATTGGGGCCCACGAGCGCCATGTCGCCCGCGGCCTCGATCAGTGCATCCTCAAGCTCATGCCCTTCATGCCCCAGTTCACCGAAGCCAGCCGTGTAACACACCACGCCACCTGCCCCCATTGCGGACAGTTCCCGCAACGCTTCGATCGCGGGTTCGCGCGGAACGGCCAGGAATGCCGCGTCAGGAGCTTCTGGAAGATCACTCACCGAAGCAAAACAGGGATGGCCGCCGATCTCGGCGCGCCGGGGATTGACCGGCCAGATTCTCCCTTCAAAGCCGATCCGCGCGCACTCACCGGCGACGGTGACCGCGTCCTGTCCCCCGATCAGGGCCACATGCCGCGGCCGCAGCAGCCGCTGGAAGTTGCGGCGGCGTTCAGGGCTCATGCGCCGCGCAGGGCCAGTTTCTGCCGCGCTTCCTGGGGCGTGACCGCACGGGCGCCCATGCGCTCAATGATCTCGATGACACGTTCCACCAGCTGCCCGTTCGATGCTAGCACGCCGCGGTCGAGATAGAGATTGTCCTCAAGGCCCACCCGCACGTTACCGCCCATGGCGACCGCCACGGCAGCCATCGGCATCTGCATGCGCGAGATGCCGAAGCTCGCCCAGCTCGCGCCTGCCGGCAGTTGGTCCTTCATCACCTTCATGGTGTCCACGTCCTGGTCCGCGCCCCAGGGTATGCCCAGGCAGATCTGGAACATGGGCGGATCGGCAATCAGCCCTTCGGCCACCATGGCCTTGGCAAAGCGGATGTGGCCGAGATCGAAGACCTCCAGCTCCGGCTTGACGCCCCACTCCTTGGTGAGCTCCGCCATCTTGCGAAGATAGGGCGGGGTGGAGATGTAGATCTCGTTGCCGTTGCCGAAATTGAGGGTACCGCAATCCAGGCTGCAGATCTCCGGCAGGAGCCCCTGCACATGGGCAAGGCGCTCCAGCGGGCCGATCATGTCGGACCCCGGTCCGGGCAGAGACGGGTCCTCCTCGCCGGGCACCCAGTCGCCGCCCATACCGGCGGTCAGGTTGATGACGACATCCGTGTCGCTGGAGCGGACGCGGTCGACCACCTCCTTGAAGAGTTCCGGATCACGCGAGCCCTTGCCGGTCTCCGGGTCACGCACGTGGATATGCGCAACGGCGGCTCCGGCCTTTGCGGCCTCGATCGCCGCATCGGCCACCTCTTTCGGCGTCACCGGCACGCCAGGATGTTTGGCCGTGGTGTCGCCGGCCCCGGTCACCGCACAGGTGACGATCACTTCATAATTCATGCCTTCGCCTCTTTGATTGCGTTCAGAATGGATACGATCCCCCGGTCGCGCGCTGCCGCCATATCCTCGAAGTGACGGTCGCCTGCGATCTCGTTGCAGCCGTCGACCATCCTGTCGCGCAGCTCCTGGGTGAGTTCCGGCGCTTCAAGACGGGTCCAGGGAAGCTTCAGCGCCGGGCCGAACTGGTCGAGATTGGTCGCCATGCCGCCCTCGCCGCACGCAACATGGAAGGCCATGCACTGGCCCTGAAACGCCATGCGGGGCGCCGGGCCGTTGATGAGCGCGGTATCGATCTGATCCGGGGTTGCCTCGCCGTTGGCCACCATGTGCAGCGCTTCGCGCCAGAGGGCCTCCTGCAGCCGGGTGGCGACGAAACCGGGAATTTCCTTCTTCATCACCAACGGCGCCTTTCCGGCAGCCTCGTAGAAGGCGGCAGCCCAGTCTACGGCCTCCACTGAAGATTTCTCGCCGCCGACAATTTCCACCAACGGAAGAAGATAAGGCGGGTTGAAGGGATGGCCCACGACCGTTCGATCTGCCGTCGGGCACGTCTTCTGAATCTCGGTCATTGTGAGCCCGGAGGTGCTGGAGGAAATGACGACACCCTCCGGCACCAGGTCGCTCAGCCGGGCGTAGAGATCCTGCTTCAGCTCCAGGCGCTCCGGCGCGCTCTCCTGCACGAAGTCCGCCGCAGACACCGCAACTTCCAGATCCGTCACCAGGGTGAGGCGATCCTTAGATGCTCCTTCGGCAAGGCCAAGGCCTTCAAGGCTGACCCAGCCAGTATCGAGGATCTTGCGGAACGCGCCCTCCTCCGAAGCATCATGAATGTAGGCGGTGACATCATAACCGCGCGCCAGAAAATGAGCGGCCCAGCCGGCCCCAATGGGCCCTGCGCCGATGCTCGCGACAGTCTTTACCTGATCCGGTGCCGGCCGTGCCATCTCAGCGCCCCCTGAAAACCGGTTCGCGCTTCTCGACAAAGGCGCGGACACCTTCGGCGGCGTCATCCGATTTCAACATGGCCCGGTAGACCGGCAGATCATCCGTCCGCATCTTGAGGAAGGCCTGCTCCAGGGGAACGCCCTCGATGGCCCGCAAAACCTCCTTGACCGTCTGCAGCGCGAGCGGGGCCGCCTTCGCCAGCTGCCTGGCCCATTCGCGGGCGGCTTCCATCAGCCGGTCCCCGGGCACCACCTTGTTGACCAGCCCGTAACCTGCGGCTTCGGCTGCGGTCATGCGCCGGCCCAGCAGAAACATTTCCATGGCGATGTTGTAGGGGATCCGGCGCGGAAGGCGCTGGATGGCCCCGGCATCCGGCACCATGCCCAGCGGCATTTCCGGCAGACCGAACTCCACATGATCCGCGGCGATGATCAGGTCACCTGCCACGGCCAGCTCAAAACCGCCGCCGATGGCCATGCCGTTGAGCGCCACGATCACCGGCTTGTTGAGGGTCCAGTTTTCCGTCAGAGCGGCGAAACCGCCATCACCGTACTCGCCGGTCTCCCACCAGTTGTCGAGCGTGGTCTCGCCGCGGTCCAGCGCCTTCAGATCCCAGCCTGCCGAGAAGATCCTGTCTCCGGCCGCCGTGAGGATGCCGACGCGCAGGTCCGGATCATCGCGCAGTTCGGCGAAGGCCTCCCCCATCTCCCGGCTCATGACCTCGTCTATGGCATTGACCTTCGGCTTGCTGAGCTTCACCTCAAGCACATGGCCATCGCGGGTGACTTCAATGAACTGGGGCATGGGCAGGCGCGCTTTCCTCATTCGCGAAAACGCATGACTACCAGCATCCGGAAAACGCTGGCAATGGCCATCATGCCGGTCTTGCGGCGAACATTGCCGTCCCCTATCTGTCTGGTCATGCTCCAGACAATTCCACGCTTTGCGTTCGACAAAGTGCGCCGGCTCGACCCCGGACTACGCATCTATGCGATCGGCGATATCCACGGCCACTACAGCCTGCTCCAGCAGATGCACCAGAAGATCTCAACGCACATGGCGGCCCATCCGTGCGAGCGGGCGATCGAGGTCTTTCTCGGCGACTATATCGACCGGGGACCGCAGCCGTCCGAAGTGCTGGATCATCTAATGCACCACGCCCCGGCAGCACATGAGCGCATCTGCCTGAGCGGGAACCATGAGAAATCTTTGCTGCGGTATCTCAAAGAGCCGGAATTTCTCATGCGATGGAGCCGCTTCGGAGGCCTCGATACGCTGAGCGCCTATGGCGTCGATGTGGACCAGCCATTGACCGAGGAGGACTGCCGGACCGCCCGGCCAGAGTTCGCAGCCAACTTTCCGGCTGACCAGAAGAGCTTCCTTGAAACCCTGCCGCTGTCGGTCTCCTTCGGGGACTACTTCTTCGCCCATGCCGGGGTCCGGCCGGGTATCCCCCTGGAAG
>JBCCEL010000288.1:0-7481 GCA_039030315.1 Pseudomonadota bacterium
TGAGATATCGGCGCCATCCAGTGGCACCTGCGCCAGTGCCGCCAGAACAGTCGGCACGCCTGAGACCACCGTTGTCTTGTGCCTGTCCACCAGCTTCCAATAGTTCCGGATAAGGTCCGGGTTGCGCATCAGCCGGGTGGTGGACAGGCACAAGACAACGGTGGTCTCAGGCGTGCCGACTGTTCTGGCGGCACTGGCGCAGGTGCCACTGGATGGCGCCGATATCTCAAGCGTCGCATACTGTCGGACCGGCGCCGCTCCCCTGCCGCCTGAGCTTGGAGAACGCTTCGAAGACCTGTTTGGGCTGCACGTGCACGAGAGCCTGGGGATGACGGAGACGGCCGGCATAACCTCGATCACGCCCCCTGGTGTCGTGGCGCCGGCGGGCTGCGTCGGGTTTCCAGTACCGTTCTGCCGGGTCAGGATTGCCTCGGTGGATGCCTCTGGTGCGCCGGCTGCTGAGGACATGCCGCCTGGGCAGGTGGGCCTGGTGCTGGTCCGTGCCCCAAACGTTTTCCCCGGGTATCTCGATTGCGAGGCGACCCGCAGCAGCTTCACAGAGGACGGCTGGCTGATCACCGGCGATCTCGGCTTTCTGGATGCGGAAGGCCGCGTGAACCTTACCGGCCGGGCGAAGGACCTGATCATCAGAAGCGGCCACAACATCGATCCGAAGATGATTGAGGACGTCCTTGATGCCCATCCTGCCGTCGATCTGTGCGCTGCAGTCGGTGCTCCGGACCCTTATGCCGGCGAACTGCCCGTCGCTTTTGTGACACTGAAGGCCGGCGCAGATGCCGGTGCGGACGAACTCCTCGAGTTTGCCTCCGGACGTGTGGACGAACGCCCGGCGAGACCGAAGTCGGTAACCGTCCTTGAGGCCATGCCGCAGACCAATGTCGGCAAGATCTTCAAGCCTGAGCTCCGGAGGATGGCCTCTGAGGCGGCCGTCCGGGCGGGTGCTGGGAGCCTCATTGACGCGCATGGGGATTTGCGGTTGCTGGGCGTCAGCGCTTCTCTGGACAAGGCGGGCCGGATCAGTGTCGACTTGCGCCTGGAAGGTGATCGCGAAGCGCTTCGGCAGATTACTTCGGAATTGAGGAAGTATCCCGTTCCGGTAACCGTATCTGCATGAGGGCCGTGCCTCAGTTCTGAAACTCCTCATCTGCCGTGATCTGCATGCCGGTCACCAAGCCGTTGGTCTGGTGCGCCATGCCGACGACCGCGAGGAACTCCTGGTATTGCGCACCGGTCATGCCCTTGGCCCGGGCGGAAGCCGTGTGGGAGTGTATGCAGTACTCACAACTGTTGGTGATCGAGACTGCGATGTAGATGAGCTCCTTGGTGAGCGGGTCGAGTGCGCCGCCCGGGGCCATCACCTGCTTCAGCCGGTTCCATGTGGTTTCGAGAAGGTCGGGATGATTGGCAAGGCCGCGCCAGAAATTGTTGATGAACTCCGTGTTCCGGGTGCGCTTGATATCGTCAATGACCGCCTGAACCTGCGGATCGGCTGCCATTTCCTCATCACTTAGAAGCTTCACTGTCGACATTGCCTGTCCTCCGTTCTTTCAGCCGCCAGTTAGGTTGGCTGCAGGTTCCCTTGTCAATTGCGGCATTTGATGTTGGCCAGGTTTCCGCGGCCCGCGATCGGGACGGCCACGGTATGTCCGCCTCTGTCGCGTGCCGAAATCACCCCGGCAACCTGCTGAGTGCGATCCTGACGGATCAGAACCGGGCCGCCGGACTGCCCCTGAACGGAGGGGCAGGTGAGCGTAAGGACGGCTCCCGGTTTCTTCGGGAGTCGACAGCCCCTTCGTATAGAAAGAACCTGGCTGCGGTGCCGCGCATAACCGGCAAGCGTAAGGGGTTTGCCTGATGTCAGAATGCCAGCATCAGCAATCTTCAGCGGTTCGATCGGCAGTGGTGCGCGCAGGACAATGACCGCAATGTCGTCTCTGGCGTCCTTTTGTCGGACCTTCGGTCTGAACCGGTAGGCTGGTGGAACCGAGACGCAGGCTGCGCGCCCATAGGCGTTTGCACCGCCCACTCTCAAGCCCGCGGCGAAATGGATCCGGTTGGGATGGACCGGCTTGCTGAGACTGGTCCTGGGGTCGAACAGGCAGTGGGCGGCTGTGAGGACATGCCGGGGTGATATCAGTGTCCCGGTGCAGGTCTGCCGCGAGCGGAACCCGCCCACGTTCACGCGCCCGATGGCGCTCCACGGATGCTGCGTGCCGTCCGCCACACCGGTCAGCGGCGGTGGATCCGGGCTCGCTGCAGCTTGCTGGCAGCCTGGCAATAGCGCGGCGAGAATGGTGAGACCGTACCACCAGCGCCCGAAACGAGGCCTTTCCGGCTGGTTGAAATCTGGATCACTCATCTGGCCGATACAGGACCTATCATGGTACCAAAGTTGAGCGTATGGAAGCACAAGCATGCGGCGCCGCAAAGGCGGCCCCGGTGCTCCCCACACTACATTCGAGGAGAAGGCCGATGCTGGTCGGTGTGCCCAAGGAAATCAAGGTCAAGGAATTCCGTGTCGGTATGACGCCGACATCCGTCCGTGAAGTGGTCGCTGCCGGACACAAGGTGATCGTGGAAACCGGCTGTGGTGCCGGCATAGGTATGGACGATGCAGCCTACGAAACCGCGGGGGCGGAGGTCGTCAGTACCGCGGCCGAGATCTTCGACAATGCAGAAATGATCGTGAAGGTGAAAGAGCCCCAGGCATCCGAGCGCGCCATGCTTTCGGAAGGCCAGGTGCTGTTCACCTATCTTCATCTGGCACCAGACCCGGACCAGACCAGAGACCTTGTGGAGAGCGGCGCGACCTGCATCGCCTACGAGACCGTCACGGGGCGGACAGGAGGGCTGCCCCTGCTGGCGCCGATGTCGGAAGTCGCTGGCCGCCTCTCGATCCAGGCGGGTGCATACTATCTGGAGAAAGCGCATGGCGGCCACGGTGTGCTGCTTGGCGGCGTGCCTGGTGTTGATCCGGCAAAGGTGGTCGTGCTCGGCGGCGGCATGGTCGGGCGTCACGCCATCCACATCGCGCTCGGCATGGGGGCCGACACCTGGGTCATCGACAAGAACGTGGACGTGCTGCGCCAGTGCTGGCAGCAGTTCGACCGGCCCCTCAATACGGTTTACTCGACCCGCGATGCGATTGAGCGTCATCTGGCCGAGGCCGACCTCGTCATCGGCGGCGTGCTCATCCCGGGCGCCGCAGCGCCCAAGCTGATCACGGCAGATCTGGTCAAGACCATGAAACCGGGCTCCGTGATCGTCGATGTGGCGATCGACCAGGGAGGCTGTGCCGAGACCTCGAAGGCCACGACCCATGATGATCCCGTCTATGTGGTTGACGACGTCATTCACTACTGCGTCGCCAACATGCCGGGCGGCGTGCCGAAGACCTCGACCCACGCGCTCAACAACGTGACACTGCCCTTCACTCTGGCGCTGGCGAATCACGGCTGGCGCGAGGCCCTGGCTGCCGATGAGCACCTGCTTGCAGGCCTCAATGTGCACAAGGGCAACATCACCTACCGCGCCGTGGCCGATGATCTTGGCTACAAGTTCATGGACCCGAGGGAAGCGCTCCGGGTCTAGCGGTTCTTTTTCAGGAACGCTTCGACGCCGGTCTTGAACGCATCGGTCTGGGAGAGCCGCACGGCTTCGGCTTTCTCGGCCGCCATGGCTTCGTCGAAGCCTGCCCATTGTGCGGCGTTAATTGTCTGCCGGATCGCGGCGAGGCCGTCGGCGGACTTTTCAGCAAGTCCGGCCGCGTAAGCCTGAACATGTTCGTGCAGTCGGCTTGTCTCGACCAGTTCATCAACGATGCCGAGTTCCAACGCATCACTGGCGGTGTGCAAGGCGCCGTCGTACAGAAACCGCATGGCCCTGCCGCGCCCGATGAGCTTTGACAGCGCAACGGTGGCGCCACAGGGCGGGATGAAGCCGATGGAGATTTCCGGCTGCCCCAACCGGGCATCGCTCGCCGCGAAGCGGATGTCTGCGTGGTAGGTGAACTCAAGCCCGCCGCCGACGGCCACGCCATTGATGGCGGCAATCACCGGTTTGGGGGCTTCGAGTATAGTACGGACGGTCGCATGGCAGAGATCGACCCAGCGCGCCATGTCGTCGGCTGTGAAACCGTTGAAGACAGCCAGATCCGCGCCGACGCTGTAGTAGCCCGGGACCGCACTGGCCAGCACGATAACGCGGCAGCTGTCGTCCCCGGACAGTTGGCGCAGCGTCTCCGCATGCGCCTCCAGCATCTCCCAGCCCCACGCATTGCGCGGCGGGGAGTCGTAGAGGAGCCAGGTGACGGGGCCCCTGGCTTCCGTTCTGATGTAGTCGAACGGCTCCGAACATTTCCGCACGCTGTTGTCTCCGTGAGGACCCCGCTTCGAGGAGGCCAAGAGGAGACGAACCTAACGCTTTTAGGGGCGTTAGGGCCAGACGCTTCCAACTACGGGTAACTCAGCGTTTGTCCCCTCGCCTTGTGGACAGGTCCGACCAGAACCGGCGCAAACCTGCCTTCCCAGCGATTCGGTCAAGACAGGTTGCAAAGGTTGCCCTGGTCTATTGATCAGCAAGGAGGACAAACCATGAGTGCCAGGTATCCTTCTCGCGGTGGGTATCAAGATAGTTCATCAAAACCGCGTAGGAGCCATTGCCCGTCGTCCAATTGGACAGGAAAGCCGGTTTGTCTGGTCCGTCCAGATGCAAGTCGATGCAGTCCAGGACGAGCTTTTGTCCCAAGGGCGCGAAGCCATTTTGCGCTTGGATATTGCCCGCCGCGTCGATGGCTGAGTTGATGTTGATGAAGCGCCATTTGGTATGGGCGTCATCGCGGTTTGACGTCAACTTGGTTTCGTACACGCCTTGGTCGAGGCCCGGGTGCTGGGTGGCGGTGCCTTGCAAATAGTGGCCGCTTTTGCTTTGCAGGTGGAATTCCGCGCCATAGGCGACTGGCGAGCTTTCATCGCCGGCGGGGACCACAGTCCATATGCCATTATCTGCGCGCGCTCGTGTGGTGCCTGATTGTCCATTGCTGTCGACAAGATACTCGCTGCTATTGGGGCTAATCAGCCTGATACTCTGCGAAAAGTCGATGGCCTTGTCCGCGAACGAGTCTCGGTGCGTAGTCGTCCGGAAAACCAGGCGGAGGTTGTTGTGGCCGTCATGGCGATCGTTGTAGATCTGCACCCCGGTCAGAGGGGAATTAAACTCCGAGGGCGGGTCGGCCAGTTCCATATTGACCGCATGCGTCCATTCGCGGGTTCCATTTCTTTGGAGGTCGGGGACAACGGGCCACACGTGCGGCGGTAGATTTGGGCTGGTGCGATCCTCAGCGCCGGATTTTGGATTAAGCTGTTCGATTTGCCTGGCCTGACCGTTGGTTGTCCATTGCGCCGTGCTCATATCAACTCCGCCGCGATCGAACTTCGCATATTGCGCCGACAAATGGATCAGATTGAAGCTGACAGGTTCGGGAAACTTTCCTCCGGTGCGCTGATAAACACCTTGAACCCAAAGTTCGCCCGGATCCAGTGCGAATTGAAGGTCTGTGATTACACATCCTTCGGGCACCTCTACAGGGTTGGCGTCGATGAACTGAGCCGCCGACAGATTGTTCTGGGAATCGTATGATGGACTGCCGTCTGTGACGCTGGTGCCACGCCCAATTGCGGTCGGCTTGTTCGCTTTAAGGTAGCCAGTTGCATCAACCTCGCCGTGATAGAGAAACAGGGCCGTGGCGCCATGGGCATTTTCCTGCGCATGAATACCCACGAGGACATGTCCATCCGGCACTTTCACGTCTTGATTCATGCCGTAGTAGATCTTGGGTGTGGACCATGAATTGATCTTCGTGCTGTCCCGGCCCATCCAGTCGATATCGGTCCCGCTGCCGTCGATGACCTGCTGGGCGAGGGTGCCCTGATACTGGAGATAGGGCTTGAGGAGATAACCTTGCGTTTGCCCCGGTTGGCCAAAGCGCAACCGCTTCTGCCAAAGCGCGAAAGAACCCGTTGGAGGGTCAGTTGCATCCACGTCAACCCCTTGGTTATTGGGGTTCTTTTTGCTGCCAAGGATGCCCAATCCTTTCAGGAGACGGCCCTGGAGCAGCCGCGTGAAATACAGATAGCACATTTCCGTTCTTGAGGTCGCTTCCACCTCGGAAAGGGTCTGCAGGTAGTAATACACTGCCGGCTCGGCATAGCCATCGACCTCCCCGCATGATGCCTCGTGAATTTCCATCATCGCTTTTGCGACATCGTTGAAATCCACCGTCGCGGTGTTCGCGCTCCAATTGGAATATGCTGTCTTGATCCGCATGAGCGGATTATCAAGCTTGTTGAAGAGTTCCCAGTATTTCAGTTCGTGGCTTAGAGTTGCCAGCTGATTTTCAATGGTTTCTATGCCATATTCGATGGTCTTGATGCCGTCGAGCACGGCCGTGCGATATTGATCTGTTTCGTAGGCGCTGTAGATACTTGACGCGACGCCAACGGCCTGGCCGACGCCGCCCACAATGTCTGCCCCACTCGGGAAGGCTTCTTCCTCAGCCATTTGAATTTCCTCCAGATGTCGTTGTGAACAGGCCCAGCACGTGCCGGAAGCTGCACCTGTTCGGTCGTGTCCGAAGAAGTTCAGGCTATTTCAGCGCCCGGCATCATCAGGCGAACTGGCGAGAGCCTATGCGTCTCAGCGCTGATCGGACAACCTCGGGAAATCCCGAGGGGTGCGTGGCTGTTCAATCAGGGCTGGATCTGGCCGTAGTGGATGGCGCGTGCCACGGCGTGGGGGAGGGAATTGGCCTTCAGTTTGCGGCGTGCGCCGTTGAGGTGGAACTCAACAGTGCGGTCGGATAGCGACAGGCGGTCGGCGATCTGTTTGACGCGCAGCCCAGCGGCGGCAAAGCTCAAGCATTCAGCTTCCCGGACGGAAAGCGGCTTGATCCGGTCCGTTTGCAGCCGCAACCGGGGCACGATGTGTTCGTTGACCAGATGTGCAAGGGCTGCGCCCTGTTCACCCAACCTCGGCAGTTGTGACTTGAGGTTCCTGCCGCGCAGTGACGAATATGCATTTAGCCCGGCCGTGGGGATGACGTCTGAATACGGGGTCATGACCGGGAATGTGATGGCGGCCGGGCCCAGGGCGCAGGAGCGCTCCTCCAACACTGCCCGCGCTTCGGCGCACCCCACTTCGGGGGGCGGCATCAGACCGTCTCCGAAGAGGATTACGGGGTAGCTCCGGGATAATCAGCCAGCGGAACGCAGGATCTGCCCGAGGCAGATTTCGCGGTGAACTCAGGAGTATTCTTGACAGTTCGCGAGGCTTTGACCGGCCATTCCTGCGGGTGCTTCAAGCATAAAACGCCACCAAAAGTTTGTTGACACACCATTCCCGCCAACTAATCTTTGTCCGGCTTCCGGGGGTGGATCCAGGATGAACCGCAATTAGACACGAAA
>JBCCEL010000289.1:0-7474 GCA_039030315.1 Pseudomonadota bacterium
CCCTCGCGATTGCGGGCCGGGCCTGTGGTGCACCCCCCCAATTTTTCTTGCGGGGCGTGGTTTTGCCCCCCAAACCCCCCCAAACCGCCCCCCGCCCCCGGGGGGGGGGGGGGGGGGGGGGGGGGGGCTCCTGAGTCATCTAGGAACGCATGACCCCGCCCCAACTCCCACACACCAAGTCCACAGAATACCGCCCGCGCGCACGTAACCACGAAACATCCGACCCCCCTCACCCAACCCTCTCCCCACCGGGGAGAGGGCTTCAGGCGGTGGCACGCTCAGCGATCCACCCTTGACACCGAGCCACCCCCGCCACGTAATAGCCCCCACCGGGCCCGGCCCGGCCCGGCAGAAGCAACCGGACGGGGCTGGTGTGGCGCAAGTTTTCGGCAAACAGATCGTCTGGACTTCCAGGTCCGAGGGCGCTGATAAGGATGCCATCTCCGTCCTCGCCTGCGCCGAAGTCGCCCTCTCCGTCACCGCCTACTGGTGGATCGCCACCACCTACGACACGTACGCCATTCTGCTCATGGCTGCTGTTGCTACTCCCTTGGTTCTGCTCCGGTCGGATCAATCTGTCGAACTAGGGGTAAGATGGTTTAAAAGATACTTTGATGCTTGGGTTTCGGATGACGCTCCGGCAAACCCGACAGTTTTGGTTTCCGCGGTGTTGGCGTGTCTTGGCACTGTAGCCTTAGGGACAATTGGTACACAAATCCTGCTTGCAGAATACGACGGGTGGTCCTTAGTTTGGCGGTCCGCAATCCTCTGTTGGCTAGGTCTGAACATAGGAATTGCGACTGCGGGAGCTGCAGCCCCAGTAGGTGTTGGGCTCTTCGTTGTTTTGGGCAAACCCGTCGAGTCTCTCCTGGGCACGGCGGGCACTGTCGTCTTGTTCGCGATGGTCTGCGTAGGGTTGTTTTTGGGACTTTTGTTAAGAGCCGTTGCAACGCGTTTGCTCGCATCTCTGCGATATGCGCATTTTGGCGCGGCCAACGTGCCAACAAACTGGCAGCGTCTGTTGTTCCAAGTCGACGTGCTCAAGGCGCCCGAGCTTTTACCAAATGCCGACCGTATATCAGATAGATTGGATTTTATTAAGTTTACGGACGGGCTCCGTGGAGAAGACTTGAAACTTAAAATAGCTTTAGGCGTGGCAATCCCCATCTGGTTCCCACCTTCCCTTTTGTACCGCTACGCATTGAAATCAACCTTCTGGCTGTACGCCCCACTAATCTACGTTTTCTCCATACCCGCCGCCTGGAAGGAACCCGGCAACCTTTTGGACTGGGCCGAGGCGTTGCCTTCCATGTTCATCGAGTGGCTGCGACTGGGGATGGCGCTGGTGACGCTTGGGCTGGCGGGGTACGCGCTGTACGATGCGGCGGGGCTGGGGCAGGTGCTCGGGGCGATGGGCGAGGCGCCACTGACTGTCTTCCATCTCGCCCTGGTGCTTGACTGGTCGCGGCTGCAGCCCTGGCATTTCTTCACTCTGCCAAGTGCCGCACTCACGGTCATTCTGTTCTTCTGGCTCGACGTCATCCGCCGCCAGGTGCGGGCTCTACGCAAGCGAATGAGCGAGGAAGGACAATTGGCGGAAGGCGCCGCAATTCCGCTCCCGCCGGGCGCAGGCTGGAAACTCCGCGCTGCCGTCATCGCCAACCAACTCCGCACCCTCTGCGTCTCCATCTGGATGGCCCTCGCCCTCTACTACTTCGCGGACTTCGCCTACGCCCAGTGCAAGGTTTTCGACTGGATGATCACCCCGATGAGCTGGATCTTCGGGCCCCAGGCCTGCTGACGCCCTTCTGTCGCCTACATGACGGGTCCCTGTCGTGGTGATCCCGGCCTATACTCCCCATCCTTGGCCGCAACCGAAGCGATGGCAGATCGGGAGATCAAGGCAATGAAGATCCGCAAGATGCGTCTGGACCGCGGATGGTCCCAGGAAACCCTGGCCGAACTGACGGGTCTCAGCGTCCGCACCGTTCAGAGGATAGAACGCGGCGGTAATGCCAGCCTTGAAACCCTCAGTGCCCTGGCTTCGGTCTTCGAGGTGGACATCACCACCCTTGCCAAGGAGACGAGCATGTACACACAGCACGAATTGCCCGAAGCCGAACGGAATGCCCTGGAATACGCCCGCGACATTAAGGGATTCTACAGCCACCTTGCAGTCTACGCGGTCTCGGTGGCGGGCATGGCTGCCGCCAACTACCTGATGACCCCGGAGCACATCTGGTTCCTCTGGTCGGCCATAGGCTGGGGCCTGGGCGTTGCCACCCATGGCCTGGCGGCCTTCGAGGTCATCTCGGTGTTCGGACCCAGATGGGAAAAGCGAAAGGTCGACGAACGTCTGCGCAATGACGAAGGCTGAAGCGAATGGGGCGGCGATCCCGCCGCCCCGCATATCGTTGACTGATCAGCCTTGCGGCATCTTGGTCTTGCGCAGGTAAGGCAGGACCCGCTCGAAGCCGCCGAAGCGTGCCTCGGCATCCTCATCCGACACCGCCGGCGTGATAATCACGTCCTCGCCCTGTTGCCACTGGGCCGGCGTGGCCACCTGGTGCTTCGCCGTCAGCTGAATGCTGTCGATGGCGCGGAGGAGTTCGTCGAAGTTGCGACCCGTGGTCATCGGATAGGTGAGCGACAGCTTGATCTTCTTGTCCGGCCCAATCACGAAGACAGAGCGCACCGTGGCGTTGTCGGCAGGCGTGCGGCCTTCCGAGCTGTCGCCGGCGCTGGCGGGCAGCATGTCATAGAGCTTTGCCACTTCCAGCTTCTCGTCGCCGATCATGGGGTAGTCGACCGCGTTGCCGGACACTTCCTCGATGTCTGCCTTCCACTTGTTGTGATTTTCGACCGGGTCGACCGAGATGCCGAGGATCTTGCAGTCACGCGCAGTGAACTCATCCATCAGACCGGCCATGTATCCAAGCTCGGTCGTGCAGACAGGCGTGAAGTCCTTGGGGTGGCTGAACAGAACGGCGTAACCGTCGCCGATCCAATCATGGAAGCTGATCTCGCCTGCGGTGGTGTCGGCGGTAAAGTCAGGAGCAGTGTCGTTGATACGGAGGCTCATGGAGGAGATCCTTGGGTACAGATGCTTTGAGGGATATGCAGTCCGTCACGGTCGTGGCGGCACCGGATACGTGGTCGCTTACGATGGAGTTTGCAAGTCAGTTCCAGATGCTGTCGTCCCAGACCGCCTTAACAAGCAGTGACCGTCACACAAACGGCAGATTGCACAGTGTTCCGGAGACTTCCCGGCCCTGCTTGGCAACAGTAACCTGATCTCCCGGCGCTAAATCGCGGGAAACCAGGGCGAACCCGATCATGCATCCGAGCCGCGGCGACCAGATTCCATTCGTCATCGACCCGGCTCTCAAGCCGTCCGAAAACACATCGTACCAAACCCAGTGCCCTTCCTGCGGCTGATTGCCCTCCAGCCGAAGGCCAAGCTGGTGTCGCGCAATTCCCCTGGTGTGAATGTCGCGCAAGGCGGCGATCCCGATGACTTCATCGTCCAGATCGAGATCGACATACCTCCCAAGCCGCACCTCGAAGGGATTGGTTTCGTCATCGGTATCGCCGCCAAACGAGAGGAGGCCGCTTTCGATACGCTCGGCTGGGTTCGGGTTTCCCGGCCCAATATTCCAGGGCTTGCCGGCTTCCCTGACGATGTTCCAGAGCGCTGTGCCGCGGCTTCCATCCATCAGGTAGATCTCGAACCCGCCCTGCTTGGAGTATCCCGACCGTTGAATGATGACGGGAATGTCGTCGATCGCGGTCTGCCTGAAACCGAAATACTTCAGCTCTCTGACCCAGTCCCCGCACAGGGCAGCGACCACGTTTTCAGCCATCGGCCCCTGCAGCGCCAGCGGAGAGACATCAGGCTCGGAGACTTCCACATCCAGACCCCGTTCGGCCGCAATGGAGCGCGCCCAGAGCAGGATTGCATTATCGGCAATGGAGAACCAATAGAGATCCTCCTCCAGTTTCAGCACCACCGGATCATTGATCAGGACACCGCGATGGTCGCACATCGGCACGTAGCGCCCCTGCCCGAACGTGCAGTTGGACAGGTCGCGCACGGAAAGTATCTGGGCGAACTCGGACGCATCGGGTCCCTTAAGCTGAACCTGCCGCTCAACCCCCACATCCCACTGGCTGACGCCGTTCAGAAGCCTGTCGTATTCCGCCTCCGGTTGCCCGTAAGACACCGGCATGAGCATCCGGTTGTAGGGGCTGAAACCGGTGACGCCCTCGTCCAGGGTCGCTTCGTAGAAAGGCGACACCCGCAGCCGCGTATTCGGGCCGATCTCAGCCATTGATCCTATCCTTGATGAGGGCGTTCAGCCGCCGAGAGAGACGTTGCGGATATGGCCGGAGAGCAGCAAAAGCAACCTTTTCTTGTCGCCCGTCTCCAGGGCTTCGATGATTTCATCATGCTGGTCGATCAGGGTCTGGAGACTGGGGAACTCCTCCGGGTAGCTGCGGACCAGTTGGAAGTGCATGTAGCCGTAGGTCAGGTCCGCATACTGGTTGCTCAGGTATGAGTTGCGCGCAAGGCCGACAAGGATCTCGTGAAAGCGTGCATTTAGGCGGCTCCAGGCCACCATGCGGTCCGTCCGGCCCACCTTCGCAACCTTGCGCATTTTCTCGTTCAGACCGCGCAGCTTGCGAATATCCACTTTGGTCGCGTTCTCAAAGCCGAGGCCGACCACCGAGGTTTCAAACAGTTCCCGGGCTTCAACGAACTGGCGAAATTCGTCAGCGCTCGGGCGGGAGATCACGAAATAGCCCCGGTTGTTCTCCACCCGCACAAGCCGCGATGCCAGCAGCCGGGCGAGCGCCTCACGCACCGGGATCATGCTGACACCGTATGCGTCCGCCAACTTCTTGATCCCGATATGGGCTCCCGGCTGCAGTTCCCCCGCAATGATCGCATCTCGGATGAGATCGACCAGCCGGTCGACCAGGCTCAGTTCTTCAATCTTCTTCTTGTCTGTTCTCGCCAGCATCCGCTTCTGCCGATCAGCCCGTACCCCGCTCCGCCGCCAGCTTGCGGGCCAGCACCTGGCGGACCCGGACGCCCGCACCGTCCGCGGCAAGATTGATCTCCGTATAGTCGAGCCCGCGCGGATCATCAGCGATTTGCGCCTGCATGGACTCCAGCAGCTCCCTGTCCTCGTCGAACGCGGCGGTCACACTGCCCTTGGTCTTGGTGGCAACCTCATCGGAAATCTCTGGGACATCGAAAGCTGCCCCCCAGAAATAATGGGTCTGGCCGCGCTTGGCAGGCGTGACGATGTGGCAGCCGCGCATGAGGAAATCGACGCGCGCGCCGGGATCAGCGTCAATATCGTGGATGATCCAGTCGGAGAAGGAAACGGCAAGCGACGGCATCCGGCCTTCCTGCTCGCGCTTGACCACCTTGCCGTCTTCGAAGCCAAAGCCGGCGCAGAACAGCGGACTCAGCGGCGATGGTGCAAAGTCCTGCCGGTAGATGACCGTGTCTCCCTCCATGGAAACCTCCGGCACGTTGTCCCAGTCATTCTGCTTGAAGGTGTTCGCGTGCAGAAAGGCGATGTGCGTCAGATCCAGTACGTTTTCCCGGATCAGGACCCAATTGGCATCTACCTGGTAGTAACCATGAACGAATGACCAGCCCTCCGCCGTCGTGTAGGACATGTCGACCGGATCATGGTCGATGGCGTCCGGGTCCCCCATCCAGATCCAGACGAATGCGCCGGCTTCCTTCATGGGATAGCTCTGCACCTTCGCCGAGGGCGGGATGTTGTTTTGAGTGGGAACATTGGTACAAATCCCGTCGGCGCCGAACTCCATGCCGTGATAGGGACAGACAAGCTGATCGTTCACCACCTGGCCTTGTGACAACGGCGCCCAGCGATGGGGGCATCGGTTGTCCAGAGCGACAGGAGTACCATCCGCCAGCCGGTACATGACGATGGGCTTCTCCAGCAGCCAGCGCGCCATGGGCGTCTCGGTCACCTCCTCGCGGTGGGCCGCACACCACCACATGTTGCGGGGATAGTTGTCGTCAAGCATCCCGTTCGGGATCTTCTGGGCTCCTCTGGTCAAGCCAACCGGAATCTGGTTCATGGATTTGTCCTCCTGGCTATCTAGTCTTGACGTTTCAGCGCATCAGCAAGCTTGGCCGCTTCCTCCGGCTTCATCTTGTAGCTGTGATCCGCGTCCGGAAACGCACCGGTCCGGACCTCCCCTGCATAGGCTTCGAAAGCCTTGGTCGCGACTTCCGCAATATTGCCGTAGCGCTTGGCAAACTTTGGCTTGAACGTATCGAACGCGCCGATGAGATCGTAACCGTTCAGGAGCTGGCAGGTTCCCGCCACGCCGGCTCCGATTGAGAAGGTGAAGATGTCCACGGCCTCATCGACGGCCTTGCCGACCTCATAGGGCAGTGCCTCGATCTCGAGCCCGATGGCGCCGGCTTCCTCAATGGCTCTCGCATTGTCGATGATCTTCAGGGCGGCTTCGGCGGTGCGGCCCTGCATCTTGAAACCACCCAGCATGTGCACCCGGTGCGGCAGCAGTCCCACATGGCTCATCACCGGAACGCCGGCGTCGGCAATTGCCTTGATGATGTGGAACATCTCCCGGCCGCCCTGCATCTTGACCGCTTCCGCACCGCTTTCCTTCATCAGGCGCACGGCGTTGGTGACGGCGACCTCCGGCGTCGCATAGGAGCCGTAAGGCATGGAGACCAGGCAGAATGTGTTGGGAGCGCCCCGGCGCACGGCCTTGCAATGGTCGATCATCTGATCGACAGTCATCGCCAGCGTGTTCTCGTGGCCGTGCAGCGTCATGCCCAGGCTGTCGCCGACACCAACGATGTCGACGCCAGCCCGTTCCGCCCACGTGGCGGTGAGCACCTCGCCCACGGCCACCATGACCAGCTTTTCTCCGGCGCGTTTCTTCTCTGCCAGATCCGGGATTGTTAGTTTGGGTTTCATGGCGGTTTGCGCACCTCCTGACGAATTCAAATTATATATAATATACAATCTGTCAAGCTCGGCCCGTCTGCCGGCCGAGCCTGCGCCACTTGCGCTGGATCAAAGACGCGGGCAGGCCGCGTTCCTATAGTCATCGTCAATCATCATCCAAAACTGCCGCTGGGACACTCAGCGTCGAACACGGCCTGGACAGCGGCCAACCAGGAGCACTCTCATGGACGCTGGCATCTTGACCTATCCGTCTCTCACACTGCGCATCGGGATCGGCAAACTTGCCGGTCTGATGTTCGGACTTATGGGTTTCGCCTTCCTGCCCTTCTTCGCCGCTGACGCGGGCTGGATGCTCCGTTGGGGCATTCTGCTCTGGTACACAACTCTTGGAGCCGTAATCGGAGTCTTCGGGGTGTATTCCTCGCACCCTGTCCTGCGCTTCCCGCTGCCCTGGTGGATCCGCGCCCCCATCATCGGCGGCTGGA
>JBCCEL010000290.1:0-7390 GCA_039030315.1 Pseudomonadota bacterium
CTGCAATCCGGTGAGTATCGACGGCGAACCAATCGCAGCGAAAGAAGTCCATCTCGCTTGCTTCCTCACCGACCCGAACAACAATTCGCATCTCAAGCCGCAGACGGTTCAGCTGCAAAACCGGTTCGGCGAGCAGAAAGCTGCCCTGCGGGCCGTCTCACAGCTCCTATGCGTGACCACCCTGAAAAAACACCAGTAAACCCGTAACGCAGGGGCGGGACGCCATCCGATGTGCTTCCCGCCCATGAGCACTTCCTGGTCACATGGACCTGTTTGACCGGATCGTGCACTAAACTGCATCCTTCAGCCGGTACCATCCCAGGATAACCGGAAGGAACCAGGGCGTGCCCCAGTAGAGCGGGCGGGTCTGGAACGGGTCTGAGCCCAGCGCCGAAGCCACGGGCGCTTCGCCGATGATGCGCTTCGCGGCGAGGTGCCCGAACCAGCTTGCCCAGATCACGCCGGAACCGCAAAAGCCGGTGGCGTAGTGCACGCCGTTCTCGACCGCGAGCTTGGGCCGCCGGTCGAAGGGAAACGCCACGTGGCCGGACCAGATGTGGGTGAGGCCTGTGCCCTGCAACTCGGGAAAGATCGACACCATCACCGCCTGCAGCGCCTTCGCCTTGACCTCCGGGTCGTCAGACCACGCCCCTGCGCGGCCGCCGAACACGATGCGTCGGTGCTCCGGGCAGGCCCGATAGTACGGAAAGAGGATCCGCGTGTCGCCGAGCGTCCGTTTTTTCGGCATGAGTTGCGCCATCAGATTACCCGAAATCGGCTCGGTCGCTATGATCTGACTGTGCGGAGAGACCAGCCTGCGGCGAAGCCAGGGCAGTTCCTTGCCTGTATAGCCGTTTGTCGCGACCACGAGGTCTCGCGCCAGTACGGCACCGCGCTGCGTCTTGATATGAAGGGCATTGCCGTCGCGGTGGAAGCCGTTCACCCTGCAAGATCCGTGCACCACGGCGCCTGCCGCCAGAACCCGTCCCAGCAGGCCTTCATGATAGAGTGCCGGGTGCAACGCGCTCATGTCCTCCTGAACCAGGCCGCCGTGATAGGCATCGCTGCCGATCTCGTTCCTCTGCTCGCCTCTCGGAACGGCATAGATTGCCCGATCGAAGTGCTTTGTGACCGTTTCCGCCTCTCGTGCCAGAGTTTCGAAGTCCGCAGGCCGGTAGGCACCGGTGAAGCGGCCGTGTGTTTCGAAATGGCAGTTGATGTCCTCAGCTTGCAGAAACTCCTTGAACCAGGTCTCTGCTTCCATTCCTTCCCGGTAAAGCGCCAAGGCTTTGTCCACGCCTTCGCTTTCGGTCAGAGAGCTCAGGCGAAACTTGGTGGTACCGGCGACCATGCCCCCGTTGCGGCTCGATGCGCCAAAGCCTGGAACCTCCGCATCAAAGACCTGGACGGAGCGGCCCGCACGGGCGAGCATCAATGCTGCATGGAGACCGGCATAGCCTGACCCGACCACCGCCACATCACATGATGGCGCCAGCGGTTTTTCTTCCACGGGGGAAGGACGGGCGGCTTCCCACCAGAATGGCTCGTGTTTCATGGAAGGGATGGTATCACGCCACAGGCGGGCGTGAAGAGCAGATCAATCGCTGCTGGCGACCTGTGTCAATTCCTTCAGGGCAGCGATAAACTCCGGTGCGATGTCCGGCCGGTCAAGACCGTAGGCCACGTTGGCCATCAGGAAACCGACCTTGTTGCCACAGTCATAGGTGCGCCCCTCGAACTTCACGCCGTAGAATCCCTGGCGGGCCATCAGGCGGATCATGGCATCCGTGATCTGGATCTCTCCGCCCGCACCGGGTTCCTGCTTCTCGATCTCCGCGAAGATTTCGGGTTGAAGGATGTAACGGCCTGAGATGATGTAGTTGGACGGAGCATCACCTGGCGACGGCTTCTCGACCATCGCCGAGATCGAAAAGGATTTCTCCGAAAGGGTCTCGCCCACGCCGACGATCCCGTAGTTTGAGACCTGTTCGTGCGGGACCTCTTCGACGGCAATGATATTGCCGCCGCGCTCCTCATAGGTGGAGAGCATCTGAGCCAGGCAGCCCGGGGTCGATTTCATGAGCATGTCGGGCAGGACCAGGGCGAAAGGCTCGTTGCCGACGAGCTTGCGCGCGCACCAGACGGCGTGCCCCAAGCCGAGCGGTTCCTGCTGGCGTGTGAAACTGGCCTGGCCCGCCTGGGGCAGGTCGCTCTCGAGAATCTCAAGCTCTTTTGTCTTGCCTCGGGCAGCAAGCGTCTGCTCAAGTTCAAACTGCTTGTCGAAATGATCTTCGATGACGCCCTTGTTGCGGCCGGTTACGAACACGAAGTGCTCTATTCCCGCTTCTCTAGCCTCATCGACAGCCACCTGGATGACGGGACGATCAACGATAGTCAGCATCTCCTTGGGCATCGCCTTGGTGGCGGGCAGGAACCGGGTTCCAAGGCCTGCCACCGGAAAAACTGCGGTTTTGATCGGTCGGTTCATCAGCGTGTCCCATCAAGGTTCGGCGATACTTGTACGGTGAGCCGTTTGGCACAGTGAGGTAACGGAATGTAAACGGAGCTTGCCTAAACGTTTACATGTCACGTCAGATCATGGTGGCAAGGGGTTAAGGGCAGGTAATCAGCCAGGTGCGGTGAGGAGCAAAGAGATCTCATGAGCGTTTTGGTCACGGGCGGCGCCGGATACATCGGCAGCCACATGGTTCTTGCCCTGAACGATGCCGGCGAGGATGTGGTGGTCATCGACAACCTGAGCACCGGGTTCCGCTGGGCGGTTCCGCCGTCGGTTCCCTTCGTGAAGGGGGATATCGGCGATCCGGCAACGGTTCGCAAGGTGATGTCGGATCACGATGTTGATGCGGTCGTCCACTTTGCAGGTTCAATCGTTGTGCCGGAATCAGTGACCGACCCGCTGGGATACTATAACAACAACACCGTCAACTCGCGCAGCCTAATTGAGTGTTGCGTTGAGCAGGGCGTGAAGCGGATGATCTTCTCCTCTACCGCCGCTGTTTACGGCATTCCGAGCACCAGCGCGGTGACGGAAGACAGTCCCACCGACCCGATCTCGCCCTATGGAGCGTCCAAGCTCATGACGGAATGGATGCTGCGCGACACAAGTGCGGCGCACGACTTCAACTACGTGGCGCTGCGCTATTTCAATGTGGCAGGAGCCGATCCGAAGGGCCGGTCAGGCCAGTCCAATCCGGCGGCAACGCATCTTCTCAAGGCTCTTATGAGGACTGCCCTGGGAATAAGCGATCACATGAAGATCTTCGGGCGCGACTATGACACCCGGGATGGCACATGCATTCGCGATTACATCCACGTCTCTGACCTGATCCTCGCCCATGTTGCGGCGTTGAACTATCTGAAGCGGGGTGGCGAGAGCGGTATCTTCAATTGCGGATACGGCCACGGATGCACGGTGCTGGAGGCCATAGCTGCGGTCGAACGCGTGCTTGGCCAGAAAATCAATGTCATCGACGCGCCGCGCCGCGCCGGTGATCCGCCGGAACTGATCTCCGTGGCAGAACGGGCCCGCTCGGTTCTGGGCTGGGAGCCAATTTACGACAATCTGGACATCATCGTTCAGACCGCCCATGCGTGGGAAAAAGCCCTTGCCGAGCGCAGCAACGCGGCCGCTTGAACACTGACAAAAAAACATCTCATTCTCCCGCTAGCGAAACCTGCATGTCGAGAAATCCGCTCCGCTTCGTAATCTTCCTCGGTCTGGCCTGGCTCGTCGCCGGTGTGGCACTTCCGTCCAGTACCCTGCCGGCAGGCGCTCAAAGTGCGCAGTTCAAGCGCTACTTGAGGGACATGCGGCACCGGGCGGTGCGCCGCGGCATTTCCAGGCGGGTTGTCGATCAGGCGTTTCGCGGCCTCACGCCGAACCCGAAGGTTTGGGAGTTGTCGCGCTACCAGCCGGAATTCAAACTCCCGGTCTGGGCCTATCTGGACAAGACCGTCTCCGATCGCCGGATTGCCGATGGTAGGGCGAGCCACAAGAAATACCAGGAGCGGCTGAAGCAGATTGAAGCCAAGTACGGCGTCCCCAGCCACTATCTCGTTGCGGTCTGGGGCATGGAGACCAATTACGGCCAGAAGAAGGGTGACTATCACGTCATCCGCTCCCTCGCCACGCTGGGTTACAAGGGCAGGCGCAAGTTCGGTCGACAGCAGCTCATGGCGGCCCTGAAGATACTCCAGAGGGGCGATATTCCTCTGAAGCAGTTCTACGGCTCGTGGGCAGGGGCCATGGGCCATACCCAGTTCATTCCGACGACCTACAACGCCTATGCGGTCGACTGGACCAGGGACGGAACGCGCGACATCTGGAACTCCATCTCGGACGCTCTGGCCTCGACCGCGAACTATCTCAGGGTGTCAGGTTGGCGCAAAGGCCAGACCTGGGGTCACGAAGTCATTGTACCGCGCCGCTTGAGCCGCCGTCTGGCCGGCATCAAGAAGCGCAAGCCAAGGTCCACTTCTTCCTGGGCAAAGCTTGGGGTGAAGCCGGCAAAGGGCGGAAAATTCAAGTTTCCAAAGCGCCGCGCCTGGCTGCTCATGCCGTCCGGCCGGAACGGACCGGCTTTTCTCGTCTACCGGAACTTCCGGGCAATCATGCGCTACAACAATGCAGTCTCCTATGCACTGGGGGTAGCCCATCTGGGAGACCGCATTGCCGGGCGTCCCGAATTCATCCGTCCCTGGCCTCGGACGGGCACGCCGCTGGCGGAAGCCGGCAGGATACGGCTCCAGAAAGAGCTTACGCGGCTGGGCCTCTACACCGGACCGATCACGGGGCGTATTGGCCGCAAAACGGAAAGGGCTATCCGCAAGTATCAGCGCAGCCGGAAGATGAAAGTCGACTCCTATGCTTCCGAAGAGCTGCTGAAGCGGATCCTCTCCGGAGTCTGAGCGAAGACCCGCAACTGGCAGGGCCTTGAGCTTGGTCCGATCATGTGAGAAGACCACGGTTGATGTTTTCGCGGCTCACCATATTCCTCTGCATCGCGTTGTTGGCGCTTGGCGGGTTGGCACCTGAAGCTGCCGCACAGAAGGCCGATGCGCTGACCGGCAGCTACATCAAGGAGCAAAAGCTGCGTTATGATGTCTTCGTGCTGGGCGACAGTATTGCCGCTGGCATGTGGGCCGGCCTGCGCCGGGTTGCCAAGGGTGATCGCCGTCTCAATTTCCAGGGTCGCTACAAGGAAGAATCGGGATTTGCCCGGCCTGACCGGTATGATTGGAACCGCGCGGTTGAGAAGCTTCTGACCGCGCAAAAGATCGATGTTGTCATCTTGTTGCTGGGTGCTAACGACAGGCAGAACTTCCGCGGGGCTGGCCAGACGCTTCAGTTTGGCAGCGAAGACTGGCAGAACGCCTACCGGGAGGTGTTGGACCGCTTTCTGAAGCAGCTGAAGCAGAAGGAGGTGGCAGCCTACGTCGTGGGCCTGCCCCCGATGGCCGACCCGGAGTATGACAAATCGGTGAAGTTCATCACCAAACTGCAGCAGGAACGCGCCAACGATAATGCGGTGCGTTTTGTGAATATCCGTCCGGCCTTTACGGACAACAATAACAATTTTGTCTGGCAGGGACCGGACATCACCGGCAATGTCCGAAGACTGCGGGCTAAGGACGGCATTCATTTCTACAAGCGCGGCAACAACAAGCTGGCTTCGGTGGTCCTCAAGGTTTTGCGCGAAGACCTCGATAATGCAGGCAAGGTCGTGGCCCCTGCACCGGTGGCATCAACTCCCGGTGAGCCGGAGGAAGCGCCTGAAGATCCGGGGCAGAGCAGCCAGGCGGTCGTCGGTGTCGTTCCGCTGTTTGGCCAGGAGGATGAGCTTGAGCCTCTCACGGTCCGGCCGCCAAAGAAGCGCCGCATCGTGCGCCAGTCCACGCCGCAAGGTACGGTCACCCAGACACGGACATCGTATCAGCCGGTTCTGGAAGATGTCGGCGAGGTATTCGAAGCTGTCCGCAACAGCACCGCGCCAGGCAGCCTTGCCGGCGACGCATTTCGCAGAGGAATTCTGCCTGCTCCTGTCAAGAACCGGGCGGATGATCATTCCTGGCCCCGTGGCTGAGGCCCGTTCGGCCGGACTGAACCTTCCATCTCTCAAATTCGTACATCGTGGCAATGTTCCCCATCCTTGCGGACATTGCACTGTCCCGGGGGCTGTCGTACCTCTAGGCTTCACAATTGACTGGAGAAACGCTTCATGCGCGCAGCGCTGATCACCGGAGCAGCCAAGCGCCTCGGCGCCGAGATGGCCAAGCACCTCATAGACGAGGGCTGGTCTGTGGGAATTCACTACAACAGCTCTCAAGGGGAGGCCGAACAGATCGCTGATCTGGCGCGTGCCAAGGGACTTGAGGCAAGGACCTATGCCTATGATCTCTCCGAGCCCGATGCGCCGGAGGCTCTTGTCGATCAGTTTCTGGAGGATTTTCCAGGCGCTTACCTGCTGATCAATAACGCCGCAATCTTTCAGCGCGACACGATCCAGAACTTCAGCAAGAAACTGTTCTACGACCACATCCTGCTGAACACCCTGGTGCCGACGCTTCTGATCCAGCGGTTTGCGGAGAAGAAGACCGACGATATCTGCGTGATCAACATGCTGGACCAGAAGGTGGAGAACATCACTCCTGATTACTTCTCCTACACCGTCAGCAAGCTCGCACTGCACAACATCACCCGGATGACGGCCATGGCGCTGTGGCCCCATTGCCGCGTGAACGGGGTCGCGCCCGGCTTGACGCTCCGCAGCGGCGACCAGACCGAGGAGGAGTTCGAACGGGCCTTCACGCGGACCCCTCTCGGTGTCGGGCCAACCGTTGAGGAAATCTGTCAGGCCGTATCCCTGATCGCGAACACTTCGTCCATCACCAATCAGATCATCGTTCTGGACGGCGGGCGGCATATGCTGACCAAGTTCCCCTTTGACGACCTGCCGAAAGAATAGCGGACATGAGCCGGGCGCAATCGCTGGGGAATGAATATTGCGTGTTCCTGCGCGAGGTCACCCTGGACCTGCCGATCGGTATTCTGCCGGAGGAGCGTCTGGCGCCGCAGCGCGTGATCATCAGTGTGGAGATCTATCTGCCGGATCCGGGGAGTTTCACCAGCGAGGATATTGCAGACTACGTCTCCTATGCCGACGTGTTCGACGGCATCAAGGCGATCCAGAAAGAAGGACGCCATATCGAGCTGGTTGAGAACCTGGCGGAGACGGTCGCAGGCATCGCCCTATCGCAAAAGGGCGTAACGCGAGCAGTGGTCACGGTGGCCAAGCCCGACATCATCGCGGAAGCCGGAGCCGTTGGCATCACCATTGAGCGGCGCAACTGATCTGCGATGGGAGCGCCC
>JBCCEL010000291.1:0-7376 GCA_039030315.1 Pseudomonadota bacterium
GATGAGGGCACATATCGCAGCATAGATCGGGGTGATGGAAATCATGGAGTCCTCCGCTCAAAGTTGGATATTGACTACGACACACATAGTAACGGTGGCAATGCCCGGCTGGTTCTGCTGGCCGTTCCGAGGCCTTCAGATCGTATTTAGAAATTCACTCTATTTTGGATAGTCAGTAGCGGTTTCAGAATGGAGCAATTGTCATGTCTGTGTCGTTCGACCGTCATATGAAATGCCCGGTCGCGCGGGCGGCGAAAGTTCTCGAGGGGCGCTGGACTGCCCTGATCTTGCGAGAGTTTTTCCTGAAAGGACCACGCAAGTATCAGCAGCTGCAAGAGGCGCTGGTGGGCATCGCACCGACGACATTGTCGGCAAGGCTAAAGGACCTGGAGCAGGACGGGGTCGTGAAGCGCCGCCTCTATCAGGAGCATCCGCCGCGTGCCAAGTATGTGTTGACCGCCAAGGGTCAGGCACTGGAAAACGTGCTGCTGGCCATGCGCGATTGGGGCAACAGCCACCAGGCCGGAGTGTGAGGGGCGAAAGAATGAGTGCATTCGACATGCCGCGCCGGCTTACGGCCGAGGCGCTGGGCACCGGTCTTCTGGTGTGCACGGTGGTCGGTTCCGGAATCATGGCCGACGAACTGTCTGATGACGTCGCCGTCTCGCTTCTGGGCAACACGATCCCCACGGGCGCAATTCTGTTCGTGCTTATCACCATATTCGGCCCGATCTCCGGCGCGCATTTCAATCCCGCAGTGTCTCTGGGATTTGCGGTTAAACGTGATCTGCCCTGGGGCGAACTCGCACCATACGTGATTGCGCAGATCGCGGGCGGCGTCATCGGAACCTGTGTGGCGCATCTGATGTTCGATCTTACGCTGCTCCAGGCCTCGACCACCGTTCGCACAGGTGGTCCTCAGTGGTTTGCCGAGTGGGTCGCGGCCTTCGGCCTGATGGCGGTCATTCTCGGAGGTATCCGGTTCAGCCCGGCGGCAGTACCGGCTCTTGTCGGCCTCTACATCACGGCGGCTTACTGGTTTACGGCGTCCACGTCCTTCGCCAACCCGGCAGTGGCCATCGCCCGGGCGTTTACCGATACCTTCTCCGGTATCCGGCCAGTCGATCTTCCAGGTTTCATCATTGCTGAATGCATCGGTGCGGTGTGTGCGGTGCTCGTCTTCGGCTGGCTCCTCAAGTCCGGCGGTGATAAGGACGCCTAACTCCAAGCCGTTTCTCGGAACTGCCGCCATCAATTCCCTCTCCCTGGTGGGGAAAGGGCTGGGATGAAGGGAACCCTCCATGGGCAAGAGCACGCATGACTATGTGGACGATCCGCGCAACGCGTCCATTCTGATTTCCATAAACGGCGAACTGGTGCCGCGGGACGAGGCCAAGGTCTCGGTCTTCGATTCCGGTTTCGTCCTGGGAGACGGAGTCTGGGAGGGCCTGCGTTGCTATGGTGACGGTATCGCCTTCCTCGACCAGCACCTGGAGCGGCTCTACGAGGGCGCGCGGGCCATCGACATGGAGATGGAGGTGGGCCCCGGAGAATTAAGGACGCGGCTGTTCGACTGCCTCGAAGCAAACGGCATGGGCGATGGTGTCCACATCCGTCTCATGGTGACACGCGGCGTCAAGGCGACGCCCTATCAGGACCCGCGCGTGACCATAACACCGCCGACTATCGTCATCATCCCGGAGCACAAGACGCCCAAGCCGGAAGTGCTGGAGCGCGGCATCACACTGTTCACAACCCATATTCGGCGCACCTCCCCGGACACACAGGACCAGAAGCTCAACTCACATTCCAAGCTCAACTGCATCCAGGCCTGCATTCAGGCGGCCAAGGCGGGGGCGGACGAAGCGCTCATGCTCGACCCGCAAGGGTTCGTGGCCACCTGCAACTCAACCCACTTCTTTATCGTCCGCCGCGGCGAGGTCTGGACGTCAAGCGGCGACTACTGTCTCGGCGGCATCACCCGCGGCAACGTCATCCGCTGCTGCGAAGAGAACGGAATTCCCATTCGCCAGAAGAATTTCTCCACGACGGATGTCTACGGTGCGGATGAGGCGTTCGTCACCGGCACATTTGCAGGCCTTTGCCCGGTGCGCGAAGTGGACGGACGGCCCATCGGCCACCCGACGAAACCAAGAACTGATGGCGGCGTCACCGGACCAACCACTACCAGGCTGCAAGCGCTGTATCAGGAGTTGTGCAGTCGCGAGACGATGTATCGCCAGGGTTAGGCGAGCGTCAGTCGGGTCCGGGATCGATCACGAATGTCCCTCCGCCAATCCTTCCGCAGGCTGATTGACTGGTTCGATCTCAGGATCGCGCGCCACGAGGTGCTGGTCCTGCGCTGGGCGAGAGCCGTTCCACTTCTGTCGATGTTCACAGTCGGGACGCTCGCGATTTGGATCATGGTTCCGGCTATTCTGATCAGTCCGGTCCAGTGGCACATAGTCGAGACACAGTCCAAACTTGGTCTTCTGGCTTTCGCGGCAGTGGTGCTTCCTCCGTTCTTTGCCACTGTGCCGTGGTTCTGGAGTTGGTATCTCGTGGGCTGGGGATTGATGGCCGGCAACACGAGGCGGGCGGACCTGAAGGCGGAGGTTTTGCGTCAGAGGCTGGCCCGGTTGGGCCAGCCTGACGTCGATCCCTGATTTCGAACCTGTGCCAGCCCGCGTTCAGACAAATTCGAAGTCGTCTGCGCCGAGCTCGGAAACGGTGATCCCTGCGATCTCGATCCAGTTGTTTGCATCGTACTGGATCGTGGTTGTTGAGCCATCGTCGCTCGCGGCGGCCTGAACGGCAGAGAAGTCGCCAAAGTCCGCCGTAGAAAACCGGACCTTGTCGCCTGCGTGGAAATCTTCGATGCGTTCGATGCTGAACGAGCCCGCGGTGAAGACGAAGGTGTCGTTGCCCGCGCCGCCATACATGTAGCTGATGATAGCGTCGCCGGAGATCACATCCTCTCCTTCACCTCCCCACATCCAGTCGATGATGCCGCCTCCGCCGGAGATTGTGTCATTGCCGCTGCCGCCGAAGAGGTTGTCATTGCCGTCGCCCCCCAGCAGGACGTCGTTCCCCTCCTCTCCGCGGAGCACGTCATTGCCGCCTCGGCCGTCCAGCGTATCGTCACCATCGCGTCCCTCCAGAATATTGACGTCGCCGTTTCCGTGAACGGTATCGCCAAAAGCAGAGCCGGAGACGAATTCAAAGCCCGAAATGATATCCGCACCGGCTGTATTGGACTCCAGATCAACTGACACGCCGGCCATGGCCGACTGGTAGTGAAGCCAGTCATCGCCGGCATCGCCACTGAGCGTATCCCCGTCGCCGGTGGCGTAGATGTGGTCATTGCCGTTGCCGCCAATGAGCGTGTCGACGCCACTGTCGCCGCGCAGGATGTCGTCCCCGTCTCCGCCGTCCAGATAATCGTCGCCGCCATTGCCATGCAGGATGTCGCCACCGGCATTGCCGATCAAGGTGTTGGCGCCGTTGGTGCCGGTCAGGAAGTCGGCCAACTGGGAACCGATAACCCCTTCAAACCCGGTGATCGTGTCGCCGCCGGTCCCGCTCCAGGCCTTGCTGATGCAGATGTCGACCACAACCCCTTCGGCAGACAGACTGTAGTCCAGGAGATCGAAACCTTCGCCGCCGTCCAGGTGATCTGCGCCCTCACCGCCGGCGATCACATCATCGCCGTTTCCACCGTAAATCACATCGTCACCGGCGCCGCCGTCGATAGTATCGTCTCCGTCGTATCCGTTGATGAGATCATCAAGGGTCGACCCGATCAGGGTGTCTGCACCGAGAGTTCCGTCAATTGTATTGGTCGTCATGCCGCCGCTCCATATGGTTGAGCGAGAAGCGGTAATACAATTTTAACGATAGTAATTAAGCTTAATCAATCTATGGTTAACCGGCAGCGCGGCCCGGCTCAGCCGCGCTGCCTTCGGTTTGCGCTCTACTGCATGGCCTGGACGTTAAGGCCTCCGGGGCAGAACGTGATCGTGTAGTCGGCTTCGTTCGCCTGCTGGGGCGTGGGAACCGTGATCTTGTCCTTTGCCTCGATATAACAGGTGAACGTGCTGGTCTTGTCGTCAAAGGGGTAGCTGTAGGCCGTCGGAACGGCGGTCTTCAGCGGTTTCAGCCAGGGCAGGGCATATTGCTTCCAGCTGGCGTTGACTATCCCGCCACAGGACTGGGTGGACGGAACGCCGCTCCAGTCCTGGCAACCGCAGCAGGCGCTGTCCTTGGCACCCTTGGTGTAGCAGCTGTTGTTGAAGGTGCCTTTGGTTTCCTTGCCGGCGGCCGGATTCTTCTGGCAGAGCAGCGCATCCATCTGGCGCGGATTGTCCGCATAGGAGCCCGCTGGATAGGTGGCCGGGACCGCTAGCGCCTTGTGGCAGTCTATTCCGTCAAAGGTGATGCCGTCCTTGTTCACCCCGCAGATCTCATCCGCGGTCCACCAGCCAACAAGCTTGCCGCACTGCTGCTTTGTCTCCCACTTCTTGCCGACCTTGGTGAAGCTCAGGCCGCAGACCGAGCCGCCCGTGCAGGCCGCATCATCGGCCTTGGTGCAGGTTTGTCCGAAACCGGTGGGATCAATGTAACGCAGCCAGGGCAGCTGCGATGTGCTGGCGGTCTTGCCGACGTTCCAATCGGCCGCAAGCAGCCCGCCAGCTGCCGCGCTGTTACCGGGAATGCCGCACCAGTAGTCCTTCTCAACACCGGCAGGCGGGTAAACGCTGGACTCTCCCGTCCCGATGGTCGGAGCCATGCTGATCGGCACATTCACGCCGTTGATGGCGGAGACGTCGTAGTAATCCTGTGCGTTGTTCTGCAGGGTGAATTCCGCAAGGGTGACCGGACCGATGGGCCCGGTGTTCGGTGCGCAGCCGCCTTCAGGGCATATGGCCGTGGCGCAGTTTTCAAAGTTCGCATCGCACCGGCTGTGGGCCCAGACATTACCGCTCCATTTCACCTGGGTGTTGTTCTTGGCCATGGCCGCCGCATTTGTCAGCGTGACCGAGGACTTGGTCTTGGATTTGAGATTGCGTGCAGTCTCGAATGAGGACGGCATGGTCCAGTAACACTGTTTGGCGTTTTTGCCTGATGTCAGGCATTGTGAGCCCGCCGGGCAGAGGCTTGCATTGGATGTGCAATCGATGGCATCGCCGCTTGTGTCGGTTGCCGCGCCGCCCGCATAGCCGACCTGGATGTTGAAGGGGCACTGGTTGTCGAAGGTGAGCGTGCGGTTCGCCGTGGTGATGGCCGCGGAGGTCTGCGGAACCACCATATTCCAATTGCACACCCGGGCATCGCAACCAGCCTGGCCGCCGCAATTTGCAGGTTGCCAATGGGTCGCGCTGGCGCTGCATCCGCCGAACGCGTTCGCGGAGTTGTTGGCGCAGGCGTATGGCGTCGCGTCGGCACCCCACGCCTTGCAGTATTTCTTCCTGGTTTGAAGCTCGGCGCATTGCGCTTGCGTGCATACCTTGTTTACCGGCAGATGCGCTGAACACTCCGATGCATCGCACGAAGCGCTGCAGGCGGCCGGCACGCTCGGCCAGTGGGCAGCACTCGCGCTGCAGCCGCCCTTGGCCGAGCCGGCGGTGCATGCATAGGGGGCGGCGGTGCCGCAGTTTACCGATGCGCATTGGGCCGGTGTACATGCCGGTTCAGCCGCGGTGAGCGGGTTGCCCGCATCGGACAGAACGAACATGGCAAGCGCAAGCAGCGCAAGGCCCGCCTGGATCCATGGGCCTTGCGAAAGCCATCGCGTACGGCCTCTGTTCTCCATGTCCTGGTTTAAGTTCAACAGTGTCAAGTTCATCCCCATTTCCCCATGAGTAGTTGCCGACTGTTGTTTGAGGGAGTGTGCCAAGATCCCCCGAATCAGCTCCCCAAACACAAGAAGTGTATGGTCAAAACAGAAAAATGAGAAATGTTCCGGTGCAGGATTTTTGTTCGGCAGAGAAGAAGGGTGGATTTTTTCTATGTGCTGTAAGGGAAAATGCACGCACTGGATGGATTGTTTCGTCAAGGCGGGGCCTTCAGGGCCGCACGGTTCATCCTGGCCTGCGGGTCCCTTGGCTGTATTGCGGAAACGGCGATGATATCATTTGAACATTTCAGGAAAGCAGTCGCCTGGCTGGCATCCGAAGACGTCCTCATGGCCGAACTGGACGCCTACAAGGCCGATTCGGAGCAATGGAGCAGAAGGAACACGACCGATCTCTGCCGCAAGCTGGCTTACCGGTCATCGGGCTACTGGAGCACGACGGGCTATCCTCCCGCGGACACGGAACGCACGTATCCCTATCTGCGCACCGTGGTGCACAGCTACATCCATGCTCAGGATCCCGCGGCTACCCTCACCCAGCGCAAGATAGTCCGCGAGCAATACGACAGGTATCGGCGCTACCAGACCAGGGGCCAGCGCACTTGAGCGGCTCTATTCGAAGAGTTTGCTCCAGGTCCCTCCGCCGGCGGTGACTTCGGAGTGTCTCCGGCCCCAGATGAGGCCACCGTCGACAACAATGTCCTCTCCGTTGACGAAACTGGCCTCGTCGCTCGCAAGGTAGATGGCCGCTGCTGCGATATCGTCCGTGAGGCCTGCACGTGGTACCGCCTGAATGGTCGCAAGGGCGCCCTTGACCTTCTCTGCAGTGGTGTCCGCCGCCTCGACGTCCATGCCCAGAGACTTGGCGAAGATGCCGGTGGCAATGCCGCCGGGGGAGATGGAGTTCACGCGCACGCCGTCCTCGCCGAGTTCCATGGCAGCGCAGCGCGTGAGATGGATCACGGCCGCCTTTGCAACGCCATAGATGAGCGATCCGCTGTAGCCGGCCCGGTGACCGGCCACGGAACCGATGTTGATGATGCTGCCGTGCTGCTGCGCGCGCATGGCCGGAGCTGCATACTTCATGTGGGCGAGGGCGCCCCGCACATGGACTGCAATGGCTTCGTCAAAGCTTTCCAGGGGAAGGTTCTCGATACGGCCCGGTGTTGCGGGGGCGCCCGCGTTGTTCATGAGGACGTCAAGGCGCCCATGGCGGTCGAGAGTCTGCTTGACGGCGCGTTCTGCGTCTTCCGGCTGGCCCGCATCCGCCTCAATGAATGTCGCACCGGTCTCGCCTGCGACCTCGTTGCCTTTCGCGGCCCGGCGGCCTGTGAACGCGACATGGGCACCCTCGGCGGCAAACCGCTCGATCGTCCTTTGGCCAATCCCGCTCGTGCCGCCCGTCATGAGGGCAACCTTGCCTTCCAACCGCATGTTGCTTGTCCTTTCCGCCTGAATTTCTGTCTTGCGCAGATATGGGCACGGTCTGAACCGGACGGCCAGCGCGAAGTTCAGTTTTTGC
>JBCCEL010000292.1:0-7374 GCA_039030315.1 Pseudomonadota bacterium
ATGTATGACGCCGGACAGGCCCCGGGTAAATCGCCCTCCCCGTTAAAACATCGCGGCGTGGGGCCGGATGGTCCGGCCAAAAGGAGTAACCTCGAGAACTGAACTTTCTGACGTCTTTGTGCACTCTTCTTGCGGGCCCGGATAATGGGAAGCACCCGCACTTCCGGCCGGAAGTGACGGCCGGACCGAACGACCCCACGCACTCCCTCTCGCTGTTTATCGCTCACGGCAGCATGCGCGCTTGCGCGCGCCTGCGCCTCCGCGTGGGCGGGCTATCGCCCGGCGCGCGGTCGCGCTTGCCTCAGACCTTCGGTCTTCGGTTTTGTCGTTCACGGCAGTTTTCGCATGCGCGAAAACGCCTGCGCGGGCGCGCGCCAAAAGGCGCGGCGGCCGGTCGGCCTTGCCTCAGCCGCGCGCGGCTTCGGTTTTCCAGCTCACGGCAGCATGCGCGCTTGCCTCAGACCTTCGGTTTTCGGAGCTCGGTTCCCTCATTCCCCCAGCCGTCATCCCGGAATTTTGCGCAAGCAAAATGTCCGGGATCCAGGGCGGCTCGCTCATGCCTTGCGGCCCTGGATCCCGGGTTTCGCTCCGCTCGCCCGGGATGACAGTGAAGGGTAGCGCGTCAACCCGATGGGCGGACTTCCGTGCCTGCAATAAATTCTCTATCATTGCCGCGCGGCACGCCCTTTTGTTCAAAGGACTGGCGCGTGCGCATTGGTGGGGCTCCGGCACAATGCTGTTGATCAGGACACGGTAGACTGAAAGCTGGCCCGGATGAGCAGCGCTCTCTTCATCAGTTATCGCCGTGATGACACGGGACATGCAGCGGGAAGGCTTCACGCGGAACTGGAACAACTGTATCCGCAAACCTCGATCTTCATCGACGTGCACGATATCGCGCCGGGTGTCGATTTCCGGACCGCCATCGATCAGGAAGTGAAGAAGTGCAAGGTCCTGCTCGCCTGCATCGGCGATCAATGGCTGATGAATGCCGATGAGACCGGCGCGCGGAGGATCGAGTCCCCGGACGATTTCGTCCGCATTGAGATCGAAACGGCGCTCGCCCGCGGCATCCCGGTGGTCCCCGTCCTGGTGGACGGCGCGGCGATGCCTGCAGAAGCAGACTTGCCTACGTCTCTCAAGCCGCTTGCCTACCGGAACGCTCTCGGATTGCAGCATGCGACCTTCAGCAGCGATGTGGAGCGTCTGGCACACGGTCTCAGCCACCTTGATCTTGATCCACAGCAGGGCACCGAAGCGGCCCCGCCTCCTCCGAAATCTTCCTCAATCAAAGCAAAGGCCATGTGGGTTGCCGCCCTCATCGCGTGCCTGGCAGCAGGCGTCTTCGCCGGTCCGGCCTTGTGGGATCTCGGCAGCGGTATCTTCGGCACGGCAGGCAGCCCAGGCCCGACACATGGGGCAGCCGGAACGCCAGATCGCCAGAAAATGGTGGAGATCATCAAGCGGTCGGCCCTGGAGGAAGTGGCCCTGTTCGGCAACGGCAGCAGGACAGAGACCGAAGACCCGCAGTTCAAGCGCATCGCGGATTACTGGCGCACGGTCGGCGCGGAATTTGACGGCCGCGATCAGGAACGTTCATGGAGCGCCGCGTTCGTGTCATTTGTCATGCAGGAAGCCGGGGCCCGAGGCGGTTTCCCATATGCGGTCAACCACTCGCGCTACTTCCAGCATTTTGTCGAAGCGGGGCCGGCCGACGACGCGCTGTTCAAGGCCCTGAGGCCCGAGAGCGCTTCACCCAGAATAGGCGACATCCTCCACTACGGCCGGGCACCGGACGCGGCAGCATACGGCTTTGACGAGGCACGGGCCGCCTACCTTGCCAACGGGTTCTATCCCTCCCACGGAGTGATCGTCGTTGACATTGATCCGGCGGGCAACACGGTGACGGCGGTTGGCGGAAATGTCGGCGACTCGGTCAAGACACTGACATTCTCTACCGACAGCAAAGGCCGGCTGAACAAGAGAGGGTCCGGCGACCAGGCCCTCCCATGGATCGGCATTCTCCGCCTGGCCAGCCAGTAGCCGGACCGGAGCCGGATGGCATCCAGGATGGCCCCTTACCCCATCCTGCGGTCCCACCAGTCCCTGGCCCTCAGATAGTTCCCAACCAGCGGCACGAGCAGGCCCTTGTTGCCGCGGTAGAGCGGATGGGTCGGGAAGCTGCCGCTGTCAAAGGCACAGCGGTAGTTGGCGACGCGGGCGATCTTTCGCGCCAGCTGGGTGCCCATATAGGTCATCTGGGCAACCCCTGAGCCATTGCAGCCGAGAGCATAGTGGAGACCGTCGAGCCTGCCCATATGGGGTTCCTCATCAATAGTCAGCGCGACGTTTCCCTGCCAGGCATGGGTGACCTTGAAATCGGCAAGTTCTGGAAAGCGTTCAAGCGCACGGCCGAAGATCAGCGGGGCCATCTCGGAGGCCGTCAGGTCGCGCCACTTCACCCGGCTGCCGAAGACAAGCCTCGTACCGTCCGGCGAGAGGCGGAAGAAGGGCACCACGCGCATGGTCTCAACGAAGGAGCAGTTCTGCGGGCTGATGGACTGCAGCAGATCCTTCGGCAGCTCCTCGGTCGCGATGATATAGGCGCTGATGGGCACCAGGCGGCGCTTGAAGCCGGGGGTGAGATCGCCGGTGTAGCCGTTGGTGGCGATGACCACATCACCGGCCTCCACATCGCCGCGTGCCGTCTTCAAATGCCAGGACGTGCCGCGCTGGTCGAGCTTCTCCACCGCCGCCATGGCACAGATGCGGACACCCCGCTCCTCGCAGAGACGTTTCAGACCGGCATAGTAGAGAGCGGGATGCAGGTGGGCGGCCTCCGAAGCGGCCATGCCGCCGTGATAATAGTCGCTGCCGATGAACTCGCGCTGGCGCTCCTTCGGGATCAGTTCCGCACCACCGCCGCTTTCCTGCATCTGGGCGGCCTGTTGCTCCATGGCCTTGAAGTGCCCGCGCGAGATGGCGCCGGTAAACCGCCCCGTGCGGTGCCAGCCGCACTCGATCTTCTCATCCTCGATGATCCGCTCGAGCATGTAGAAACCGTCGGTCGCATCGGCGACCATGTCGGCAACCCGCTCTGGCGAGGGCGGCTTGGCGACCAGAGGCTTCTTGATGGAATGGCCGCCGCCAACGAGGCCTCCCGATCTGGTAGAGGCGCCGTATCCCGGTTCGGCCGCATCGATGACGGTGGCTTCGATGCCGAGCTTGCCGAGCTCCAATGCAGTGGCCAGACCGGCATAGCCGGCGCCGACAATGGCAACCCGCGTCTCGGCCGGCACGTCCTGAAGGTCGGGCGCGTGCGGCGCATAAGCCTCCCACCAGTAGGGACGCTCCTTGTAGTCTTCGTGGAATATACCGCTCTTCGCCATGGCCGCATGCTCCTCCGCACCCGGAGCAGACTATAGAGGAGAGCCCTGTCCGAATCATAGGTTTGGCGGCACATTGGCGCCGTACCGTGACGTGTTCCCGACACCATTGGCGGATGCCGCATGCAGGGGCATCCCGAGAGCTTGCCTGGCAAGGAGGCCTTGCGACCCATGTTTGAAGCTGGCGGCATTGTAATACTCATTCTCGTCCTGCTCGTGGTTATCGTCGTTGTCCGCTCGGTGCGGATCGTCGGCCAGGGCTTCAACTGGACTGTCGAACGGCTCGGCAAGTACACCAAGACCCTGCGGCCCGGCCTGCATATCCTCATCCCGTTCATCGACCGGATCGGTTCCAAGATGAACATGATGGAGCAGCTCCTGGAAGTGCCGAGCCAGGAAGTGATCACCAAGGACAATGCCATGGTGACGGTCGACGGGGTGGCCTTCTACCAGGTGCTCGACGCGGCCCAGGCCACGTACGAGGTCAACAACCTGCACAACGCCATCCTCAACCTCACCATGACCAACGTGCGTACGGTGATGGGCTCGATGGATCTGGACGAACTGCTCTCCCAGCGCGACGAAATCAATGCGCGGCTGTTGAACGTCGTGGACCATGCCACTCAGCCCTGGGGCGTGAAAGTCACGCGTGTGGAAATCAAGGACATTGCACCGCCACGCGATCTGGTCGATTCGATGGCGCGGCAAATGAAGGCAGAACGCGAAAAACGCGCCCAGATCCTCGAGGCGGAAGGGTCCCGGCAAGCCGAGATCCTTAAGGCGGAAGGTGAGAAGCAGGCCGCCGTCCTCCAGGCCGAGGGCCAGAAGGAAGCAGCATTCCGGGAAGCGGAAGCCCGGGAGCGCTCCGCCGAAGCTGAGGCACGGGCAACCACCATGGTCTCCGACGCTATCGCCAAGGGCGACGTCCAGGCGATCAACTACTTCGTTGCCAACAATTATGTGGGCGCCCTGGAGAAGCTTGCGAGCGCACCCAACCAGAAGGTGCTCATGCTGCCGGTCGAGGCGTCCGGTGTGATCGGAGCGCTCGGCGGCATTACCGAGATCGCCCGCGAGGCCTTCAACGACGGAGACGGCGGCGGCAGGAGCCGGCCTTCGGGGCGGGTTCCCAATACGACCACGTCGTAGCATACTGGCCTCATGGACAATCTCTCCGACATCCTCGCCTCCTATGGCGACTGGTTCTGGTGGATCGCGGCCGGCATTCTGTTCGTCGCCGAACTGCTGACGCTGTCGTTTTTCTTCCTGTGGTTCGGCTTTGCCGCTCTGGCGACGGGGATCATCGTCTTCATCGTGCCCATGAACTGGCAGCTGCAGGGGCTGACTTTCGCGGTTCTCGCGGTGGCGGCGCTGGTGATTTCGCGGAAGTATTTCTCCCGCCCTGCCGCCGGCACCGACAAGCCCAACCTGAACCAGCGCGTGCAGAGCTATATCGGCAAGGCCTATCCCCTGGAGACGGCGATCAAGAACCGGCGCGGCCGGGTGAAGATCCACGATTCCAACTGGGAAGTCCGCGGTCCGGATGCGCCGGCCGGAACCTGGGTCAAGGTCGTCTCCGCCGAAGGCGCCACGCTGATCGTCGAACTGGACGACGAACACTGAAGGCCAGCCCCCGCGTCTGGTCAAACTGTTCAAAACCCTCCTGCCGGGATTGACAAAATCCCCGTGAATTCTCCTTACTCGGCGCGTTGTCAGGGGAGTCTCGCTGAAGAGACTGAGAGGCTGATGAGCACCTTGCAGGTGTAGCGCAGCGACCCTTTGAACCTGACCCAGTTGATACTGGCGGAGGAAGCACAAGGCAGTCTTCATGGGCTGTCCGGTTAGCCGTTCAAGGCTTTGGCCCATTGGGCCTCTCCCTCTTCAGCACAATCAGCACGGTCTCTCAGTGAACTCAGCTTGAGGAGATGTTGATGAACGCAATCACCCCAACGGTTACCGCCGGCCCCCTTCCGGCTTCACGGAAAACCTACGTATCCGGCAACTTGCACAAGGACATCAGGGTGCCGATGCGCAAGATCGAAGTGCACCCCACGGCCGGAGAACCGGGCGTGACGGTCTATGATTCATCTGGTCCCTACACAGACGATGCCGTCACAACCGATATTTCCCAGGGCCTTCCGCAACTGCGCCGCGACTGGATCATGGCGCGCGGCGATGTCGAGGCCTATGAGGGCCGGGCGATCACCGCGGCCGACAACGGCTTCGTGAGCGAAGAGCGCAAGACACCGGAGTTTCCGGTCAAGCCGAGGCCGCTGCGTGCGGTCGGCGGCAAGGCTGTTACCCAGCTGGCCTATGCCAGAGCGGGTATCGTGACACCCGAAATGGAGTTCATTGCTATCCGCGAGAACCTGGGCCGGGACGCCCTAAGCAAACCATCGGAGCGTGACGGTGAGAGCTGGGGCGCACAGATCCCGGATCATGTGACGCCCGAGTTTGTCCGCGATGAGGTCGCTGCCGGGCGGGCCATCATCCCGGCCAACATCAATCATCCCGAAGCAGAACCGATGATCATCGGGCGCAACTTCCTCGTGAAGATCAATGCCAACATGGGTACTTCGGCGGTGACATCCTCCATGGCCGAGGAAGTCGAGAAGATGGTCTGGTCGATCCGCTGGGGTGCCGATACGGTGATGGACCTGTCGACCGGACGGAACATTCACAATACTCGCGAATGGATTATCCGGAATGCGCCGGTGCCGATCGGCACCGTGCCAATCTACCAGGCGCTGGAGAAGGTGAACGGCATAGCCGAGGACCTCACATGGGAAGCCTATCGCGACACGCTGATCGAGCAGGCCGAGCAGGGCGTGGACTATTTCACGATCCACGCCGGCGTGCGGCTGCATCACATCCCGCTCACGGTGGACCGTGTGACCGGCATCGTATCCCGCGGCGGCTCGATCATGGCCAAGTGGTGCCTGCATCACCACCAGGAAAGCTTCCTCTACGAGCATTTTGAAGAAATCTGCGACATCTGCCGCGCCTACGACGTCAGCTTCTCCCTCGGCGACGGCTTGCGGCCGGGTTCGATTGCCGATGCAAACGACGCAGCACAGTTTGCCGAGCTGGAGACCCTTGGCGAGCTGACCAAGCTTGCCCGGGCAAAGGACTGCCAGGTCATGATCGAAGGGCCGGGCCACGTGCCGATGCACAAGATCAAGGACAACATGGACAAGCAGCTGGAGACCTGCGGCGAGGCCCCCTTCTACACTCTGGGTCCGCTCACGACAGATATTGCGCCCGGCTACGATCACATCACCTCGGGCATCGGTGCCGCCATGATCGGGTGGTACGGTACGGCCATGCTTTGCTACGTCACGCCGAAGGAGCATCTCGGCCTGCCTGACCGGGACGATGTGAAAACCGGCGTCATAACCTACAAGATCGCAGCACACGCCGCGGATCTGGCCAAGGGACATCCGGCCGCACAGGTGCGCGACGATGCCCTGTCGCGCGCCCGGTTCGAGTTCCGCTGGGAAGACCAGTTCAACCTGTCCCTCGACCCCGAAACGGCCAGGGACTTCCACGACCAGACTCTTCCGAAAGAGGCCCACAAGACGGCACACTTCTGCTCAATGTGCGGGCCAAAGTTCTGCTCTATGCGAATTTCCCACGATATCCGCACCGAAGCGCAGAAGGAGGGCATGGCTGCCATGGCGGAGAAATACCGCGAAGGAGGAGACCTCTACATGCCGGTCCGCCCCGACGACTGAGCCCTTTGGGCCGGCCGTTAATCCGCACCAATCGGGAGCGCCGTATCGGCAGCATATGAAGGCTAGCCGAACTCGGCCTCCCTGGAACGGACGATGCCGGAGATGACCTCGTTATAGGGGGCGGACAGGCCCTGTTCGTTGCTGAGCGGCGGGATGGCGCCGTTGATGAAGTCGATCTCCGATGCCCGCCTGGCCATGTGGTCGAGCAGCATGGAGGGCCGCGCGTTCGGCATCTTGTTGCCGAAGACCGTGACGTA
>JBCCEL010000293.1:0-7341 GCA_039030315.1 Pseudomonadota bacterium
CTGCCGGCCGAGACACGCCATCTCGATCTCTTCTACGCCTGCTGCACGCTGACCGACAAGAACTGGCAGCCCTGGGGCATGGGCCGGGCCCAGGCCATGGATGCCATGAACATGGCCGCCATCTCGCACGGAGTTACGATTGAGGAGCTCTGCGAGCTGCCGCTCTTTGCCTGCATCATCAACACTAACTCGCCGCTGCAGCTCGATATCCCCATGGCGGAAGGCCTGATGACCATGGCCGAGTACGGCCAGTGCGCAGTGGTGACGCCGTTCACCCTGTCCGGCGCCATGTCGCCGGTCACACTGGCCGGCGCCCTTGCCCAACAGCATGCCGAGGCGCTGGCCGGCATGGCCCTGACGCAGATCGTCCGGCCCGGCGCGCCGACCATGTATGGCGGCTTCACCTCCAATGTGGACATGAAGACCGGCTCGCCTGCCTTCGGAACGCCGGAATACGCCCAGGCCGCGCAAGCCTCAGGGCAACTCGCGCGCCGCGTCGGCATTCCCTTCCGCTCCTCCAATGTGACCTCCGCCAACGCCAACGATGCCCAGGCCGCCTATGAGAGCATGATGTCGCTCTGGGGGGCGATGACCGGGCAGGCCAACATGATCAACCACGCGGCCGGCTGGCTCGGCGGCGGGCTGGTGGCGTCGTTCGAAAAACTGATCATCGATGCGGAAATGCTGCAGATGATGGCGGCCTACATGGAGCCGTTCGAAGTCGATACCTCGGCCCTGGCGCTGGAGGCTGTCCGCGATGTCGGCCCGGCGGGCCACTTCTTCGGCACCGCGCATACCATGGACCGCTATGAGACCGCCTTCAACGCGCCACTGGTTTCCAACTGGGACAATTACGAAACCTGGATGGAACGCGGCGCCCCGACAGCGGAACAACGCGCCAACGAAATCTGGAAGCAGCTCCTGCGGGACTACGAGCAGCCGCCGCTTGATCCGGGCGTTGATGAGGCGCTGAAGGACTACGTGGCCCGGGCGAAGCGCGAAGGGCGGGTAGTTCTTGGATAGGGTTCAAGCCCACGCCGCCCCAGCACCCAGATCAGTTGACCGAGTAGGTTCGCGATATGCCGCGCAGGGCAGCCCTGACCAGACAGCGAATCCAGAGGGCGGAGCCCGCCCTCCGGCAAACCGCTTCACGCGGTCAGTAGGCAACGGTGATGCGCCGGTTGTTGGGAGACGGCCGCTCACCTTCATCCAGCAGGGCAACGGAAAAGTCTTCCATCGACACTTTCGAGACTCCCTCATCGTCAGTCAGCAGGATATCAGTGCCGCGCCGGTATCGACCGGTGCGTTCGCCGGGCTGCAGGAGCGCGGGAGGGCTGAAATAGGTCCAGTCCGCATCGTTACGGGTGGCACAGGCCTCGAACTGCCTGAAGCTCGCGGATGCAATCGGCCTTACCTCGTCCGGCAGGAAGCCGGGTGCGCTGAGAACGGTGTGGCCGGAGCCATCGGGCATCAGAAGATTGGCTGCGCCGCCAACGATCAGAAGGCGCGTCCCGGTCCTGGCCGCCGCCTCCAGAAGCCCCCGGGTCAGGTCAGGCAGCAAGTGCTCCTGGCCCTCGACAGGGCGCAGGGCGCTCACTGCCAGATCCTGTCCTCTCAATGCATCAATGACCAGGTTGCCGTCATTCACATCAAGCACTCTCACGCTAGCGCCTGAGGGTAGACGGTCTCTCTTGTTTCCATCACGGATAACAGCGGTCACGCTGTGGCCGCGGCTGAGCGCCTCTTGCACGACACGGCTACCAACATCTCCGGTTGCTCCAAAAACGACGATCTTCATTTGTCTGTCTCCTTTTTCATTGGGGGTTTGAGGAATTTGCAGGATCTTCATGCCGGGTGCCGGCCTGACGGACGGCCGAATGACACAAGCGCCCATCCGGTCATGATCAGGCCCACTGCGGCGAAGGCCATGAGGCTGTAGCGCTCCCCGAAAAAGACAGCGCCGAACATCAGTCCGAAGATCAGGCCGACCTGGCCGATCAGACTGAACACGACCGGCCGCGCGACCCGTTGCAGCATGAAGAAGGCGAGGAACTGAATGGTCGACAGGATCATCTGCGCGATCACCAGGACCATCGCGCTGTCCGAAACCCAGAAGCGGAGTGTCTGGCCGGCTGCGAGACTGACGGCGAGGAACAGCAGCGATGCGGACAGCGCCGTTCCGGCTGCCAGGAGCAGCGGTGATGCGCCCTTGGGCCACGCAATACTCCGGTAGACGTTCCCGGCGCCCAGCAAGATCGGCACGAGCATGGCCAGGGCAAGCCAAGGCACATGGGCGCTCGGGACGCTGCCGGGAGCAAGCAGGACCAGGGCGCCCGTTGCGCCAACAATGACACCGAGGAGACGGGCAGAGGAGTGCGTCTCCATGCCGAACATCCGCGCGATGATCCATGTTGTTATGGTTGGAAAGGCGTAGACGGCCGAGGCGAGGCCCGCACCGACCTTGCCTGCGACGATCAGCAGTATGAGTTGCGGCAGCGCAAGCGAGAGCAGTGCCGAGAGGACCGAGTAACGGGTTGTGGCGACGGAGGCGGAAAGTTCGCCGCGCGACAGGGCAAGCAGCGCAAGAACGCTGCCGGCGCCAAGCGTCATCCAGAACCCGTAGGGCGCAGGTGCGACGCCGGTCCCCTGAGCCGCCTTGGACAGGGCCAGCGTGCCTGCAAGGGCGGCGCCGTTGACGGCCAGAAGCGCCGGAATCGTCAGCCGTTCAAGAGCGCTTCTCCAGGGTGCCGTCTCTCTGATCGCAACATCCGTGCAGGCCATGCCTTCCTCCTTGAGCTGTTGCTCCGGAAGCTAAGACGCACACGTCTGGATGATAATCTGCCGATTGATTGCATAATCATTCACTGATAGTGAACAATTATGGATCACTTCACAGCCCTCCGCGTGTTCCGCTCCGTCGTGGAGGCGGGCAGCTTTGCGGCCGCCGCACGTGAGCTCGGCCTGTCCAATGCGGCTGTGAGCAAGAACGTCGGCGAACTGGAAGCTCATCTCGGCGCCCGTCTGCTCAACCGGACGACGCGCAGCATGAGCCTTACCGAGGCAGGTTCCCTCTACTACGATCGGGTATCGCAGGTTCTGGATGAGCTGGCCGACGCGGATGCCGCACTCGGCCCGTTGCAGCAAGCTCCGACGGGTCTGCTCCGGGTCAGTGCACCGATGACCCTGACGTTGCTGAAGCTGTCGGAAGCCATCCCCAGGTTCCTGGCCGAGCACCCGCAGGTGCAGCTTGATCTGCAGATGGATGATCGGCGCGTCAACATCATCGAAGACGGGTTCGATCTGGCGATCCGCGGCAGCGACAACCTGGAGGATTCGAGCCTGGTCGCCCGAAAACTCATGGTGCTGGATCATGTGGTCTGTGCCGCCCCGAGTTATCTCGAAAGCGCCGGCAGACCGGTGCGCCCGGAAGATCTGGAGCACCACAACTGCGTGCAGTTCACGCTGTCAGGACACGCGAGCGAATGGCAATTCACCAGAGCGGATCAGTCCGTCCGGGTTCAAGTCTCCGGATCATACAAGGTAACGTCCAGTCTCGCGGTCCGGGATGCCCTCCTGTCCGGCCTGGGCCTGAGCCTCATTCCCAGGACCTATGTCAGCCAGCAAATCGAACGTGGAGAGCTCTACACGGTGCTCGACGACTGGGACCCTGTCGAAACATCAATCTACGCCGTCTATCCATCCCGGAGGTATCTCATGGCGAAGGTGCGGGCCTTCATCGACTTTCTCGTCGCCGAACTCTCTGACAATTCTGCTTGATCGCTCTCAAACCTCGTCCAGCGTATGCAGTTCCCTCCGCATGATCTTGCCCGTGCTGGTCTTGGGCACATCCGGGACGAACTGGATTACTCTCGGGCACTTGTAGGCTGCGAGTTTCTCCCGGCAGAAGGCCATCATCTCGTCGGCATCGCCTGTGGCGCCTTCCTTCAGCACCACATAGGCCTTGGCGATCTCGCCCTTGATCTCGTCGTCCTGCTTGCCGACCGCGGCCAGTGCCACATCCGGGTGGGCGGCCAGCACCCGCTCGATCTCGGCCGGGTAGACATTGAAACCGCCGGTGAGGATCATGTCCTTCTTGCGGTCGACGATGTAGACGCAGCCGTCCTCGTCCATCGTGCCGAGGTCGCCGGTGTGCAGCCAGCCGTCCGGCTCGATGGTCTCCCGGGTCTTCTCCTCCGCACCGAAATAGCCGAGCATGACGATGGGGCCACGCACCATCAATTCTCCCACCTCGCCGCGCGGCATGGTCTTTGAGGCATCCTCGGCATCGGCAATGCGCAGCTCGCAATAGGGTATCGCGCAGCCGATGGAGCCGTGCTTGTTCTTGCCGTAGACCGGATGGGTCGAGCCGAGGCCAGCGATCTCCGTCATGCCCCAGAGCTCGATCAGCGGCACCTTGAATCCCTCCTCGACGGCCTGCATCGTGGCCACCGGCATGGTCTGGCCGCCGACGAAACAGCGGGTCAGGCTTGAGAGATCCGCATCGGCAAAGGCCGGGCTGTTGAGCATGAACATGTACATGGTCGGCACGCCGTCAAAGATAGTGGCCTTGTGGGCGGCAATGTCGTCCATGACGGCGGCAGGGTCGAACAGCCTGTGCAGCACCAGCTTGGTCCCGTACAGCATCATGCCGTTCATCAGCACGTTGCCGTAGACATGGGGGCACGGCAGGGCGCTGACCACCACGTCATCGCTGCCGCGCAGGTGCATCTGGCTGGTCATGGCGCCGTTGATGATGACCGCACGGTGCGATTGCATGGCCCCTTTCGGGTGGCCGGTGGTGCCCGAGGTGTAACCAATGGTGGAGAGCGAACCTGGATCGATCTCGCCCGGGTCCGGCGCGGTGGCGCCGCTCTCCAGGAGACCGTTGAAGGATACCGCTCCCTCTTCGATCTCGTCGCCGAAGGAGATGATCTCGCCGACATCCGAGACGCCCTTGACCAGCATGATGGCGGCCACTTTCTCCGGCGAGGCGATAATCGCCCGGGCGCCGCAGTCCTTGACCACGTACTCGATCTCGTCCGGGGTCAGCATGGTGTTGACCGGGTTGATCACCCCGCCGATGCGGGCGATGGCATAGTAGCTGACGATCCATTCCCAGGAATTGGCCGCGTAAAGCGTGACGACATCCCCCTTGCCAAGACCCAGACCGGAGAGCCCGCCGGCGACCGCCTCGATCATCCGGTTGAGCTCGGTATAGGAGAAGGACCGTCCTTCGAAATACAGCGCCTCGCGGTCCCCGAACTTGTCCGCGGCGGCCTGCGCGACCAGCCCTAGATGATCCAGCATTGTCTATTCCCTCCCGAGACGGCGATCTTTTGCGATGTTGTGTTTCGGCCACAGTTCAGCGCATCCGGTGCTTCAGGGCAAGTCCGCAGACTTCAACGCTGCTCCGCCAATGGGGGGCGCATGACGACAACCCCTTCTGTCCGTGCCCTCACCGCGGGCGGCGCAAGGCAGGTTGCCACCGCTTCATAACCCGGCGAACCGGGATAAGGCGCAACCAGCATCGGCGGACTGTGATTTGCGGGGCAATATATGATGCAATCGCCCGGCCCGAGGCTCTCCAGATCCAGGATGACGGTCGAGCGCGTCATGAGGATGAGTGGATGCTTGGCCGCCAGATTGTGGCAAAGATAGCTGATGACGGCCGCCTGGGTCTCCTCGTCCAGACCGTGCTCGACAAGATCGATCACGGTCAGGGAGGGCACGTCATCGGTGAACGCGCTGGCAAGGGGGCGCAGAGGATCGCTGATGGTAGCGCCCTCGCCTTCAAGCCAGTCAAGAGCGCCTGCCGCACGGACCGCATGCGCCGCATCCCGGGTCTCGCCTGAGCGTTCCAGCCCGAGAAAGACGCCGCCTGGACGTGCAGAGGCCAGACACTGCGCAAGACGCGTCTTGCCGCTTCCGAGGGGACCGGTCAGAAAGGTGAGCGGCCCCAGAGCGGGCAGCTCAAATGTTTCTCCGCCCCAGGGCCAGGGCAGGTCCAGAGTGATCGCCGGCTCGTCCGGCTGGGCAGCGAGACCGGCTAGCTCTGCCAGATCCGGCACCTGGCCGCGGGCAAGGCGCGCGCGCAGCTCATCCACCTTGCGGGCCTGCTCGCCAAGCGTCTCAAGATCCCGTTTCAGCTTGGCCTGATGGGCTTCAAGCAGACGCCCGAGACAGGCAAAATCTCCCCGGAACACATCTGCGATCTGGCGCAGGCTGAGGCCAAGCGAGCGCAACGCCACGATCTCTCTCGCGCGGGACAGCTCGCCGGCCCCGTAGGTCCGCCAGCCGGCTTCGGTACGCACCGGTGAGACCAGCCCCTTTTCCTCATAGACCCTGAGCGCCTTGACGGTAACGCCGAGCCGGCGGGCGGCTTCGGCGGGACTGAGATTCTGCGGTCCGGATTGCATGGCTCACTCCTCGATGATTCTGTGAGCACGGACATTGGCGGCGGCCCCAGGGTACAGGTCAAGGGCAAAAACCGGCCTTCCACTTCACGGCCCGGCGCTCTGCGGATATGGTCGCCGGCAGATGAAGGAAACCGCTGGATGCCGTTCGAACGACTGTTGCCCGCCGCGCTGATCGCGATCACAGCCGCACTGCCTGCCGGGGCGTCCGACCAGCTGCCGGCCCCGCAAGGGGTCACGGGCAGCGACTCCGTCATCGTTGAAGGCCAACGGGCCAAGCGCGCCGGCGACATTCCGGGCGCCATCTTCTCGCCCAACGTGATCATCAACGGCCAGCCGGTGATCACCGGCTGCAGCGAGGGCACACCGATCCTCAGCCCAAGCGTCATCATCAACGGCAAGCCGAAGATCCTGGGCTGCCAGAAATAGACAGGCAGATGCAATGATCCTCGACCCCACACTTACCGCAGCCTATCTGGTCGTTGCGCTCACCGTGGCCCTGTCCCCCGGTCCGGACGTGCTCTTCGTTCTGGCCAACAGCATGCAACACAAGATGCGTGGCGCGGTGGCCTCGGCCCTCGGCATCGGTGCAGGATCGCTGCTGCATGCGTTTGCCGCCGCGGTCGGCATCTCCGCCCTGATTGCCGCATCGCCAACGGCCTTCGATGTCCTGCGCTATGCGGGTGCCGCCTATCTTGCGTATCTCGGTTTTCAGGCCCTGCGGAGCTGGTATCACGGCGCCGGGCCGGCAGGATCTGCGGGCCAGGTGACGGAAACATCGGCGCTCCGCGTCTTCCAGCGGGCACTGGTCACCAACATCCTCAACCCCAAGGTCATCGTGTTCTACCTCGCCCTACTGCCGCAATTCGTGAGCGAAGCGCTGGGCCATGTGGGCCTGCAGATCTTTCTGCTGGGCGCCATGCATGCC
>JBCCEL010000294.1:0-7277 GCA_039030315.1 Pseudomonadota bacterium
GAGGGGCCCGCGGCCATCCGGCCGTGGGAGGGTGAGGGGGTTCCTGAGTGATCCGGCGCGACTCAGGAACCCCCTCAACCCGGCCTTCTCCCCAACGGGGAGAAGGGGCTCGCGCTGAACTTTCCCAGAGTTCCAAGAGCCGTCGTCAAAGCCGGACAAGCCACGACGATCCTGATTTATCTAATGTCCAGGTTCGACAAGTGCGGGGGTGGGATCACGCCCGTTCCAGCCGGTAGAGCATCCATGGGTCGCCCTCCACTTCCATGTCGTGGAGGTAGCTCAGCCCGAGCTTCTCAAGGACCCGGCGCGATGCAGCATTCTTGTGCCTCACGATCGCATCGATGTGGGCCATTCCGAGTTGCTCAAAGCCCCAGCCAATGGCGGCACGAGCCGCCTCTGTGGCGACGCCCTTGCCGCGGACGGAGGGGAGCAGGCGGTATCCAAGGTCGGGCGACATCACGCCGTCGATCGGGATTTCCGCATACCCGCAATAGCCGATGATGCCGGGGGCGCCGCGCCAGCGCACCGCCAGCTTCGAGTAACCCCGCGCCTCGAACATGTCGAGATAGCCATTGAACCGGGCCAGCCCGGTCTCCCGGGTCGGATCGGCCTCAAAGGCATCGACCATGAAACCGGGATCGGTGAAGAGGCGGAGGGCTTCGGCCTCATCATCCCTCAAAAATGGCGTCAGGGTCAGACGGTCGGTTTCAAGCCGCATGCCGATGCTCCGGAGCAACGTTCTGCATCTGCCTATCCAACGATAATGACCTGCCCTGTCAACGCCCCTTCGACCGACTTCGCATAGGCCCGCCCAACGCGCTCGGAGGCCACAGGCTCGTGGCCCGGGAACCAGTTGCCGTAGCGCGGCACCGAGACGTCCAGCAGTCCCGGGCTGACCACGTTGAGCCGCAAGCGCCGCGGCATCTCGATGGCGGCCCCCGTGACAAACCCGGCCAGCGCGCCGTTCGCCATTGCCGCCCCGACGCCCATCCTGATGGGATCGCGATCCAGCACCCCGCTGGTCAGGGTGAAAGACCCGCCCTCCGCGACGTGCTCAAGGCCCGCCAGCACCAGGTTGATCTGCCCCATCGTCTTTTGCCGGAGCCCTGCCAGCAGGGTGTCGGTATCCTGCTCCTCAAGCGGCGCGAAGTGCACCTCGCCGGCAGCCGAAACCACGGCGTCCACCTCGCCGAGTTCAGCATACATCGCATCGACCGCCGCCCGGTCCGCCATGTCGACAATCACATCGCCGGAGGAGCGGCCAGCCCGGATAATCTCGTGCCTTTGTTCAAGTTCCCGGCACGCCGCTCTGCCGATGTCCCCGGCTGCGCCAACCACAAGAATTCTCATGCCCCATCCCCCATGATCTCATCGTATTTCGCCAGCTTGTAGCGAAGGAGTTCCGCGCAGCGGTCCAGGGCGGCCCGCTGGCGTTCCAGGTGGTCGGCGTGCTCCAGCAGCATGCGCTTGCGCTCGGCGACCGAGGCATGGCCCTGCTGATAGAGCCAGGCGAAGCGCCGCATCTGCTTCATCGGCATCCTGGTTTCGCGCAAGGAGGCAAGCAGCGTTAGCCACTCGACGTTCTCTGAAGAGAACCGCCGCTGCCCGTCCGCGCCGCGCCCGGCCGGCGGCGCCAGGCCGGTGCGCTCGTAGTAGCGGATGGTGTCGATACTGAGCCCGCTCCTCGCGGCAGCTTCGGATATGCGCATGTCCCTTCCTCCGGGAGGATTGATGCGCGCGAAGCTACCGGGCTGGAGCTGCTCCAGGTCAAGAGCAAATCTCTTCGGTCAGATGATGAAATGCTCGAACCCGAGTTCGAAGCCCGGGCTGAGGCCCGCCAGGACGATTTCATCTCCACCGCCAAAATCGAGGTGAAGCCCGGCAGCATCCTCATAGATGTTCGCCAGTGCACTCGCCACATCGGCGAAGGCATAGTCCCGGATATCGAGCCGGTTGAGAGCGCCGGCCGGCGCAGTATCGAAACCGGTGATCACGTCCGTTCCGTCTCCGGCATGGAAGATGATCGTGTGGTTGCTGCCATGCAGATTGATCTCGTCATCGCCGGTGCCGCCGGCGAGACGGGCATACTCGCCCCAGATATTGAGCTCATCGTTGCCGGAACCGCCATAGGCGATATTGCCTGAGCCGAAGGCGGTAATACTGTCATGTCCGCTGCCGCCAAGGGCAAAGTTGCGGACGCCCGAGACGAAAATGTCATCGTCACCTGCGCCGCCGGATGCGGTGTTCCGGAAGCCCTCGACCTGGATCTCGTCATCTCCTGCCTCGCCGAAGAGACGGTTCTGGTTGCCGGTATCTGTCAGGATATCGTTGCCGAAGCCACCAAAGATCTCGTCGGCACCCGCGCCACCATCGATGATGTCGATCCCGTGACCGCCATAGATGTCATCCTGGCCGTCGCCGCCGTTGATGGTATCGTTGCCGAAACCGCCTCGGATCTCGTCGTCCCCGCCTTCACCGTTAATGATGTCGTCGCCGTTGTTGCCGGAGAGGATCTCGTCCTCGTCTGTACCGTTGATCATCTTGCTGGGCACGTTCTGCACCACCGGCTCGAACTGCTCCGGGTTGGCAGGCTCCATGTCCTGCGGATCGGGTTCAAAAATCAGGGTGTCGAAGTCGTACCAGTCGCCGGGGAAGAATTCATCCCAGTCAAAGCCGTTCATTGTCCTCGCTCCTCTTGTTCTCGCGTCGCCTCGAGAGCAGGAAACGCGGCTGGGGCTTTGGAACTTCGAGATAATGCAACCGGCTTGAACGGCATCCGAACGGGATGTTCAGACCAGGTTAAGCGAAGCTGAGATCCTCAGATGCGCCTTCCCCCACGATCCAGTCGCGAAAGGCCGAAAGCGCGGGGTTGTTCATGGCACCGGCGGGATAGGCGAGGTGATAGCCGTAATCAGCGAGCTCGACGGCGCTGATCCGGAAAAGTTTGCCACGGCCAAGCTCGTTACTCACCAGAGCATCGTTCAGGGCAATGCCCTGCCCGTCCATGACCGCCTGCACCCGTACGTTCGGGTCAGGAATGGCCAGCCCCTGATGCCGCTCCTGGTAAGGCAGGCCGGCCGCCTGATGCCAGTCGCGCCAGGCGCCGCTGCCGTCGCGATCATGCAGCAGCGGTCTCGCTGCGAGGGCAGCGCCCACGCCCTCGTTCTCGGCGATCTCGGCCAGACCGGCATTCGCGGTCGGGAAGGCGGGACACGAAAACAGCGGCTCGGTCTGCATATCGCGCCAGCGGCCAGCCCCCCAGCGGATCGCCATATCCAGCTGGTCGACGGAGAAGTCGATGAGATCGTTGGTCGGCTGCAGTCGGAGACCGATATCCTGGTGGGCATCGGTGAAGCGCATGAGCCGCTGCGAGAGCCAGCGCGACGCAAAATATGTCGACATGCCGATGGTGATACGGGCGGCCCGGTCCTCCTGAAGTTCGCGGATCTCCCGGTCCAGGCCCCGGAACGCGCTCTGCGAAGCATGCCAGAGCCGGCGGCCCTTCTCCGTCAACTCCACGCCGCGCGGCACCCGGTCGAAGACGGCAAAGCCGAGATCCTCCTCCAGTCGCTTTATCTGGTAGCTCACCGCCCCCTTGGTGAGGTTCAGGGCATCCGCTGCCGCCGAGAAACTCTTCGCTCGCGCCGCCGCGTCGAACACCTTGAGGCCATCATAGGAGATTCTCTGCATGATTTAACCGTTTAATATTTTTGAACGATAGGCACAAATCTTTTGGTTTGATGCCTTCAAAGCACGATGAGAGACTGGTTCATTAGCAAAATCCGCAATCCGGCCAAAGTTCCGGCCAAACTGATTGAACGGTACTCCAGATGGGTCAGCACCTATCCGCACCAAACGCACCGGCTCAGAAGACCGGCACGCCGCAGCGCGCACGGCCAAGGCGGGCCGGCCGCAGAGCGCACGGGGTGCACCGCAAAGCCGCCCAGCCGGGCACGCCGGCACCGGCAATCATCACCCGCAAGATCCCTGTATATGACCTCCTGAGCGAAGAGGCGCTCGTCCGCATAGAAGCGCACGCCGACTGGATCCTGAAAGAGATCGGCATCGAGTTCAGGGAAGATCCGGAGGCCCTCCGGCTGTTCAGGGAAGCCGGCGCCAGCATCGATGGCGAACGTGTACGCTTCGATCCCGGTCATGCCAGGGCCCTCTGCGCGGGTGCCCCGCGGACCTTCCAGATGCACAGCCGCGACCCGGCGCGGACAATCACTCTCGGCGGCGATCACGTGGTGCTCATGCCGGCCTATGGCCCGCCATTTGTCACCGACCTGGAGAAAGGCCGCCGTTACGCGACCATCGGGGATTTTGAAAACTTCGTGAAGCTCGCCTGGATGTCGCCCTGGCTGAACCACTCCGGCGGCACCGTGTGCGAACCGGTCGACGTGCCGGTCAACAAGCGCCATCTCGATATGGTCTATGCGCACCTGCGCTATTCGGCCAAACCGTTCATGGGTTCCGTGACAGCGCCGGAACGGGCCGAAGACTCCATCGCCATGGCCCGTCTGGTGTTCGGGTCTGAGTTCATGGAGCGCCACTGCGTCATCCAGGGCAATATCAACGTCAACTCGCCGCTGGTGTTCGATAACGTCATGTCCGGCGCACTCCGCGTCTATGCCGCAGCAAACCAGAGCGTCGTCGTCTCGCCCTTCATCCTGGGCGGCGCCATGGGGCCGGTCACCCAGCCTGCCCTGCTTGCCCAGTCCCATGCGGAGGCCATGGCCGGCATTGCCCTCAGCCAGCTCGTGCGCCCCGGCGCGCCGGTGGTCTATGGCAACTTCCTGACCACCATGGACCTGAAATCCGGTGCTCCCACCTTCGGCACGCCGGAGGCCAGTCTCTCGACCTTCGCCATCGCCCAGCTTTGCCGCCGGCTCGGCCTGCCGCTGCGCTGCGGCGGCCAGCTGACTGCGTCCAAGGTGTCGGACGGCCAGGCCATGCAGGAATCCGCCGTCAGCATGATGGCCGGCATGCTGGCCGGCTCCAATTTCGTCTTCCATGCTGCAGGCTGGCTCGAGGGCGGCCTTACCATGGGCTACGAGAAGTTCGTCATGGATCTCGACCACACCGGCATGATGCTGCGCATGCTGGGCGGGCTGGACGTGTCCGACGAGCAGCTCGCCGCCGATGCCTATCTGGAGGCAGGCCCCGGCGAGGCCTATCTCGGTACTGCCCATACCATGCGCAACTTCCGGACCGCCAACTATCAGTCCGAGCTCGCGGATACCCGGTCCTTCGAGCAGTGGACCGAAGACGGCAGCCACACGGCCGAACAGCGCGCCCACACACTCTGGAAGCAGATGCTCGAAGCCTACGAACCCCCGCCCCTGGACACCGCGAAGGACGAAGCCCTGAAGGACTTCATCGCCCGCAGGAAAGCCGCTGCGCCGGACCAGTGGTACTGAATCAAACCCTTGGAGAGGATCTGAAACCGATGACCGAAGAACTGAGCCGCACCTCCGCCCTGGCCTCGCGACACACCGCCCTCGGCTCCGGCCTGGAAGACTGGAACGGCATGGGCACCGCCTGGAGCTACACCTCCGATCCCAATGACGAGCACGATGCTATCCGCGAAGCTGTGGGCATGTTCGACATGTCGCCGCTGAAGAAGGTCTTCGTGCGCGGCAGTGACGCGGCGGCTGTCCTCGATCATCTGACCACGCGCGACATGGGCCGGATTGCGCCCGGCCAGTCCGCCTATCTCTCTGTCCTGACCAGCGAGGGCACCATGGCGGATGATGCCATCGTGGCAAACAACGGCGGTGACGAGTGGATGATCGTCCACGGCTCGGGCAGCACCATGGAACTGCTGACGGAATCCGCCGCGGGAAAGCAGGTGACGTGCGAGCTCGACGACGATCTGCACGACATCTCGGTTCAGGGCCCGAAGGCGCTTGAGGCGCTCAACGCCAATTGCTCCATCGATCTGTCGCCGATGAAATACTTCCATCACGCTTCCGCCGAACTGTTCGGCCATGCCTGCCGCATCTCCCGGACGGGATATTCCGGCGAACGGGGCTACGAGGTCTTTGCCGGCGCGGACGCGGTCGGCGACATCTGGGACCAGCTGGCCGGCGCCGGTGTCATGCCCTGCTCTTTCGCCTCCCTCGACAAGGTGCGGATCGAAGCCGGTCTCCTGTTCTACGGCTATGACATGACCACCGACCACACGCCCTGGGAAGTCGGGCTCGGATTCACCGTCAGCCGGAGCAAACCGCACTTCCGGGGCAGAGATGCCCTCATGGCAGCTGAAGGCCAAGAGAAGATCCGGAACGTCTGCCTCGACATCGACCATGCGGACATGGTCAACGGCGAAGAGCTCCTCTCGCTGAACGGTCAGGAGGTCGGCGTCGTCAACAGCCCCTGCTACTCCCACCGCCTGGGCAAGTCCCTGGCGCTTGGCCATGTCCGGCCCGACGCCGCGGCGGCCGGCACCACGCTTGCGGTCAAGGGCGGCGATATCGACACCACGGCGACAATCGTGGATATCCCGATTTACGATCCGCAGAAATCGAAGACGCACGGCTGACGGGAACGGCTGCGACACCGCCACCGTTGCGGCATCAGGGCTCGGCTCCCATGTTCAGGAGTGATGGACCGGGAAGCGACAGCAACAACGCGCAGGAGCGCATTGTTCACGGGCACGGCGGCCTTCGCTGCCGCCGGCGCCCCAATGGCTCTCCATCCCCTGGCGCGCAGTCTCGCCCCAGGCCCGGACTCAAAGCTGTCGACGGTCGAATATGATCTCAACACGATCTCTCCCGGCACGAGGTTTGAGTTTCTCCTCTGGGGATACATCCCGCTCGAAATCCGGCACCGCACACCGGAGGAAATGAAGCAAGCCCTGGAATGGGCCGAATTCCCCGATCCCAAATCCCGAAGCCCCTTCCTTCCCCACGAGAACGCGCTGGACGAACACCGGTCAGTTGCCGGAGCCAGGAACTACATCATCGTCAAGCCGGTCTGCACCCGCCTTGGCTGCCGGCTTTGGAGCGGGAAAGGCGATTTTGGCGGCTGGTTCTGTCCTTGCGATGCCACGCACTACGATGTGTCCGACCGCGTCCGGAAGGGCCCGGCGGAGCGCAATCTCGAGATCCCCTACTACCACCCACTCCCCGGCAACCGCATCCGCTTCGTCGAAGGCGAGATTTGAGACGCATCGGTCTCAGGCCGAGCCGCCGCAAGGGCATTCGGACTAACCAATCGGACCTACCCAAAGGGCCACCCTCGAGCTCGACCCAGAGCCGTCCGGTTAACCTGAA
>JBCCEL010000295.1:0-7262 GCA_039030315.1 Pseudomonadota bacterium
CACCACTTGACCGTCAGCCGGCAGGGTTCGTCCTTGTCTTCATAGGCCGCAACCGGCGTCTTGAAGTCGCGCGGATTGGCCAGGCAGTTGGCGCCGATCGGGCCCCGGTCCGGCAGGGTGAACTTGGCGCCATAGTTCTCGCATAGATATCCCCGGGCGGGGCCGCCGGCGAGTTCCACCTTGAATTTCATCCCGCGCGGCACAACGGCAATATCGCCTGGAGCGACATCCATCCGGCCCAGCTCCGTGAACAGCACGATGCCGCCTTCTTCCGGCACGAAGAGCAATTCGCCATCGGCATTGTAGAAGTAGTCGTCCGTCATGGACGTCGTGATCAGATAGACATGCGCCGCCATTCCCGCCTGGGTATTGACGTCACCAGCCGTTGTCATGGTCCGGACGCCGCCGAGAAAATCGATCTTCTCGTCCGGCAGCGGCACGGGGCCCCACCGCAGCTGGGCTATGGGCATGCCGTGATCGTCAAGACACGGTGCGGTTTTCCAGAACGGCAGATCGCGCCGCTCAAAGCGGCCGGAATGCTTCACCGACGGGCGTATGCGATAGAGCCAGGAGCGCTCGTTCTCTCCGCGCGGCGCGGTGAACGGCGAGCCGGACAATTGTTCCGCATAAAGCCCGTAGGCACATTTCTGCGGAGAATTCTGGCCTTGCGGCAAGGCACCCGGCAACGATTCGGTTTCGAAATCATTGCCGAAACCCGGCATGTAGGAAAGCGTCATGGCCAGATCCTTTCCGCGGGGACGATCGGCGGAGTTGTGGCTTGAACTGGGTGATGAATATTAGTTACATTCGCAACTAATGACCGTCAAGAGCCCAGACCCGGACACACCGCTGATTGAGCTGGAACGCTTTCTTCCCTACCGCCTGAACGTGGTGGCCGAGGCAGTGAGCCGAGCGCTGTCGGAGCTTTATGACGCCCGCCACGGAATCTCGATCCCGGAATGGCGGGTAATCGCCACGCTTGGCCAGTACCGGCGCATGACCGCCAAGGACATCGGCGCGCACAGCCGCATGCACAAGACCAAGGTCTCGCGCGCGGTTGCCCGCCTGATGGAGCGAGGCTGTCTGGCCCGCAGCAGCAACAGTGCAGACAAGCGTGAGGCGTTTCTTGAACTGACCGGCAGCGGCCGGGCGATTTATGATGATCTCGTCCCAAGAGCCCTTGCCTTTGAGACCGCGTTGGCCGACCGTCTCAGCGAATCTGAAAGGAAGGCGCTTGAGACGATCCTGGACAAGCTCGAAGGGCCCGCGCAACCGGATGGAAGGGACAACACCTGATGAAGCTATACGGATACTTCCGCTCGTCCGCGGCCTACCGCGTGCGCATCGTGCTCAACCTGAAGGGCCTCGAGGCCGAGCACGAATATGTCCATCTCGTGCGCGACGGCGGCGAACACCGCAAGGCGGAGTTCCTGCAGATCAATCCCCAGGGCCTGCTCCCGGCCCTGCAGACAGATGACGGCGGGATCCTTCTCCAGTCTCTCGCAATCCTGGACTATCTAGAGGAAACCCACCCGGAGCCCGCGCTGTTGCCCGCCGACCCCTTCCAGAAGGCGCAGGTGCGGGCGCTGTGCCAGATGGTGGCCTGCGAAATCCATCCGCTGAACAATCTGCGGGTCCTGCAATATCTCAAGGACGAGCTTGCTCACGATCAGGACACCGTTGCCACATGGTACAGGCACTGGGTGACAACAGGCTTTGAAGCGATCGAAAAGGTCATCGGCGACGACGGTTTCTGCTTTGGTGGCCGGGTTTCCCTGGCAGATGCCTGCCTAGTGCCTCAGATCTTCAACGCCCACAGGTTCAAGACCGACCTGTCGGCGTTTCCCCGCATAATAAAGGTCGAGGAAGTCTGTGGCGCGCTGGCCGCGTTCGGCGACGCCCACCCGGCCAACCAGCCAGACTCCGAATAGGGAACATCATGAGTGGTATAACGGTAGAGCAGGCGAACGCGCTTCTCGGCGACATCTTCGCGCCCTGGATCCAGGCGCTGAACCTCGAAGCGACTGAAACGAGCGCAGAGCACGCGGTGCTCAGATTGCCTTACAGCGACGACTTGTGCCGGGTGGGAGAAATGATCTGTGGTCAGGCCATGGTGTCCGCCGCCGATACCGCGATGGTCATCGCCGTCGTTTCGGGCATGGGCAGCTTCAAGCCGTTCGGAACGGTGGACCTGACATCCAACTTCATGCGGCCGGTATCGGGAGAGGGCATAATCCTCACCGCCCGCATTATGCGCCTGGGCCGGACGATGGCATTCTGCAATACAGAGCTTCACGGCGCCGACAGCGGCAAGCTCTCCGCGTTCTGCACCGGCACCTACGCGCTGCCGGGGTAGAGAGGCGAAAGATCAGCGTTTCTGGCTTTGTGGGAAGGCTGCCTGCAGCCTGCTCAACTGGTCGGCAAGCGGGTTGGCGCTGGCGGGTTTACGAGCGGCTGGCTCATGCAGCATCTCGTCAAGCTTCACGATCCGCTCATAAAGCCGGATGGAGCGATTGATGAGATCCATCAGCTGATCTGGCAGGACCGTGCGGGCCCGGTCCGTCACCGTGTGACTGACTTCACCGAGATTGGCCCTGTGCTTTTCCTTCTGGGCTTCCTCAGGGGTCATCTCGCCTTCACCGACGGCCCGCTGCAGCAGGAGCCAGGAGGCGAGCTGCATGAGCCGCGTCGTCAGGCGCATGCTCTCGGTGGCGTATGCGATTGCCGCATGGCGGTCGAGACCTTTGGCATCTTCCCGGCCCTGGCCATCCAGATAGGCCGCGGTTTCCTCCACCAGGCCCATGCCGTCCTGGAAAATCTGTGTAAACAGCTTCGAGCCGGCGAATCGCACACCGAATTCAACCGGCGCGCTGGCCTCCACCTGGCTTTTGCTTTTTTCGTTCATGAAAATCCGACCCCGCCCTCAATCCGAATTAACGTTCCGTTCAGGCTTTTTCTTAACATGTTCCAAACGCCCGGGGCGGTCAACCTGACCAGAAAAGGATCGTTAACAGCCGGAGCTCGCAAGGCGATGAACAGCAAGAGCGATGCCAGAAAAGGTGCGGTCTGGACGCTTCAGACAAAAAAAGAGCCGCGAGGTGCGGCTCTAAGTTTAACAGGGAGGCGTCAAACAGAGTGGACAGGAGCCACTCAGAGAATCCAGAAGACTGGATTACGTTAATGAATCTACAGGAATGACCCTTACCAAAAGGTTAATTTCTCGAATTTTCTTCAATTTGTACCGAAATCGAATGCTTCGCGTTAACCGAGAATCGCAGGTAACTCATTGATATTCGGTGATATCCTGATCACTATCACGCGTTTTCTCAGCTTTTGAAAAAGTTGTCGGCGGTGGTTCTTGTGGCCTGTTTTGAAACAATTTCAGCGCGGATTCGTGAAATCTCAGCCTCCAGCGTGGTGATTCGCTCCGCCAGCTCATCCACCGAAATGGACGAAAGATCCTCTCCGATAACAATCTCGGCTGCCGGCTTCTTGCGTTCTTCTTCATCAAACATGGCCATCTCCAAGTTTATTGCCGCAGATTTCGCCCCGGTATTGGACACGCGCGCCATTGCGCACTAAGCAGGTCCAACCCGAAAATCCACAAACTCAGCGCCAGCCTAAACCACATGACGATCCCCGAAAAGATGAACGCCGTCGAGATCGCCTTTGCCGGCGGTCCGGATGCTCTGAAACCGGTTGAAGTGCGCACGCCCTATCCCGGAGAGGGCGAAGTCCTGATCAAAGTCGCCGCCGCCGGCGTCAACAGGCCCGATGTCATGCAGCGCAAGGGCCTTTATCCCCCACCGCCGGGGGCATCTGAACTTCCCGGGCTGGAAGTGGCCGGAACCGTCGTTACGGCGGGACGCAAGACAACCCGCTTCAAGGAAGGCGATGAGGTTTGCGCCCTGGTCCACGGCGGCGGGTATGCGGAATATGTCTCTGTTTCGGAACAAACCTGCCTGCCTGCGCCCAAGGGCCTGCCTTTGCGGGAAGCAGCCGGCCTGCCGGAAACCTTCTTCACCGTCTGGACCAATGTGTTCGAGCGCGGCGGTCTGAAGGACGATGAAACACTGCTCGTGCACGGTGGCTCCAGCGGCATTGGCACCACCGCCATCATGATCGCGCGCGCAATGGGGCACACGGTCTATGCCACCGCCGGCTCCGCCGACAAGTGCCGGGCCTGCGAAGAACTCGGCGCCGCACGTGCCATCAACTACCTCGAAGAGGATTACGTCGACGTCCTGAAGGAAGAGACCGGCCGCAAGGGGATCGACGTGATCCTCGACATGGTCGGCGGCGACTACATCGAACGCAACATGAAGGTGGCCGCCCATGGCGGACGCATTGTCAACATCGCCTTCCTCAACGGCCCCTCCGCCGAGGTCAATTTCATCCCCATGCTGGTCAAGCATCTGACGCTGACAGCCTCGACCCTCAGGCCCCGCAGCAATGACGAAAAGGGGCGGATTGCCGCCGCGCTGGAGGAAAACGTCTGGCCGCTGATCGAGGATGGAAAGATCAAGCCGGTCATCCATGCCGAGTTTCCCCTGGCCAACGCCTCCGGCGCGCACGAAATGATGGAAAGCTCGGCCCATATCGGCAAGATCCTGCTGATCCCGTAAGGCGCTACTGCGTTTCCTCAGGATCCGGCAGGAAGCTGAAGGCCCAGTCGTTGTAGTTGCGCCCGCCGCGAAACCAGTTGGGATCATCCGTACCGTCGGGGAGAAAATCCCAGGTCGGACGCACGCCGCTCGACAGCGCCTGCTTGATGAAGAGCCGGCGTTTCTGGCTCCGGCGGATATCCGCGCTGATCGCTTCACTGTCCCAGAGCCGGGCAATCTCGGCGGTCAACTGCGCCACAAGCGCGGCATGCTCTGACTCACCGGCCAGATTGTTTGTTTCGTCCGGATCAGCTTCCAGATCGTAGAGCTGGTCGGGATCGCCCTCGCTGCTGATGAACTTGTGCGCCCCACGCCGGAGCATGAAGATCGGTGCGAGAATTCCCTCGCACAACAGCTCGGCCAGCACGTCCCGCCGCGGTTCCGCCTCGGGGGTGTCGATGAGGGGAAACCAGCTCTCCCCATCGAGCCGATCGACCGGAGGCTGCCACGTCCCGCCGCTTGCAAGATCGCAGAGCGAGGGGACCAGATCGAGCAGTGAGACGAACTCCCTGACCCGCGCCGGCTTGAAGCGGGATGGCGCGTGCACGATCAGCGGGACCCGCAGGGCCTGGTCGAAAAAGGTCTTCTTGAGCCAGAGCCCGCGCTCGCCCAGCATCTCGCCATGATCGGAAGAGAAGATAACGACCGCATTGTCACCCAATCCCGATGCGCGCAGCGCTTCCATCACTTGGCCGACCTGATCGTCGATATAGCTGACCGAGCCGTAATAGGCCCTGCGCGCCTGCATGATGACCTCATCGGGGACATCCGCGTCGTAGAGCCCGTGCTGCCGGAGAACCCGGAGACTGTGCGGATCGTTGTCCGCATCGGCCGGCCGGCCGACCCGCGGCATCGGGATGTCCGGCCCGTCATAAAGATCCCAGTGCCTGCGCAGGCAGAGATAGGGATCATGCGGATGGGTGTATGACACATGCAGGAAGACGGGGCGCTGATCATCAGAACGCGCCACGTCGTAGATGTCTCGCACGGCCCTGTGGGTGACCTCGTTGTCATAGTCTATCTGCACCGAGCGGGCGCAGACGCCTGAGCGGGTGAGCATGCGTATGTCGGTCGCGCCTCCGAAACCTTCGGCGTCCCAGTCCGCGGTCCACTCAAAGTCCGACGGATAGATATCGCTCGTCAGGCGGCGTTCGAAGCCGTGCAGCTGATCCGGCCCGACAAAATGCATCTTGCCGGACAGGCAGGTCTGGTACCCCAGAGCGCGCAGATAATGCGCATAGGTCGGCACGGAGGCCGGCATTTCCGCTGCATTGTCATACGTCCCGATCCGCGAGGCGAGCATGCCCGTTGCCATTGAAAAACGGGACGGCGCACAGAGCGGATAGTTGCAATAGGCCGTTTCGAACACGATCCCATTGTCCGCCAGCTGATCGATATGAGGTGTCCGGCTGATCTCATCGCCATAGGCGGAGAGGACATTGGCCGCCAGCTGGTCGGTCTGGATGAAGATGATATGAGGAGCGTCGCCGCTCATTCCAGATGTCTGTTCTCATCCAGCGATTTGGGGGCCCGCAGAAAGAGGATCGACAGCACGGCCGCCGCAAACGGATAGATCGCCAGCAGTTTCAGCGTCATGACCGGGTCGCCCAGATAGTCATATGCGAGTCCGACCGGCAGCGGCCCGAGAGATGCGCCGAACACGCCTACCATCTGGCCGGTGCCCTGGATGCTCCCGAGATGCTTGCGCCCGAAATAGCGTGGCCAGACATACCCGAACATCGTCATGCTGAGCGCATTGTTCAGACCAAAGAGCAGTGCATAGACGATGCCGGAGGAGAACGACGTGACCTGGGTGATGCCGATCAGGTTCACCCCCGTAACGATCAGGGCCAGCGCGATGACGAACCGCGTGCGCAGCTTGTCGAACATGCGGCCCACCAGGGGCATCATGCCCACCATGGTGAAGGCGGAAATGGTGAACAGGCTGGCGGAGATCTCCTGGCTCAGCCCCTGCGCCGTCAGCAGCTTGACCTGGTAGAAGTGCAGGGTGGTCACCAGCATGGCAATGGCAAACCAGGCGAACGAGAGTATGTAGAATGTCGGCGTCCGCAGCGCCTCGTGGAGCGTCAGCCCGCCGATCTGCTCGGCGGCTGCCCCCGCACCGCCATCCGCAGCGCTAACACCGTCCGGACGCAGATCCACGTCCTCCGGCTTGTCGAACACAAGCAGGAACAGGGGCGGCAGCATGGTCACCCAGGTGATAATGCCGAGCACATACCACGCATTGCGCCAGCCAATCTCGTTGACAAGATACTGCGCGAGCGGCGGGTGTATGGCCATGGAGGCTCCAAAGCCGAGCGCCATCAAACTCATGGCCAAACCGCGCTTCGTGTTGAACCAGTGCGATACCAGGTTCGCACAACCCAGCATTAGCGAGCCCTGGCCAAGGAAACGCAGCAAGGCAAAGCCAACGGCAAGCCAGAGAAAGTTCGCCGCCGCTCCGAAGAACAGGCAGGCCAGGCCGAGACCGGCCACGATCAGCATGAGCGCCTTGCGTGCACCGAACCTGTCGATCAGTTTTCCCATGTGGGGAAGCGCAAACGCGGCAGCCAGCGTCGCCAGGCCATAGGCGCTCGC
>JBCCEL010000296.1:0-7245 GCA_039030315.1 Pseudomonadota bacterium
ACAATCCGAACGTGTCCGTGCTGCCGTTCGCCGGCGCGTTCAACTATGCGGCCATCAACAACCTCGCCGTCGAAGCGTCGCGGGGCGAAGTCGTTGCGCTGGTGAACAACGACGTGGAGGTCATCTCGCCAACCTGGCTCACTGAGCTTGTTTCCTGGGCGGTTCAGCCGGAGATCGGCTGTGTCGGCGCCAAGCTCTACTTCGAGAATGGCGAAATCCAGCATGCGGGCATCATTACCGGCATCGGTTCTCTCGCCGGCCATGGCCACAAACGCTATCCCGGCGCCCATGGCGGATATTTCGGTCGCTTGAGGCTGGCCCACAACGTCTCTGCCGTCACAGGTGCCTGCCTTGCCATCCGCCGTTCCCTGTTCCAGGAACTGGGCGGCCTCGATGATGAGAACCTGAAGGTCGCGTTCAACGACGTGGATCTCGGACTGAAGGCCATGGCCGCCGGCTATCGCAACGTCTGGACGCCGCATGCCGAACTTTACCACAAGGAAAGCGCCTCGCGCGGCTACGAGGACACACCGGAAAAGCAGGCAAGGCTTAACAGGGAAGCAGCGTTCATGAAGCGGAAATGGGGAGCCGCGGCCGAGCAGGATCCGTTTTATTCGCCGAATCTGACGCGGGAAAGGGAGGATTTCTCGTTGCGCTGAGCCGGTCTGGCCCTTGCCGGTTAGCTGAAGACTTGCTTTAAACTCGAGCCCATGTCCATCCGCCGCCTCAGGACCCTCATTGCCATCGCCGACACCGGCTCGTTCGCGGAAGCGGCCGGCGTCGTCCACGTTTCCCAGGCGGCCGTGGGCCAACAGATGAAGGCGCTGGAGGAGGAACTGCGGGTCACCCTCTTTGACCGCGGCAGGCGGCCGCCGGAACTGAACCAGCAGGGCCGGGCGCTGACGGCGAAGGCCCGGGATGTGGTCGGCGCCTATGACGATATGATCCGTTCCCTGGAGGGGGAGGGTCCGCTCAGCGGCCAGCTCATGATCGGCGCCGTGCCGACGACGCTCGGCGGACTGGTGCCGAAGACCATCGCCACCTTGAAGACGGCCTATCCCGACCTGCAGGTGAAGATCATGCCCGGTCTTTCCGCCGAACTGATGCCCCAGGTGGACCGGGGATACCTTGATGCCGCGGTGATTTCGGCGCCTGACGCGTTGCCTAACCATATGAACTGGCAGCCTTTTGTTTCAGAACCCCTGGTACTGCTCGCGCCTGCGGAAGCCGAGGGACGCGATCCGGTGGAGCTACTCAGGACTTGCCCCTACATCCGGTTCTCGCGGCGCGCCTGGGTCGGCGGCATGATCGACCGGTGGCTGGAACGGAACCGCATATCAGTTGATGAAAGCATGGAACTCGACACACTGGACGCCATTGCGGTCAACGTCTTCCACGGGCTCGGCGTTTCAATTGTGCCCTCACACACGGTGCCCTCGCCGAACCCGTTGCCGCTGGCGCGCATCCCGCTCGGCAAGGACGCTGAACCGCGGGTGCTCGGTGTTCTGTCGCGAAAGGACAATGTGAAGCTTGCCCTGACCGAAGCGCTCCTGTCCGGACTTAGAAGCACTGTCGGTTCCGCGCAGGACGAGATACCCAATAACTAAACTTATTCTTTAGATAAGCTCATGATTTTTTCGCTAAGACGGATGTCCAGGACGGTCTATAAAGGTCTTGTGCGATCTTGAAATGCCTATGAACGTCTACACACAGTCTCTTGATGTCTCGGTCTGGCGCGGCACCGCGTCCGGCGGGTCCTTTGAACACTTCTCCGTGCCGCGGCAGGAGAGCCAGACCATTCTCGACGTGGTCACCTGGATCCAGCAGAACGCCGAACCGCGGCTTACCTACCGTTTCGCCTGCCGGGTCGGCATGTGCGGGTCCTGCGCGATGACGGTCAATGGCGTGCCGCGCTGGACCTGCCGCACACATGTGGACAAGGTCTCAGACGGTGGCAAGCTCAAGATCGAGCCGCTCGCCAACATGCCGGTGATCAAGGATCTGGCCTGCGACATGAGCGAATTCTTCGAGAAGTGGCAGAAGGCGAAGTCGCTGTTCACGCCGACCAAGTCGCGCGACGATCCTATGGAATCCATTGATCCCGCTTCACCGGAGCGGGTTGCGGCAAGCGCCGGCATCGAGTGCATCAACTGTGGCATCTGCTATGCCGCCTGCGATACGGTGCGCTGGAACGAAGAGTATCTTGGCCCGGCGGCGCTCAACCGCGCCTGGACGCTGGCCAATGACGAACGCGATGGTGGCTGGGCGGAGCGCCTCACCGCGGTCTCCCAGCACGGCGGCTGCCATTCCTGCCGCAGCCATCAGAGCTGCGAGGCGCACTGTCCGAACGAACTCAACCCGGCCGGCTCCATTGCCGGCCTGAAGCGCCTTTCGGTCTCCGCTTACCTGAAGGGCGAGCTCAAATGAGGGCGCTGCGGCTCTATCTTGTGCAGCGCGTGACCGCGGCAATCATGGTGCCGCTGGTCTTCCTTCACCTCGCCCTGATCCTCTACGCGGTACAGGGTGGCTTGAGCGCCGAGGAGATCCTTGGACGCACGCAAGGCAGCATGCTCTGGGCCTTCATCTACGGCCTCTTCGTTCTCTGCGCGTCCTTCCACGTCTCGATCGGTCTGACGAACATCCTTCAGGAATGGACGAAGCTGAGCCGCATCTGGGCAGCGAACATCGCCCACAGTTTCGCCTTCATCGTCATGCTCCTCGGCTTCCGGGCCGTCTATGCGGTGGTGTGGTGATGTCAGGACAACCGCTCGCTTTCTCCGTCACACCCGTTTCCTCCATCACACCCGTTTCCTCCATCACACCCGTTTCCTCCGTCACACCCGCGAAGGCGGGTGTCCAGGGCCATGAAACTCAAACCGAGCCGCCCTGGATTCCCGCCTTCGCGGGAATGACGAGTGATGCTGTGGGTCGATCAGGGGCGACCACATGATCAAACCCCACCGCAAGCCTCTCTGGTACGCCGCCATGGTCCACCGGCTCTCCGGCCTGGCGCTGTCCATCTTCCTGCCGTTCCACTTCCTTGTTCTGGGTCTTGCCATCGAAGGCGAAGCCGAACTCGACAGCTTCCTCAGATGGACCGACTCTCCGCTGGTGAAGTTTGCCGAGATGGGCCTGGTTTTCCTGCTCACCGTCCATCTTCTCGGCGGCCTGCGCCTTCTGGTGCTGGAGAACCTTGCCTGGCGCGACGGCCAGAAAACCATCGCCACCTTCGCCGCAGGCGCCTCGGTTCTCGCCGCTTTCGCGTTTCTGTTTCAGGTGATCTGATGAAGTGTTTGGTTCGGACAGTGCCCTCAGCGTTCCGTCTGCGTCATTCCCGCGAAGGCGGGAATCCAGGGCAGAACGCTCTGATCTTTGCTGCTCTGGACACCCGCCTTCGCGGGTGTGACGAGTACGACAGGGATGAGGACGATAGTGGTTCGGCGCCGGGAGCTTTGATCTGATGGAACGCCACGAAACCGATATCCTGATAATCGGCTCAGGAGGCGCCGGCCTCTTTGCGGCGCTGCATGCGCGTGATGCCAATCCGGACCTGAAGGTCACGATTGCCGTGAAGGGCCTGATCGGCAAATGCGGCTGCACGCGGATGGTCCAGGGCGGTTACAACGTGGCGATCGGCAATGGCGACAGTGTCGAACGCCATTTCATGGACACGATCATCGGCGGCAAGTGGCTGCCGGACCAGGACATGGCCTGGAAGCTCTGCGAGACGGCGGTCACCCGCATCCGCGAACTGGAAAACGAGATCGGCTGCTTCTTCGACCGCAATCCGGACGGCTCCGTTCACCAGAAGGCTTTCGCCGGCCAGACCTTTGACCGCACGGTGCACAAGGGCGATCTCACCGGCATCGAGATCATCTCGCGGCTGATGGAGCAGGTGATGGCGCGCAATGTGGAACGGCTGGAGGAACACCGCGCCATAGCGCTCATTCCGAACAAGACAGGCGATGCGCTGGCCGGCGTGCTCTTCATCGACATGCGCACCGGCGCGTTCCGTTTCGTCGCCGCAAGGTCAGTGCTGCTCGCCACCGGCGGCGGGCCGACCATGTACAAGTACCACACGCCCTCGGGTGACAAGTCCATGGATGGTCTCGCCATGGCCTTACGCATCGGGCTCCCCCTGCGCGACATGGAGATGGTCCAGTTCCACCCTACGGGGCTGCTCGGGGGGGAGGGCACCCGCATGACCGGTACGGTTCTGGAGGAGGGGCTTCGTGGCGCCGGAGGCCAGCTGCTGGACGGTGACGGCCGCCGCTTCATGTTCGACTATGACGAGAAGGGCGAACGTGCGACCCGCGATATCGTCAGCCGCGCCATCTACGATGAAATGCGCAAGGGACACACCACGCCGCAGGGCGGGGTCTACATCTCCATGAGCCATCTTGGCCCGGAGAATGTTCGGGAGCGCTTCAAGGGCATGGTCAAGCGCTGCGCCGATTGCGGCTTCGATCTTGCCGCCGGACGCGTCGAGGTGGTGCCAACGGCCCATTATCTGATGGGCGGCCTCGTCTGCGATCCCGACACCCGAACCGAACTGCCGGGTCTTTATGTGGCCGGAGAGGACTCCGGCGGGGCCCACGGCTCAAACCGCCTCGGCGGCAATGGCGTGGCGAATTCGACCGTCTACGGCGGTGTGGCCGGCGATGTCATGGCAGAGGAAACGCAGGCGCGCGGTGCCCACGAAGAGCCTGATACGGATATCATCGACGCTGAAATCACTCGGGCCAACTACCCGTTCTCCAAGCCGCCGGGCGACATCCACGGCCTGCGTAACCGTCTGATGGATGTCATGTGGGACGATGTCGGCGTCATGCGCACCGGGGAGGGTCTGAAGCGCGGTCTGGCGATGGTGCGCGAGCTGCGCGCCGAACTCATGGAAACCGGCCTTGCCGACCACGACACCGTGTTCAATCTGACCTGGCATGACTGGCTGAATGTCCAGTCGTTGCTGGACACCTCCGAGACCATCGCCGAAGCTGCCCTCTGGCGCGAAAACTCGCGCGGCGCCCATCACCGCGAGGACTTCCCGGAGGAGGGGGATCTGGAGACCTCCTACTTCACCATCGCCCGCCAGAAGGACGGCAACCTTGACGTCGGCCGCGCGCCAGTCGAGTTTACCATCGTAAAGCCTGGCGAGACGCTTCTCCGGGAAGAGCCGGAAGCTGCGGAGTAAAGTGGGATGAACCTGCCAATCAGTCGCAAACATGACCTGCGCCTCGCTCTCTGTCATCCTGGAATTTTGCGCAGCAAAATATCCGGGATCCAGGGCCGCTCGCTCAAAGGCTTCCACCCTGGATTCCGGCTCTCGCTGCGCTCGGCCGGGATGACGAACGAAGAAGTGAATAAGGGAGTCCCCACATGATCCCGCAATCAGCTCTCCACGCTGCGGCCGTGAAGCTCATGGACAAGGCGGCGATCGAGATCCCGGAAGACTACCTGGACGGCCTTAAGCAGGCCGCCGATGTGGAGGATGGTGACCTGTCGTCCTTCGTTCTTCAGGCCATGCTGGAGAACTACGAGGCCGCCAAGGAGGACCGCCGGGCCATGTGCGGCGATACCGGCTGTCCGCGCTGGTACGTGAAGATCGGCAACGAAGCGCGCATGGAAGGCGGGCCGTGCGAGTTGGAGACGACGCTGCGCCGGGCGACGGCCGAGGCGACCAACGGTGTGCCGCTCCGCCCCAACCGGGTGCACCCGCTCTGGCGGACGGATCATGACAACAATGTCGGCATCAACGCGCCGGAGATCGAGTATGCCTTCGAGCCGGAGGGCGACTGGGTCGATCTCATCACCGTCCACAAGGGCGGGCTGTTCGGTACGGATTACCGCATGCTCTTCCCGTCCGACGGCATCGAGGGCATCAAGCGGTTTTATCTCGATAGTCTTGTGGCCTTCGGTAAACGCGGCCTGTCCTGCCAGCCTGCGATTATCGGCATCGGCCTTGGCGGCTCCAAGGACACCTGCATGGTTCTGGGCAAGCGCGCCGCGTGTTTGCGCACAGTCGGCGACCGCAATCCCGATCCGAAGATTGCGGAGCTGGAGTTGGAGTTCAAGGAACTCGGTAACTCCATCGGCATGGGCGCCATGGGCTTCGTCGGCAAATCGATGGTTATCGATACCCACATCGAGGTCGGTTACTGCCACACCGGCGGCATGCAGATGAGCGTCCATGCGTTCTGCCTGTCGTCACGCCGGGCCTGCGCCCGGGTCTATGCGGACGGGACGGTGGAGTACCGCACTGATCCCGAATGGTTCACCCCCTACATGCGCCGGGAGACGGTCGAATGGCCCCTGACGGAAAGTTTAAGAAAGTCCGCCTGAGCACCAACCCGAGCCCGGAGAACCTGCGCGCCCTGCAGCTTGGCGACGTGGTCTATCTGGATGGGGTGATCTACACCGGCCGCGAAGGCGTCTACATGCGCGCCATCGAAGAGGGCGTGCCGATCCCCATGGATCTGCCGGCAGAAAGCGCGGCGAACTTCCACTGCTCGCCGGCGGCGACGCAACTGGAGGACGGCTCGTTCAACATGGGCGCGGTGACGGCCACTGCCAGTTTCCGCTTCTCCAAGTGGATCGGCAAATGGTTCGAGATCTCCGGCGCCAGGCTGATCATCGGCAAGGGCGGCATGAACCCGGAAGACTACAAGACCAAGTTCGTGCCCAACGGCGCAGTGTACCTTACAACGGTCGGCTACGGCACCGGCGCACTGCTTGGCCGCGGCGTGAAGCAGGTCAAGGGCATCCATTGGCGCGAGGAACTCGGGCTTGCGCAGGCCATGTGGGTCATCGAGGCGGAGAACATGGGGCCCTTCATCGTTGCCTCGGACATGGACGGGAACTGCCTGTTCGAGCGCGAGAACGCCAAGATTGCCGAAGGTCTGCCCGCCGTCTATGAGGGCACAAGGCCGGCAGTCCTAAAACGCTTCGGCGAGACCGACAACCGGGCGGATGAGTTGATTTAGCTCGCTTCGGCGCCCTTGCCGGCCTGGGGGCTAAGTCAAGGAGCCATCGTCCATTGCAGTCCTCGGGCTTGACCCGAGGACCCAGGGCCGCAGCACTCTAAGTTTGTTGCCCTGGGCCCTCGGCTCGGAGGCCGAGGGCGGCACGGTTGTGTCTGCGTCAGCTCACCGGAGCTTTCCCGCACCCTCTAGAGCCTAATTCTCTCAGGCTGAATCGAATACGGGTTTCCAAATCAGTTTGTGTCTGATTCAACATTGATGCTGGACG
>JBCCEL010000297.1:0-7211 GCA_039030315.1 Pseudomonadota bacterium
ATGTTAATATATTTTCCGCATGATCTAGGACATTTGGGGCTGGTATCTGTTTTTGGCTCCTACCTACCTTTTTTTGGGCGGGGGTAAAAAGTTTAATCCTGTTGGGGGGTTGGTTACCGCTTGAGGGTCGGTAACCCCTGCACATAACAGGAAGCCCAGGAAGAAAAACAACAAAGCCTGGCTTGGGGAGTTGAGGGATGGAAGCCGCTCTTTCTGCTATTACGCGCTCACGTGCGTCGATTGCCGTCATCGCTGTCATCGCAGTCCTGGTTATCGGGTTCGTCGGGATAAGCAGCCTGGATGCAAAGTCGCAGCAGTCCCTGCTGTACTTCCTGCAAGATTTTCTCCCGATCATCATGTTCGCCTCCCTGGCCTGCCTGCTGTTCTCAGGCTTCCCGGTCGCGTTCATTCTTGGCGGATTGGCCCTCCTGTTCGGATTGTTGGGCTATTTTCTGCAGATGTTCTCGTTGATCGAGTTCTTTAATTTCTTACCGCGCATCTGGGGCCAGGCCGCGGAAAACCTGGTTCTCGTGTCCGTTCCGGCCTTCGTGTTCATGGGCGTGATGATGGAGCGCAGCGGCGTTGCCGAAGACCTGCTCTACTGTGTGCAGGTGCTCCTGAAGAAGGTTCCGGGCGCTCTGGCACTTGCGGTCACCATCATGGGCACGGTGCTGGCTGCCATGACCGGCATTATCGGCGCGTCGGTGACAATGATGACGGCCCTCGCCTTGCCGACAATGATGCGCCAGGGTTACAGCCATTCCCTGTCCTGCGGCACAATTGCGGCATCGGGGACGCTGGGCATCCTCATTCCGCCGAGCATCATGCTGATCATCATGGCCGATCTTCTGGCCGTGTCCGTCGGCAACGTGTTCATGGCGGCGATCATTCCCGGCCTGCTGCTGGCGAGCCTCTACCTGCTCTACGTACTGATCTTTGCCTGGATGAAGCCGGAGGTCGCGCCCAAGCTGCCGCCGGAGCTTCTGGATGTTCCCAAGAACGAATATCCGAAGATGATCTTCAAGAGCTTCCTGCCGCCGGTGTTCCTGATCACCATGATCAAGGGCTCCATCCTCTTCGGGTGGGCAACGCCGAGCGAGGCCGGCGCTGTGGGCGCATTCGGCGTGATGGTCCTGGCGCTGATGAACCGGAGGCTGACCTTCAACCTCGTCAAGGACTCCGCGCACACGTCCGCCAAGACGATCGCGATGATCTTCTTCATCATCGTCAGCGCCACGTGCTTTGCCTATGTCTACCGTTCGCTCGGCGGCGACGACATTGTCGAACACCTCATCCGCGATGCCGGCCTGGATTCCTGGGGCCTGCTGATCCTGATCATGGTGATCACGTTCATGCTGGGCTTCTTCCTGGACTGGATCGAAATCACGCTGATCGTGCTGCCGGTGTTCGCGCCGCTCGTAGCCGGAATGGACTTCGGCACACACGTGGCTCAGGGCAACATCATCTTCTGGTTTATCGTGCTGATGGCGATCAACCTGCAGACCTCGTTCCTGACCCCGCCTTTCGGCTTCGCCCTGTTCTATCTGAAGGGCATCGCGCCGAAGGAAATCAAGATCCAGAGCATCTACAAGGGCATCATCCCCTTCGTCTTCCTGCAGCTCTGCGGTCTGCTGGCGGTGATGTGGAAGCCTGAAATTGCCCTGTCGCTGATGTCGGCGGTGTATGACTAGAGAAGGTCTGGCGAACAGATTTGTGAAGCGCAGACGATCAGTTAACTGAGAGACGGAACCATGACTGACACGACCCCGGATCAAGTCGAGACTTCCGAGCTGGAACTCAAGCATCTTTCCGAGGACGAATTGCCCGCGGCGCTCCAGTGGAGCAACCGGCTCTCGGCCTTCGTCGATGCCGTAGGCCGTTTCGGGGCCTGGTTCATTCTGCCACTCGTCCTGATCACCGTCTTTGATGTCTGTCTGCGCAAGACCGGCGAGGTTCAGCTGTGGCTGGTGGAAAACGTCAGCAGCATCTTCGGCTCCACCCTCCTGCAGGAGCTGGAATGGCACTCCCACACGGTTCTGTTCACTCTCGTTCTGGCCTATGGCTACATCTGGAACACCCACGTTCGCGTGGACCTGCTGCGCGAGAATCTGGCGTTCAAGAAAAAGGCCTGGATCGAGTTCATCGGACTGACCTTCTTCTTTATTCCCTATTGCTGCGTGCTCAGCTATTTCGCGCTGGTCTATGCGTATGATGCCTATCAGATCGGCGAGGTTTCCGCGTCCCTGGTGGGTCTCTCGCACCGCTGGATCATCAAGTCCTTCCTTGTTGCAGGTGTGCTGACCGTTATCGTCGCCGGCATCGCCGTCTGGCTGCAGCTGGTCATGGTTCTGTTCGGCCCGCAACATCTGCGCTTCCCGCTGCTGACGGTCGAATGGCCCGAGGACGAGGGCAGCAAGATCGAAGGCAAGGAGCGTCTGGACCTTGAAAAGGCCAAGGACCTCATCGAAGAGCGGGCCAAGGCCAAGAAGGAAGCCGCACAGCCTGCGGAGTAGTCCGGCGCCTGGAGTGGAAGGCGAAGCATGGAGTGGGACAAGTATTTCCGCCGGTATATCTGGAACGAGCGGACCACTCCCTACCTGACGGCCGCGGACAAGCTGAACCGCGAACAGGCAAATGCGGAAATCCTGTTCTACTGCCTGTTCCACGGCGTTCTGTTCGCAGTGGTATCGATCAGCGCGCTCGGCGGCGGCCCTGACGGCAGATCGCCCGGGCTTGCCTATTACAGTTTCTCCGTCGTCATCGCTTCGGTCCTCTTCGGGATGGCGAAGAGCTATTCCGCCGCGCTTTACCTGAGCGCGACACCGATCGCCGGGCTGATCTACATCTATTTCTTCAGGACGGGTTCCCCTGAACGGGCCATCGACACCTTTGTAGTCACGGGCATTCTTCTTCTGCTCGCGCGCTACTCCTTCCGTATCGTCGCCGTTGCCCGCGACTATCCCACCTATCCACCGGCACCGCCGCCTGAGGATCCACCGACCTACAAGCCACGCAGGCAATGACGCGGATGGCTGACCCGGGACCGAACGAAACAGCACAAGAACCCTTGCGGCGCTACATGCGCTGGCATATGGGCGCATATGCTGGCGCGATCGCGCTCGGCGTGATCACCCACTACATCTGGCCCGCAGACCGCGGCCTGTACATTCCGATCCTGCTCTGGGGCTGCGGGCTGCTGGCGCACTACCTCTATGTCCGCACGGTCACAACGGGGGACGAGTGGGTTGACGAGCGGAGCGAGAACATCTCGCTGAATGCGACGGATCTCAGCCATATCGAGAGCATCCGTGAGCGGCACGAGGCCCGGGAGGCGGAACGGGCAAAGCCGCCATCGACCGAGTAGCAACAAGAGCAGGCCGGGTACCATGCACATCTTCATGACAGGCGCGACGGGCTATATCGGAGGCTCGGTTGCCGCAGCGCTCATCAGACAGGGACACAAGGTCACCGGTCTCGTCCGCTCCGAAGAACGGGCGGCCGAGGCCCGGACCCTCGGAATCGAGCCCGTCCCCGGATCACTGGACGATCCCAATGTTCTGACCGCCGGCGCACAGGGTGCCGATGCCGTCATCCACACCGCCGATGCCGAGCACGGTGCCTCCGCCGATGCACTGACTGCCGCCCTTGCCGGAACTGGCAGGCGGCTGTTGCACACCAGCGGGTCCAGCATCGTGGGCCGGCCGGACGGCGGCGGCAAGTCGGACGATGTCTTCGACGAAGCAACGGAGTTCACCCCGTCACCTGCCAGGGCGAGCCGCGTCGCCATCGGGGAACGGGTGCTGGAATCGGCTGCGGACGGGGTCCATGCCGTGGTCGTCTGCCCCAGCCTGATTTACGGCCTGGGCAGAGGTGCCACCCGCCACAGCATGCAGGTGCCCATGATGATCGATCTTGCCCGGAAGGATGGCACGGCAAAGTTCATCGGCGCCGGTGAGAACATCTGGTCGAACGTCCACATCGACGATCTCGTCGACCTCTATCTCCTGGCGCTGGAGAAGGCGCCCGCGGGCGCATTCTATTTCGTGGAGAATGGCGAGAACGCCATGCGCGAGACCAGTGATGCGATCAACCGGATGCTGGGGATAGGTACTCCCGCCGAGAGCATGAGCGAAGATTACGCGGCGTCCCAGTGGGGAGAGGGTCCGGCCAGGAACAGCATGGGGTCCAACAGCCGGGTCCGTGCCGTCCGCGCACGCGAGGAGCTGGGCTGGGCGCCTCATCGCCCTTCTCTGATTGAGGAAATTGAGACTGGGTGTTACGCCTCGGCCTACCCCTGAGGCCGATAAGGATACCTTGATGGCTATTCATGACTACAAGACCGCGCTGGTGACGGGCGCGTCCAGCGGCGTTGGAGCAGCTTGCACAAGATCGCTGTGCGCTGTCGGACTCAAGGTCATCGCGGCGGCCCGGCGGAAGGACCGTCTCGACGAACTCGCCGCAGAAACCGGATGCGAGCCACTGGTCCTCGATCTGAAGGATACCGATGCGGTCTACGACGCGCTTGGCACTCTCGAGGTCGATGTGCTTGTGAACAATGCCGGCCTCGGGCGGGGCTATGAGGGCTTCCTGAAGAGCTCATCGGACGAGATCGACGAGATGATCGATCTCAACGTTTCCGCCGCCATTCACGCAGTGCGTGCGGTGCTCGGCGGCATGGTCGAGCGCGGCCGCGGACATCTTGTGCACATCAGTTCGATCGCAGGTCTCTACCCGCTCGGCTTTCCGGTTTACGGAGGCACCAAGGGAGCGATCCATCTCTTCTCCCAGCACATGCGCATGGAACTTAGCGGTTCGGGCGTGCGCCAGACCGAGATCTGTCCCGGCCGGATCGCCACCGAATTCTTCGCAACCGCCTTCAAGACGCAAGCCGAGCGCGATGCCTTCATGGACGGCTTCGAGGCACTGACGGCAGAGGATGTCGCCGATGCCGTACTTTACACGCTCGGCACGCCGAAACATGTGAATGTCAGCCTGATCGAGCTGACCCCGACCCAGCAGGCGCCGGGCGGCGCCATCATCGAAGGCCAGAAATAGGACACACGACCCCCGTGCAAAACTCTTCATTCAGCATCGCCGTCGTCGAGGGCGATGGCATCGGACCGGACGTCATCGGCGCTACAATCGCGGTCATGGAAGCTGCACGCGCGCGCGTGGGCGGGTTCGAACTCAGGTATGAGAACCATGACGCCGGCGCCGGCTACTACGCCGAACACGGCCAGGATATGGCGCCGGGCGCGGAGGATGCCGTTCAGGAAGCGGACGCGATCCTGCTGGGCGCGATCGGCCTGCCGGCCATCCGCGCCGAGGACGGCACCGAGATTGCACCGCACCTGCGCCTGCGCGAGCACATGCAGCTCTATGCCGGCGTCCGGCCTGTAAAAGCCTATCCCAATGCGCCGCAGAAGCTGGCCGACCCGCGGGCCGCGGAGATTGACTTCGTCGTCCTGAGGGAATCTACCGAAGGTCTCTTCTATTCTGCTTCGGTCCACAAACGCCCGCAGATCGCAAACGACGACGAGGTCCAGGACATCCTGCGCATCACGCGGCCAACGACGGAAAAGCTGCATGACTTCGCCTTCCGTCTTGCCCGCAAGCGCAAGGACCGGGGCGGCAGAGGCCATGTGACCTGCGTCGACAAGGCCAACGTGTTCCGCTCCATGGCGTTCTTCCGGGAGATCTTCGATGAGCGCGCGAAGGGCTTTCCGGACATCGAGGTGGGCTACAACTACGTGGATGCCCAGGCGCTCGACCTGATCCGGCGGCCCTGGGAATTTGACGTCATGGTCATGGAGAACATGTTCGGCGACATCCTGTGCGATCTCGGCGGCGGCCTTGTCGGCGGCATGGGCATGGCGGCCTGCGGCGAGATCGGCGACAGTCACGGCCTGTTCCAGCCCGCGCACGGCAGCGCCCCGGATATTGCCGGCGAGGACAAGGCCAATCCCCTCGCCGCGATCCTGAGCGGCGCTCTCATGCTGGATTATCTGGCAGAGAAGTCCGGTGCACAGTCCCTGACCGATGCATCGCTTCTGATCGAACAGGCGGTTTCCGAAGGGTTCCGCAAGGGCAGGCTGCGCCCGATGGAGTTCGCCGGCGACCAGGGCACCAAGGCGCTGACCGATGAACTGCTGCAGGTCATTACCGAGATCTGAACCGCCTCCCGGGGGCCCATTCGCGCAGCACAGCTACGTAAGTAGATGATGACAAGGGCTGGGTAGTCGGCACCGATAGATCATCTTCACGGAAATGTCAGAATTGCACCCAACGGTTTGTACCATCAGGGGTGCTTCATCATGACCAACAGTTGGCAGGTTTCCAATTCTTGCGATGCCCACCGCGGCACGGCTGAACAGGCTGGCGCGCGCAAGGGCAAGAATGCCCAGGCGAAAGCGACGCAGCAGAAAGGCCGGTTCAAGGGCCTCGTGGCCAAGAGCCACGGAAAGTCAGCGGGACATGCCGCACACGGTGCTCAGGGCAAGAGCGGGCACGCCGGCAAAGCCGGACATCAGGCCCACAAGCCCGGCCACATCGTCCACACCAAGGGCGGAGGCTACATCCACTATGGTGGCAACGTGGCAGCCAACACCCATAAGGGCGACGGTCCCTGGTGGGCGAAACAACCAGCCAAGCCCGGCGGCCACGGCCCCAATCCGGGCGGCGGCCACGGTCCCAATCCGGGCAGCGGCCACGGCCCCAATCCCGGCGGCGGCCATGGTCCCAACCCGGGCGGCGGGCACGGCCCCAACCCGGGCGGCGGGCACGGCCCCAACCCGGGCGGCGGGCACGGCCCCAACCCCGGCGACGGGCACGGCCCCAACCCGGGCGGCGGCAACGGCCCCAATCCGGGCGGCGGGCACGGTCCCAACCCCGGCGACGGTCCCGGCAAGCCCGACAAGGTTCCAGGCCCCAAGAAACAAAACAAGGCCGATCAGCACATTCCGCGCCTGGCGGATCCAGCCTATGGCGATGGCAAGTCGACCATGGGCGGAGAGGATCGTCCGAACCCGCGGGCCATCTCCAATGCGGTCGCCGCCCAGAACGGGCAGCAGACCCAGGCTGCCAAGGGGGTTTCCTCAATGGTCTGGAACTGGGGCCAGTTCATCGACCATGACGTTGTGCTCACCAAGGAGGGAGAAGAAAAGGCCGATATCATCGCTCCGAAAGGCGACAAGTCGTTCGATCCCTTCGGC
>JBCCEL010000298.1:0-7181 GCA_039030315.1 Pseudomonadota bacterium
CGAAGAGAATCAGAGACCAACATTATAGTACAGTAATTTTGAGCAGCTCAGTAGCTTTAGAGTCAGGTATAACTGACGGTGATCATGGCCAAGCAAGAAGGCAGCTTCAAAGCTGTTGTATTTCTGATTGTTATCACACTGCACGGCGCCGTTGCCGATACTGAGCAGACATTTGGGCTTCGTAACTATCAAACTGTCACTGTACCAAAGATGGAGAGGTATGGTGTTCTGATGTGGCATAGATTTCAACACTCTTTGGAGAATTTTCAAGACTATCATTTCCCTGGCTACGCGTGCTCTTCCAGGGAGTATGTGTTAAACGCACCAGTTCGGTCTGTGTATGGTGTTGAGGAGTGTGAAACTAGATCCCGAGTGGCCTCTACGAGGCGGCCGAGCTCGACGGGGCCACGAAGTGGCAGCAGCTCAAGCACGTGACGCGTCGGCGATCCTGTGTACCCAGGACGACGTTCAGCCTCCTGGCGGCCGTACTGCTGCCGCTGACGTATCTGGTGAGCCGGTTTTTTCCGGAGAAGTTGGAGAAACGGATGCGCAGATCCAGCTGACGCCATCCCCCCGGTTTTTCAATCAGGCAGTGCGCACTCGTTGCCACGATGTTTTCGGCAACGCAAAAGCCGGTGCAGCCACCCTGATACGTTCTCACGATGCCTATAGCCGGTTCGGCCTTGGCAAAGCTCTCCGGAATGTAGCTGAGCCGGTCGTCCTTGCCGACGATCCCTGCTGAGGCCGGGGAAGCGGCGAACACAATGAAGACCAGAACAGAGGCCAGGGCCTGGAGTAGCTTGCTGCAGTCTCTCCTCTTCATTGCCCCCAGTACACTCCCCTAGTCGCCCATGCCTGCTGCCCCCCGACCGATGGCAGCAACCCCTGTCCGCGACACTTCTACCAGGCCAAGCGGGCCCATGAGGCCGATGAACTGCTCGATCTTGTTGGAGCGGCCGGTGAGTTCGAACACAAAGCTCTCGGTGGTGGCGTCGACGATCTGGGCGCGGAAGGCTTCGGCAAGCCGCAGGGCCTCGACGCGGTGGTCCCCTTTGCCGGCCACCTTGATGAGGGCAAGTTCGCGTTCAACACCATTGCCGCTGACGGTCAGGTCAACGACCGAGTGCACCGGGACCAGCCGGTCGAGTTGGGCGCTGATCTGCTCGATCACCATGGGCGTGCCCTTGGTGACCAGGGTGATGCGCGAGACATGCTTGGCATGTTCGGTCTCCGACACGGTGAGCGACTCGATGTTGTAGCCCCGGCCGGAGAAGAGGCCGACAACACGGGCAAGGACGCCGGGCTCGTTGTCAACGAGAACCGATAGTGTATGGGTTTCCATCTGTTCGACTTTCTTGAGCATCTTCAAATCCTCATTTTCCGCCAGCCTCACCCGCCGTCACTCCCGCGAAGGCGGGAGTCCAGGAGCGCGACCCTCGTCCGTCCCTGCCGCTCGGGATGCCCGCCTGCGCGGGCATGACGGCTGGGGAATACAGGACCGGAATTCAAACCACGTGCCTGCCCTAAACCAGCACCTTGCCTTCTTCCGAAATGGCCTCGTCCAGGTTCTCGTCCTCATCGCCCAGCAGCATCTTGTTGTGGGCCTCGCCAGAAGGGATCATCGGGAAGCAGTTCGCGACCTTGGAGACCAGGCAGTCAAACAGCACAGGGCCGTCGGTCTCGATCATTTCCATGATGGCGTCGTCCAGCTTGGCCGGATCGGAGCAGCGTATGCCCTTGCCGCCGTAGGCCTCGGCCAGCTTGACGAAGTCCGGCAGGGCTGCGGTGTAGCTTTCCGCATACCGGCCACCGTGGAGCAGCTCCTGCCACTGGCGGACCATGCCCATGTACTCATTGTTGAGGATGAAGATCTTGATCGGCAGCCGGTGCTGGATCGCGGTCGACATCTCCTGCATGTTCATCAGCACCGATGCCTCGCCGGCAATGTCGATAACGAGGCTCTCGGGATGGGCCAGCTGGACGCCGACCGCCGCCGGCAACCCATAACCCATGGTGCCGAGGCCGCCGGAGGTCATCCAACGGTTCGGCTCCTCGAAGCCATAGAACTGGGCGGCCCACATCTGATGCTGGCCGACCTCAGTGGTGATGTAGGTATCGCGGTCCTTGGTCAGCTCATACAATCGCTGGATCGCGTATTGCGGCATGATCACGTCGCTGCGGTTCTGGTACTTCAGGCAATCGCGGCCCCGCCATTCATTGAGCTGAGCCCACCAGTCCTTCAACGCCTTGGCGTCGATCTCGGGCTGGCGTGCCTTCCAGATCCGGATCATGTCCTCCAGCACATGGGCCACATCGCCGATGATCGGCAGATCGACGGCGATGTTCTTGTTGATCGAGGACGGGTCGATGTCGATGTGGATCTTGGTGGAGTCCGGTGAGAACAGATCGGTGCGGCCGGTGATCCGGTCGTCAAAGCGTGCGCCTATGCAGACCATGACATCGCAGTTGTACATGGCAAGATTGGCTTCATACGTGCCGTGCATGCCCAGCATGCCAAGGAACTGATCGTTGGACGCGGGAAAAGCGCCAAGGCCCATCAGCGTCGAGGTGACGGGATAGCCGGTCATCTTGGCGAAATCGCGCAGAAGTCTTGAGGCGCCAGGACCGGAATTGATGACACCGCCGCCCGTATAGAGGATCGGCCGTTTGGCGTTGGCAATGATCTCGACGGCCTCCCGCACCGCGTTCTGGTCGGGCTTGAGCCGGGGCTTGTAGGTCTTGTGGGCGACGTTGGACGGACCGGTGTACTTCGCCATGGCGAACTGAACGTCCTTGGGGATGTCGACCACGACCGGCCCGGGCCGGCCGCTGCTGGCGACGTAATAGGCCTCGTGCAGGATGCGGGCGAGATCATCCGGGTCACGGACCAGGTAGTTGTGCTTGGTGCAGGGCCGTGTGATGCCGACGGTGTCGCATTCCTGGAATGCATCGTTACCGATCAGATGAGTGGCCACCTGGCCTGTGATGCAGACGACGGGGATGGAATCCATCATGGCGTCGGTCAGGCCGGTGACCGCATTGGTGGCGCCGGGGCCGGAGGTGACGAGGACCGTGCCGACCTTGCCGGTGGAGCGGGCATAGCCTTCAGCCGCATGAACCGCGCCCTGCTCATGCCGCACGAGTACGTGCTGGACGGCATTCTGCTGGAAGATGGCATCATAGATCGGCAGCACGGCCCCGCCGGGATAGCCGAATATGTGCTCAACCCCCTGGTCCTTCAGGGCTCTGAGGACGATTTCCGCCCCGGTCATTTCGTTGCTCATCTCTTTCGCTCTCGCTTAAGGGCCAGCTGGCCCGTTCCTTCTTCGACCGCTCTGCACCCGACACTCGGTCCGGGAGAACCTAATCCCAAACCCGCAGGCAAAAAGCCAATAAAAAAGGCCCCGGAGGGGCCTGGATGCGCGCTATGGGAGCCGTGGTCTCTCTTCAGACCACACCCTTCGCGCGCCGGCATACTACTACGAGACGGATCATCCGCTTGATTTTTCCTCAAGTTTGCGGGTCGGGGTATAGGTGCATCGCTCCCATACGTCAAGTGCGCAGTCCCCCACCCTCCTGAACCTGAGGCACGCCGAGCGTGTCCGCGGTGATGCTGGAGCCTGCAAAGCCGAAGAAGGCCTGAACCCGGGCGCTGCGCCGCACATCAGGGTGCGCGAGCAGCCAGAGGTCCCAGCTGACTCTGTCATCGGGCGCATCAATACGGACAAGCTCCGGGCAGGGCTCGCCGAGATAGCAGGGCAGGACAGCAACTCCGAGGCCGGACCGGACCGCATCATCGAAGAGCTGCATGCGTGCTGCTTTTCGTTGCCCAGCGTTGCGAACGAGGAAAGCGGCATTTCCGTGCCCGGAGCCCGGGCGCTGGTCCTCCACGGCAGCAAGTCGTGCAATCACGAAGCCTTCATGGTGGGCCGCGAGTTCGCGCATATTCATCCGTATCCGGACAATGTCAGCATGCATGCCAAGCTCACGGCAGACGACGCGGCCGAGGTGATCGAAACCGGCTGGGGCGAGAGCCACTACCTGGTCACGCAAGGCCACTATCCCATGGGTCTGGTGATGGTGTTCTCGCCTTGCGGTGAGGCTGAGCTGGAGGCGGTCAAGACGATCGTCGTCCGGTCCTACGAATACGCGACTGGAGAAAGCCCTGCTGCCTGAGCAGGTACCTTGACGTGTGCCGGGCCGGGCGGCGACGCCCGCCTCGTTCCTCACCCCACAAAAACGCCGTCTTCCAGCACCAGCTTGCCATCCAGCTCCAGGCTCTCCTGCTTGTAGATCACGTCGATATGGCATGGTGCCTTTACGTCTCCCCCGATGGCGTAGTTCGAGCCGATGCCGTGATGGGCGAAACCAAGTTTGCCGAGACCTTCCAGATTGGTGGCGTAGCCGCGGGCCTCGGGGTTCAAGCCAACCGCGAATTCAGCCAGGTTGTAAGCGCTCCGGTCCTTGAACGATGCCAGCGTCTCTTCAAGATAGCGGGCGCCATTGCCGCCGGAGATCTTCGAGACCTCGCCGTCCCTGACCTCGATGGTCACGGGTTCGTCCGGGATGATGCCATAGCCCATGATCCGGACATCACCGACGAAGACCCCTTCGGTCGTCCCCTCGATCGGTGAAACATTGAGCTCACTGTTGGGTAGCGCGCCGAACTGTCCCGGCTCGCGGAAGAGGCCGGTTTCATACTGCACCGGCCGGTTGGAGATCTTGGCGCGCATATCGGTCCCCGCCGGGGTGGTCAGGCGAATGTCGGTGGCGGCTTCCATTAGCACACCGATCTTGCGGCCCAGCGCATCGGCCTCTTCGAAATCGGCCAGAATCCCCCCAGCGGCCAGGCAATCCTCAGTCACCTCGCACATGGTGGAGCCGCGCGCGCCCGCCCCCTGCGCTGCGATACGCGCATCCGTGTGTGTCATCGACCAGCTGGTTGGCAGAAAATAGACATCCGCCTTCGCACAGGCCCCCACAACCGGCTCCGGCACCTGCCGGCCATGCGCCCCGGTCGGGGCAAAGGCGGTAATGGTCGGGACACCGCCCACGGCATAGGCGGCCGCGGCCAGGGTCTCGGCCAGGCGCAGCTTGTTGGTGTCGCATGCGATAACCACATTCTCCCCAGGCTTGACGGCGGCACACTGGGTCATCGCCTTCATGGCGCCCGGCATCATCTCGATGAAGCTGGAGGGGGCGGGCATGTAATGGAAATGCTCTATGGGCCAGGACATGTTGATGCTCCCTCATCTGTAATCTTGGCGCCTGCGCCGGATCGCGGATGCGCCCGTGTGGTGACTATAGCAGGCCCCGCCTGCAGAAGAACGCAGCTTGCGGAAATCTTGCGGATGATTACCCTTCTCCCTCCGGCCCGTGCGGCCGGACAGAAGAGCCAAGGACGGTGGGCACACCAGATTGCAGCAGCTCGCAAAGCATAAGAGCCCGTTCACGGCGGGCCTGACAGCGCTCCGGTACAGGGTGGCCAGGTTTGTCCGCGCCCTGAAGTTCTGGTCGGGCGAAACGCGCGAAGTCGTCGTGTTCATCTCGTCGCCAGGCGATTGCGCAGCGGAGCGGTACATCGCGTGCCGCATCGTCAAGAAGCTTTCATCTGCCCCGGAGGTCAAGCAGCAAAACCTGTCCTTCAAGCCGCTGCTCTGGGAAGACCTTCCCCCCGGATTTGCCGAAGGCGCGGACTTCCAGGGCCGGCTGAACGAACTGATGGCCAAGTACGGCTACGATCAATACGGCATCTATATCGGGTTCATGAAGGGCCGCCTTGGCACTCGCACACCGCGCCATGACAGCGGCACTATCGAGGAGCTGGAGATAAGCCTTTCCGGGCAGCGGCGCTTCGGAACGCCGTCCGAGGTTCTGTTCTACTTCCTGCAGCCGGACGCGGATCGGAGTGAGGATGTGGCCAGCTTCCGGAAGAAGCTGGAGGGGCGTGGTTTCCTCTCTGCCCGCACCCCTGTGGAGGCGTTCGAGGACCGGCTCACGGCGAACCTTGAACAAATTTTCTTCAACTGGTCCGGATGGCGGGCCCGCGCCAGGCGGCTGTGGCGCCGCGCCCGGCTGATCGGCCTCACAGGCATCGTGCTCCTGTTGGCGGGCGGCCTTGCCACTGATCAGATCAACAAGCTCACCATATCGCAAGCCCTGAAAAAGAGCGGCGCGGCCGCTGCTGCCGATCTCTGGGCCAGTCGGTCCACCCTAATGCCGCTCAGCGCCGCAGGCGCACGCGACGACATCAACGCGGCTGCCGTCCGGGAGATAGACGGCACTGGCGAACTGAGCGATCGCCTCGCAAAACTGACCCGCTGGCGCGGGCGCGCCACCTATGAACCCGATGCCTTCGCCCCCGTCACCGCACGCCTCGCAAAACAGACGCTGCAAACCCTCGATCAGTCCCTCCTCTCCGATCCCGATCCGTCCGCTCCCGCTCTCTGGCGCGAGGCGGAAGCGGCGGGAGCCTGGCACGGCAGGGCTTCCGAAGCGGAGCGAGCTTTACGAGAGCTGGCCGCGGCCAGACTGATGCAAAGCCTTGTCCCCACCGGTGTTGCTGCGCAGTCCTGGGCCGGCAGCCTGCTGCGGGAGCATGAGCTGGCACAGCTCAAAACGGTCTCGCAGAAAATCATCCGCGGATTGCCTGATCTCAACGGTATCAAAGAGCGGATGCTGCGCACCGCCATCCCGGTGATGGCAGGTGACGCTCAGGCGGCCGCACGGCTCGCCACGGAGGGAATTCAGAGAGACACGGCCGGGCAGCCGGAAGTTGCCGCTTTCATGGCCATGGCGCCAGCCGGTACAGCGGTCCAGTGGGTCGAGACGCTGCCGAAGCTGTCCTACCCCTCCCATACACTTGCCCGGACGATCGAAGCGGCGATAGCCCGGCCAGACGCGGCGCCCGTCCTGGCGCTGCTCAGACTGTCTGAAGCCGGCCGGCTGATTGATGACGCGACCGCACTGTTTTCCGATCGCACGTGACCGGTGCCGCAATGCGAGCGCGGTGCCGGCATTCTCTTGACAAGCTGGGCGGCGCGCGGACCTGACAGGCTTCCGCCACCTGACGCCCTGGAGTTTCTGCTTCCAGCGCTCAAAGCTGCCGATCTCGAAATATCACAGCGGCTTCAGATCGAGCGGATGCTCATCGGCGTCGCAGAGCAGCAGGACATTACCCC
>JBCCEL010000299.1:0-7087 GCA_039030315.1 Pseudomonadota bacterium
GGGTGCTCATCCTGGAAGCGGGGCCCATGGACCGGGATCTGATGATCCACATCCCGGCCGGCGTCTACAAGGTCTACAAGGACCCCTCCATAAACTGGAACTACGAGACGGAGCCCGAAGAGGAACTCTACAATCGCCGGGTGGAGATGCCGCGTGGCCGCGTGGTCGGCGGTTCCTCCTCCATCAACTCGATGGTCTACATGCGCGGCCATCCGCTCGACTATGACCGCTGGGCGGAAGATTTCGATCTGCCGAAATGGACCTATTCCCAGTGCCTACCCTACTTCAAGGCGAGCGAAAACAGCGACCGGGGCGCCAGCGACTGGCGCGGCGACAGCGGTCCGCTTGGGGTCACCAAGGGCTATCTTGAGAACGTGCTGTTCGATGCCTTCCTGGAGGCCGGCGAGCAGTCCGGCCAGGGCCGCACAGACGATCTTAATGCCTACAAGCCGGAGGGCGTGTCCCGCCTCGACGCCACCAAGAAAGATGGCCGCCGCTGCAGTGCCGCAGTGGCGCATCTGCGGCCGGCACTGGCCAGATCGAACCTGGACCTGCTGACGGATGCGCAGGTCTCCCGGATCATCGTTGAGGGCAACCGGGTCTCCGGCATCGAGTACACCCGTCATGGCGAAAGCGAGCGCGTCTCCGTGGACAAGGAGATCATCCTGTCCGGCGGTGCAATCAACTCGCCGCAGCTGCTGATGCTGTCCGGCATCGGCCCGGCGGATCATCTGCGGCGTCACGCAATCGAACCGGCCCTGGACCTGCCCGGTGTCGGCCAGAACCTTCAGGACCACGCTTCGGTCCATTTGCAGTTCACCTGCACCAAGCCGGTGACAATAGACAATCTCGCCCATCCCGTCCGGAAGATGCTTGTCGGCGCACAGTGGCTGCTGAACCGCACCGGCACGGCGACATCCAACATCTGGGAGGCCGGCGGGCTGATCAAGAGCAATGCGGACGTACCCTACCCCAACCTGCAATATCACTTCGGCCCGGTCGGCGTGGACTACGAAGGCACGCAGATCAAGCTGAAGCAGGCCTTCATGCTCCATATCGACCAGTTGCGCCCCAAGAGCAGCGGTCATCTGGAGCTCCGGTCAGCCAACCCTGCCGACAAGCCCGCCATGTACTTCAGATATCTGGAGCACGAGCACGACCGCAATGAACTTGCCGAAGCGGTAAAATGCGCCCGCGAGATCGTCGCCCAGCCGGCCTTCGACGCCTATCGCGGCGAGGAAACCGGCGAAAGCGCCGGCGCGGAAAGCCCACGGGAAATCGAAACCCTGGTCCGCCGGACAACCTCCACCGACTATCACCCTTGCGGCACGTGCAGAATGGGCAGCGACCCCATGGCGGTGGTGGACGAGGAAATGCGCGTGCACGGCATCGAGGGACTGCGCGTGGTGGATGCCTCTGTCATGCCAAGGGTCATCAGCGCCAACCTAAACGCCCCCACCCAGATGATCGCCGCCCGCGCTGCGGACTTCATCCTCGGCAACGAGCAACTGCCCGCGTTCGAGGCAAAGTTCCATTTCCAGCAGAGCTAGAGGATGGCCCCACCTGCCCTGCCATCCTGTCTCCGGGCTTGACCCAGAGCCGCAGGGCTGGGAGCGATCCGCCTTGGGGCCCCGGCGCTCGGAGTGCACAGCTGTCCGGTAAACTTCAAAACCTCCCGTCCTAGTCATTGCCGGGCTTGCCCCACTGCTGTCCGGTTAAACTTTGCTCCATTCCGAAGAGGCCATTGCGGCCAATGCCTTGTGGTCCGTTGCGTCGTAGGGGACACGTTCCGCGTCGGAGGCGACACGTTCCTGAATCCGTAGTCGATCCACCCCCACCCGTCATCACCGGGCTTGACCCGGTGATCCAGGGCAGCTTGCTCCATGATGGCTAGTCCGTTGTAACCGGCTGATTTAAATAGGTGAATTTGTTTCGCCCTCCACCGCTCTGGATTGCCGGGTCAAGCCCGGCAATGACGGTGGGGGCATTTTCAGGTTAACCGGACAGCATTGGGTCAAGCCCGGTGATGACGAGTGGGGGGGCCTCCTCAAACTAGGAAACGTGATCCCACCTCCGCCAGGAACCACAATGCATTGGCCGCAATGGCCTCTTCGGAATGGAGCAAAGTCTAGCCGGACAGCAGTGGGTCGGAGGCCGACTGCGGCGTCGGTGGGTGAATGGTCGCCCGCCCTACGGCTTCCATTCCAGATAGCGCACGTTTACCCAGCCTGTGTATTCGGCATAGCTGATGCGGCACCAGTTCCGCCGGCATTCATCGTGGCGGATGACGCAGGCGGACTCCGGTGGAATGGTACCGACGATGCTGAACTTGTGACTTGGACCGGACCGGATGTTGAGGACATCCCACGGTTCCACATTTGTGACCTTCCACGATTCGCAGCAGGCGCACGCTGATGCCGTGGTCATCCAGGCGGACAGAACGCCCGCCGCAATCGTGACCGTCAGGAGAAAACGCTTCATCTGAGCCTCCAGTCAACGGTTGTGTGGCAATTTTACCCCACTCGGCAGCCTTCTTTACGACATCCGCCAATATAACGCCAACCGCCCTTGAACTGGGAAAGGGGCTATGGAAAACCGGCAATTGAAACACGATTGAAACAATAGAAACTGCGAGTGAAATCTGCGTCATACGTTGTAACGCCATATTGTGACGCAACGGCAGGGTTGCTGCCGGTTTCTGGAGGAAAGATCGATGAACGCCGTCGCCGCACCACAGACCACCCGGACTTCCGATGACACCATGAGCATGCTGAAGCTCGCTCTGATCGCCGCCGTCACACTGATGCTGATGGCTTTCACGGTGCTCGGCGCCTCACCGGCCTATGCTGAATCCCGCGGCCTCTTCGGCGGCGGCAACATCTTTCAGAACATCTTCGGCGGCATTTCCGCAGCTTCGGCCCGCGGCAAGAAAGTCACCGCCAAGATCGACGTCAGCGCCCAGCGAATGAACCTCTATATCGGCGACCGCCTGGCCCATAGCTGGAAGGTCTCCACCGGCCGCCGCGGCTACTCCACGCCGCGAGGCGCCTATCGCCCCACACGCATGCACAAGATGTGGTACTCGCGCCGGTACAACAACTCTCCCATGCCGCACGCCGTGTTCTTCCGCGGCGGCTACGCGGTGCACGGTACTCCGCACATCCGCAATCTGGGCCGTCCGGCCAGCCATGGCTGCGTGCGGCTTCACCCGAACAACGCCCGCACGTTCTACCAGATCGTCAAGGCGGCCGGCATGCGCAACACCACGGTGAAGGTCACGAACTGACCCGCATCTGCCGAATACCGGATTTCAGCAAAGCGCCCCGCCGTCCTCCCGGCGGGGCGCTTTACGTTTGCATACCGGTTGAGCAGTTCGGCTAGGCAGCCCGGTCCGGCAGAAGAAACGCACTCCGCGCCAGATCTGATGCCAGCCGCCCGGAGGAATACCTCTGCGCCAGCACATCCCTTGAGAGCAGATCACAATTTGCTGTGATAAACTCATCAAACGTCGCCGCACTGCTAGCGTCCATGCGCTCGGCGATGAGACTGAGAAAGGCCAGCGTGATCGTGGTGTTGAATTTCCCGGCCGCTCCGGCCCTGGTCGCGATCTCGTTGATGCACTTGCAATAGATGACCGCTGCATCAAGGAAGCCGTATCGGGAGAGCAGCTCATGGGCAACGCCGACATGATCGAGATGGCTGAACGAAGCCGCATCAATCTCGCGTTTTTCAAACTCTTTCGCGAATTCAACGTAATCGCGGCTCATCGGTTCACTCCGTCTCCTTGAGTTTGTGGCTGTCGGCAGCCCCGAGATCGAGGTCGTAGACATCTTTCAGCTGGCTGATCTTCTTCAGCGTTTCCTCTGAAAACGGCGGTTTGTTTTCAAAGGCGTGCAGAGCGATGCCTTCAAGCAGGTCGCCCAGCGAAAGATCCAGATGTTCCGCCAAGCCTTTGAGCACCTTCAGAAGCCGCTTCTCGAGCCTGACACCGGTTTGGATACGCTCTATGGTTTTCATTTTTGTTATATAGGTACCAATGTACCTCAAGTCAACAGAGATCAACATGCCGCCTGCAACTGGCTCAGACTTCGGAAAGCCGGCGAACAGAAGGGGTCGGGCGATCGGGAACGACCGACCCCATACGGAACAAATCCCGATCAGAAGTTGCACCAAGCGCCGGCGTCCACCGGCGCTCCCGCGCTTCGTCTGCGGTAAGCAGGCGCAGGGCCGCTGCCGGCAAGGACGGGTTGTACGGACGCAAACCAGCAGCGGCCGTCAGTGCGCTACTGCTCCACGTGCTTGTGTTCCGGGCAGGGATGCTTCAGCATCAGCTTGGAATAGTCCGGGTTGCACTGCTTGCAAATGCAGCGCAATGCCAGATTGTTGTCGAAGGGCACAAGTCGCCTGGTCAGCAGGCTCTGGCCGGGGGCAATCAGACTGATGTTGCTGCGATCACCCCTCACCTCTGCTGACATGAGAATGCAGTCTCCCCTTTTTGGTTTCCAGACGAAAGGACCGATCATGGCGTAGTCGCCGGGTGCGATCGGGGGGAAAGCGAGACGCTCGGTGATCATCGGCTTGAAGTCGTCAGGCCAGGTCAACTCCGCGCAATCGTCACAGCAATCGCAGCAACCATCGTCCCGCTTGTGAAAGGCACGAACTGAGCCACCAAAGGTTTTCTCAGTGCCTCGATTGCGGACCATCACGTAGACATGGTTCTCAATTCCCGGAATCGGCGGCTGATGGGCCGGATAACCATCAGGACAGATGCGATTCCAGATATCCTTTGTGTGGCACCAGTCGAGCGTGAAGTCGTATTCTCCGTTTCGACCGTCATTGATGTAGATGTCGAACCGGGGCGGAGCTCCACGCGTAACCACTGGCGAAGGCGCAGTCGCGGGCTGGTAGGCGCCCTGCAGTTCGAAGGCCCAGCGAACGACCTTGTGGACCGCGCCTCCCGGGTGGCCTTCCAGGAGATCCGTAATCCGGTCGCACAGCTGCAAGCGGTCGCTCCAGGCTTCGGCGCTGCCCGGATTGGTTGCCGGCGTGAAACTACCGACGGCATGAATCATCAGGTAGGCAATGTATCTGGCCGCCCATTCCTGCTCGCAAAGGTCGGGATGATCCCCGCCAATTGACCGATAGGCCCGGAAATGGCTCGTCGCCAGTATCTGCTCGCTGTCATACCCGCCAAGATCGTTGGCGCCGCCCCAGGCCCACCCTGCCGCGACGTCGCGGTCATGGCGGCGAGGAATACCCGTGATCCAGGGAAAAGTGAGGAAGCGATCTGGCGCGCGCGAACCGGGATCGCACAGCACGGCTGCAAGACTGTCGCCGCAACTGTGAGCGAAGCCCAGATTGCCGCTGCTGACGTTGTCGAACAGGATCGCGTGACCGAATTCATGCAGCACAACCCGCACGTCAGTCGCTATTCCCATGGGCTGGTTGGCCTCAACCAGTCCGTATGTGAGCCTTTGCAGGCCATCCGAGGACGCTGTCGCCCAGGCGGCAGCATTGACGCAGGCCGAACTGCCTCGATGGTCGACCGGTACGGGAAACGGTGTTCCATCGAAGTAGGAGCTCATATTGAATCCCATCTCTTCCACCATCCGGAAGACAGCGTCGTTATGGTAGTACGCGTTAACGGCAGAGAAATCGTCCGTGTTCGCGTCGTAATCGAATTTGCCTACGGCGCTGGTTGGCGGCGGCGCGGGGATCGGCATGACGTCCTGGATGTCTACATACTGGCCGGTCAAGTTTGGCGCCACTGCAGTCGGCAGCGGGCGCGGTGTACGCGGCCCATTGAGAACCGCGGTGGGGGATGAGGGAACGATCGACGTGTCGCCTGTAGTCGTAAGAGGATCACGGTCATAGATGTACCCGGTGACCATGTTGTCCATGAGCGGCCGCAAGCGCAGGACGGAGTTTGTTTTCTGATCAACGATCATGCGCCAGTTCAGACTGACCCCGCCGCCGGAAGTGGTGAAGAACACTTCGGTGGCGAGACGATGGGCGCCCGGCTTTATCTCTTCAGCCACTGAGGGCAGCACCAGATCAAGGGCCCGCTCCACCAGGTTGCGATCTGCGTTGTCATCTCCATGCGGTCTGTGTGCTCGCTGGTGAGGATCGAACAAGTAGATGACCTGCAACTTTTTGGTGATGCGGAATTCCGGTTTCGCATCCAGAAGGCGGGCCTCCAAGGGCAGCCTGCGCTCCGTGATGTTGTCCCGGATGATATTCAGCCGTCTTCTGTTCTCATCAAGCGCCAGAAGGTCCGGCAGCATCTTTTCGCTGAGTTCCTTGGTGTGCCTGTCCAAATCAGCAGCTTTGAACCGAATTCTCGGAATTTCGTGATCATACGTGCTGGACGCTTCAATCACGCGCCGGGTGTTCGCTTCGAGCAGCACAGCAGCGCCGCTGCTCCAGACGGGAATGCCGTCATAGTACTGATTGAACTCCACAACCATGAGGCCCCGGATGTCTTTCACGTCATCAGTCCGGAGCGACACGATGCCTTCGTTCGCGTCTTTTTGCTTCGCGCGCTCGTTATCGCGCAAACTCCGGGCCCGGACATTCTCGAACTTGAACTGCTTTCTGAGATATCTGGCGGCCACTGAAGCTACCGAACTCGCGCTCGATGCACCGGTTACGGCAACGGGCTCCGCGGAGTGATCTATTCTGCGGATGCGATCCTGCGAATCGCGGGTCACATCTGCGTGCTCTGTATCTGCCATTTTCCTGCCTTCCACATTGTGATGAGGAGGACACGGCGGGTTCGAAGCGAACAGGCCGCTCCATCCCTCAGGTTTGGTAGCGGCGGTGTTTCAGCCCGGTGTCGTGCACCGGATTGCCGGACACCATGGTGCGTCTTGCGTGAGGCACTCTTCTGTTTAGATGCCAACCCGATCCGGCCAAACATACGGGGCCTTCAGACTCGGCGGCAACTCTAGGGCTTGGCGCCTGCTCTTTGGGTCGGCTCGTTTTCCGCAAGCCCCGTCCTGCGCGAAACAATAAACCTTGGATCTTCCAAACATCAAAGCCAAAAACAAGACAGCGAAACCCAAGGCAATCCCAGCAAGAGTAATCA
>JBCCEL010000300.1:0-7080 GCA_039030315.1 Pseudomonadota bacterium
AAAAAAAATATGCAGGGCTATCAGAACCCTGATGCCGATCAGATTCCATCTCAGTGCTGGTTTTACTGCTGGATGACGCGAGTGTTATTGGAACGCGTAACTCGTTTTGTCCTTCAACGATCCTTATTGGACTACAATGAACCCAGAAAGGTTCGACTGGAGTATAGTGCTAGGGGTGGTCTTCGCTATGATCAAATGAACGCCTACTACGCTTGGCTGGATATGAAGAAAACCAACCCATTTCTACCGTGGGGCAAAATATGCTGGGAGGTCATGGACCGCCGCCTCTTGAAGGTCTATCCACATTGGGAACGGGAAGGATTACAGCTGGCCGATGTTGTCGCGAACTCGTTCTTCACTGCGTGCGACAAGTACGATACGGGGGGATGCGATCCTCAGTTTGCAAAAATCCTCAAACCGAGGATGGGGCGCGACACCTATAAATCAGAAAAAATGATCTCTGGCTTTGGGGTGAAGCTTCTCCCAAACTTTCGGAACGCAAAACTTGACCCTGATCAAGCTGAAATTTTCAGATTCTACGGATATCCTAGGCAGTGGTGGGACCCGGAGGCGTTTTCCTGAAACCCATCTAGCCCAACTCTTTGTCGTCAAGCGTAGTTTCAAGCGATGCAGGAATCGGCTACCAGCACCCCACGTACCGGAATCCCGACAAAAAAGATACTGGAATTTGAGAATATGTCAATTTTTCTTTTATTAATCAAAGATTTAATATTAAGTATTTGTTTTAGATTCACTTTTTGTAATTAAGCCTTTTGCCTTCTGCTGGTAAATCGACCATGACGACCGGTTGCGCACTGTGGCGGTGCTTCGATAAACACATAAAACCGCGAGGATTGATGGCCATGTTTAACGCGCAGTTATCTAAAGTCGAAAGGGCATTTTCAACCCCACTATCTGTTTGTCCGTACCCAAGAGATACCATCTCTCGATCCGGAATCTAGTTCAATTCCCGCACTCCGGATGGTCTGCCCGATCGCCTCCAGAAACTGCGCACTCGTATTCGGAACCCCCGGCTGATCCTCGATCGAGCGGATCGTCCCGTATTTCACGCCGGAGCGTTCCGCCAACTCCTTGACGGACCAGCCTAGAACCGCGCGTGCTGCTTTAATGTGCAATCCGGTTAGCAATTTTTGCAATTCCTATTGCAATAGTTGCAATTCAATGCTACATCCACTCACGCAAAACGGGCACCATCCCGCTTTGCGTTTGCTCCACTTTCCGCCTGGCCGGGCGGTGGGTGGGGGACCGGGGGTTCTCTCTGCTTATCTCCGGTTTTAGGGAGCTGCGGGCGATTTTGCAAGGCGCCGGCCCCCGTCGCCTGTGCATCCCCGGTCGCCCGCCGGTTTCCAGCCTCAAGAAGCGGCCCGCCCCAACGGCTCAGGCCTTGAAGGACGCGCGGATCACCGGAGAGCCCTCTCTGCTCCCGTGCCCCTGTCAATGCTGCGCCCGAAAGGGCGGGCCGTGACCCGGCCGCTCCTCCCGCCGTGCCAGAGCGCGCCCGCCGCCGGCGCCATCCCCGGCCTTTTCAACCTCCGGACAACAACTCGCGCCTCTCAGTCGAGTTGTTCCAAGAGTGAATCTGCACTAATCGAAATAAATATATTCTGGATACTGCCATTATATTGACTTGCTTTGCAATTAAATCTACGCTTGCATTTCCTCTCAGGCCAGGAGAACAAAATGATCATAAAACGGATTCTGAAGAAAACCACCGTCATGAGCGCAAGTCTGCTGCTGGGTAGCCTCGCCATCGGCGTCCATCAGGCCGGTGCCGCCGAGCCCACCTATGTCAAGCAGGGCGGCTGGACGGACAAGGACCGCAAGGCCTTCTATGTCGGCGACCAGGGCTCGCGCATCATGCCGCTTTCCTGGATGCGGGCGCTGAAGCATGACGGCCAGGGCTTCCTGGAGGACGCGCTCACCCGCTACGGCTACCTGAAGCTTGAGGGGCGCACGGGAGCCGAGGACGTCCCTGTCGGCTTCACCGTTGCCACCGGCACGGACGGCACCCCCTCCATCGGCATGACCTGCTCGGCCTGCCACACCCGCCAGATTTCCGTGGACGGCAAGGATTACCGCATCGACGGCGGCCCGGCGATCGTCGACTTCGAAGCCTTCCTCAACGATCTCGTCAAGGCGGTGGATGTGGCACAGGGCGATGGTTTCAACGCCTTCGCCAAGAAGGTGCTCGGCGGCAACCCGACAGCGGCCGACAAGGCCGAGCTGAAGGAAAAACTCGCCATCTGGCAGTTCCGCTTCAAGGCGCTGGTCGAAAAGTCCCTGCCCCCCGAAAAGGGAACGCTGTGGGGTCCGGCCCGGCTCGACGCCATCACCATGATCTTCAACCGCCTCACGGGCCTCGACATCGGCGAGGGCGCGGATGACCTGATCGAGGGCAACATGAAGCCGGCTGATGCGCCGACGCGCTATCCCTTCCTGTGGAACGCACCGCGGCAGGACTTCACCCAGTGGCCGGGCTTTGCCAAGAACGGGAACGATCTCCTCGGCCTTGCCCGTAACCTCGGCGAGGTTTATGGCGTCTTCGGCGAGTTCCACCCTGAGCGTCTGCCGAGCCTTATCCGCGTCGCACTGCGGGGCGACGAGTCCAAGACCGCCTTCCGCATTCTGACCAACAGGGACTTCCTGAAGAACAACACCGCCAATTTCAAAGGACTGCGTGCCCTAGAGGACCTTGTCTGGAAGATCGGCAAGCCGAAATGGCCCTTCGGTGATCTCGATGCCGACAAGGTGAAAGCGGGCAAGGACATTTTCGGTTGGGATACCGCCAAGGGCGGCTGCTATGAATGTCACCAGATCACCAAGGGCGAGGACCGCCCGCCGCAGGGAAACCGGCCGGACACCTGGGCAACGCCAATCCTCGACGTGGGAACCGACGCCCAGGAATGCGAAATCCTGAAGCGCACGGTGGATACCGGTATCATGAACGGCGCCCGCTTCCTTCGCGACAGGCTTGATTCTAACGAACCGGCCTTCAAGGTCCTGTCCATGAGCGTCAAGGGAGCGATCCTGCAGGCGGGTCTCAGAAAGGTGAAGTTGAAGCTGGAGAATCCGCGCAGCATCGATCTCGAAAAGCTGTTCGAAAGGATCCTCGAGTCGAATCCCGAACTCAAGGCCGTGCCCGGCATGTACGGCAAGGACGACAAGGGAGCGGCCGACGCCAAGGATGCGACCGCCAAGGTGGATGCCACCGCGCCGGCCTGGGAGCCGTCGGGCTGCAAATACGAATCCCGCGTTCTGGAAGGCATCTGGGCGGCGGCGCCTTATCTGCACAACGGTTCGGTACAGAGCCTGAGGCAGCTTCTGGAACCTGCCTCGAAGCGCGAGCCCAGCTTCAAGATCGGGCCGAACTACGATCCGAAGAACGCCGGGCTGGCCGCTGAGCAGAGCAAGTTTGGCTCCTATGAACTCAAGACCACCGGCTGCGACAAGATCAAGTCCGGCAACAGCCGCTGCGGCCACGAATACGGCACGGGTCTTTCGGGCACCCAGAAAGAGGCATTGCTGGAGTATCTGAAGTCTCTGTAACGCTCAGGCCGTTCCAGAACGGTCCGAACAAAACAAGACGAAGGGAGCGGCCCGGCCGCTCCTTTTTATTTCTGCACCCCCAGCACGTGATAGATGTCCCGGCTGATCAGCCAGGTGCCGTTCTGGCTGATCCAGACGTGGAGGTAGCGGCCGAGGATCGTCTGGCCTTTGAGCGAGACGCGCGTTTCCCCGATCTCCACCGCTGAGGCAGGCCCGGTCTGCCTGATCTCGCGGACCTTGATCTTGAGGTTTTTCACACCGCCCCGGAAGGCGTTGGCGTAATGGCGGGCGATGGCTTCGCGGCCAAACACTTCCTTGGCCCTTGGCGGCAAAAGCGCGCCGTCTTGCGCGTAGAAGCCGGCCACCGTCTCCGCGTCGCCCGCGTTGAACGCCGATCGGAAAGCCTCCATCCGCGCCACAATCGGATTGTCCTGGGCAAGCGCCGGCAGGGCGCCGGTCAGCAGGATGGTCAGCAGGGCGAAAAGTCTGAAAATCTGCATATCGTGTTCCTACCACTCCATCATGGCCGCGAAGATGGGCATGTTCGGGTCGACAACGATGCCGGGCCGGTGGGTTTCACCTTTCTTGGTCAGCTTGGTGGCAGCCAGAACCGATCCCAGCGTCACCGGACTGGCGGCGCCGTTTTCGCAATTCCTTCCCCATTTGGACGGCTGGCATTCCGTGTTCATGATGGCGGTGGCCGCCAGCGCGAAACCGCCGGAGCGCCTCAGTCCCACGGTGGAGAGAAGTCGAAATCGCAGATGCGGTGGCCGGCGCTGGTGAGGGCACTGATCGCCTGCATCTCTTCTGTGCTGAGTTCGAAATCGAAAATGTCGAGGTTTTCCGCAATTCGGGCAGGGGTCTGGCTGCGCGGGATGGCCACGACATCGTCCTGTTGCACGTGCCAGCGCAGGACCACCTGGGCCGGCGTCTTGCCGTGCGCTGCCGCGGCGGCGGCCACGGGCGCGGCTGTGAACGCCTCCCCGCCGCGGAACAGCGGACAATACGACACCATCGCTGCGCCATACATCCGGCAAGCCGCGTGCACCTTATCCTGGTTCAGCATGGGGTGATATTCTGCCTGATTGCAGGCAATCGGCGCCGCAGATCGGTCAACCGCGGTTCTCAGCATGTCCGTCGGGAAGTTGGAGACACCGATACTCCTGGCCCAGCCGTTGCCGTGGCAGGCATTCAGCGCGTCGATGCTTTCTTCCAGCGGTACGCCGGTGGAACTCGGCCAGTGGATCAGCGCAAGATCCACCTGGTCGAGCTTGAGACGGTCCAGGCTGGCCTTCAGGGAATTCTTCAGATCGTCCTCAGCCAGGCTGTCATGCCATATTTTCGTCGTTACAAAAATATCGCTGCGATCAAGGCCCGACTGGCGTAGTCCCGCGCCGACAGCATCTTCATTGCCGTACATGGCCGCCGTATCAATGTGCCGGTAGCCGCACGCAAGAGCATGCGCCACAAGGTCGGCGCAACCGCCGCCTTTCAGGGTCCATGTGCCGAAACCGATGGCCGGGATGCCGGCGCCGTTCGCGGGGACGCGGTGCATCAGGCCTGGGCCTCGCCGCCTTCGCCCTCCTCGGCTTCCTGCATGCGCTGGTGATACATCGCCGCAAAGTCAATCGGGTCCAGCATCAACGGCGGGAAGCCGCCGTCGCGGATTGCGCCGGCCAGGATCTGGCGCGCAAAGGGGAACAGCATGCGCGGGCATTCGATCAGGATGATCGGGTGCATGTGCTCTTCCGGGATGTTCTCCAGTCTGAACACCCCGGAATACTCCATTTCAGCCTGAAACACTGCGTCGGTGCCATCCATGGCCTTGACCCCGAGCTGCAGATCCACCTCGTAATCGGTCGGCGCCAGCGTCTTGGCATTCACGTTCACCGAGATATCGATCTGCGGCTGGCTATCGTTGTTCATCAGCGATTGCGGCGCATTCGGGTTCTCGAACGAGAGGTCCTTGAGGTATTGCGCCAGGATGTTCATTGACGGCGCAGCGCCGTTCGCGCCGGCGCCGAGATCGCCGTTTTCGGGTTCATGTGCCATGTTCTGGGGCTCCTGTGCCCGGCCGCCGCCGATTTGGGAATCTGGGAGAAAACGGACCGGAAGAGGGTTGAAAAAGTCGGGGCGTGGCTAACACGTCTGCCGGACCCCCGCAAGGGTGCCGAGCGGCCCGGTCTAGCGGGAACTCCAGGGGGAATTCGGGTCGGGCGGGGCATTGCCCGGATCAGGGGGCGTTTCGTCGATGACTTCACCGTCGATGACCGGACCGCCGGCCCTGCTTGCACCGGGCCGGGCGCCCGGTCTGCCGCCGGGCTGTGACATTCCTCCTGGCCCGACGACGTGGACATGGTCCTTGATCTTGTCCCAGATCCCGTAGGCAACCGCGAGGCGCAGCGGTGGGATGAGACAGGCAAAGCCGATTGCATCGGTGAAAAAGCCCGGTGTCAGGAGCAGGAGGCCGGCGATCAGCAGGAAAATGCCGTGGATGACCGGTTCAACCGGGACCTCGGAGCTTTCCACATTGCGCCGCGCCTGGGTCAGGACCGCGAACCCCTGCTGCCGGATCAGCCAGGTTCCGGCCACGGCCGTAAGGACCACGATTCCCAGGGTCGGGAACAGTCCGATCAGCGAGCCGACCTGGATAAACAGGGCGATTTCGATGATCGGTACCGCGATAAATGTGATCAGAAGCAGATAACCCACGTATAACCTCTCAGGGCGCCGGCGCTTGCCTTCGGCGCAATTTTGTCATTTTCGCTTGTTGGACTAAATGTTGCATCTCATATATGGTGAGGGAAGAGGTACGACCAGCCTTGATGTGGGCCGCGACGCGTGCCGCTGCAACCCCAGCGTTGACATGAAGCAGAAACGTTAATCGGCAACCGAAGGCCCCAGAGAACGGCGTAAACACGGCATGAACGAAGCATTCGATCCTCTCAATCTGGTAATTCTGGCGGTCGCTGTGGTGATCTTTCTGCGCCTGCGCAGCGTGCTTGGCCGGCGCACGGGCCAGGAACGCAAGCCCTTTGAGTCGTTTGGCATGAACCGCGAGCAGGAGGATCAGGCCTCCGGCGACAATGTCGTGCCCCTGCCCGGGACCGAGAAAGCAGCCGAACAGGACGTGCCCCACAACGAGGAGCCGGCGCCTCCGATCTGGGAAGGCGTCGCCAAGAAGGGCACGGCGCTGGCCAAGTCCCTTGAGGCGATCCAGGGCAAGGACGAATCCTTCCATCCCAAGTCGTTTCTTGAAGGCGCGCGCGTTGCCTACGAGATGATCGTCACTGCGTTCGCCGAGGGCGACAGCAAGACCTTGAAGAATCTGCTGGCGCCCGAAGTGTTCGAGGGCTTCAACAATGCCCTGAAAGAACGCGATCGCGCCGGACAGACCCAGGAATTCAGCTTCGTCGGCATCGACAAGTCCTCCATCATTGAGGCTGCTCTCAACGGCAAGAATGCCAATGTCACGGTCAAGTTCGTCAGCAAGCTGATCTCCGCCACCCGTAC
>JBCCEL010000301.1:0-7071 GCA_039030315.1 Pseudomonadota bacterium
CGCTTGGGCCGTCGCGAGCTACTTCGTGGTGCCTCTGCTCGTTGTTGAGGAGTTGGAGCCCATCGAGGCCGTGAAGAGGTCAGCCTCGCTGGTCAGAAAGAGCTGGGGAGAGTCTATCGGTGCCGAGGTGGGATCCTTTTTCTTCATTCTCGAAGCGATGATTCCAGGCATCCTGGCGCTGGTGCTCGGTCTCTTCGTCTTCGGGGTGAGCAAAACCATCGGCGCCATCGTGTTGACGGGCGCCACTCTCTGGATCGTGTGGGCAACACTGCTGGGCTCGGCCCTTGATGCGATGGTCCGCACCGCACTGTACATCTATGCCGTCGAGGGCAAGGTCGCTGATGGCTTCAGCAGCCACCTTGTCAGCCGGGCGTTTGCCAGGCCTTCCCCACGGCGGCCTTTGCTTTCCGCGTTCGGGGACCGCTGGTTCCGGTAGACTCTCCTTTCCCGCGCCTTGCAGGGGGATTCTTCTGGAAACCGACTCAACACTTCGATATCCATCCACGCCTGCCGCACTGTGCCGCGTCGATCCAGGGATGCCCTTTCAATGAGCCAGAAGAACCGACAGGGTTTCGCCACCCGAGCCATTCACGCCGGCCAGCGGCCGGATCCGGTGACCGGCGCGATCATGACGCCGATCTATGCCTCCTCGACCTATGTTCAGGAGAGCCCGGGCGAGCACAAGGGATACGAGTATTCCCGCACGGGCAATCCGACCAGGCGCGCACTGGAAGACTGCGTCGCGGATCTGGAAAACGGCAGCGCGGGATTTGCCGCCGCCTCCGGCATGGCCGCGACCGGCGCGGTGCTGGAACTCCTCGACGCAGGCTCGCACGTCGTCGCCGGCGATGATCTCTACGGCGGCACGTACCGCATCTTCGAAAACGTCCGCAAACGCACAGCCGGCCACTCGTTCGACTTTGTCGACTTCTCCGATCTGGACGCGGTCGAGGCGGCCATCACACCGGACACGCGGATGCTATGGGCGGAAACGCCCACCAATCCGCTTCTGAAAGTGGTGGATCTGGAAGGCGTGGCCAATCTCGGGCGCAAACACGGCCTGCTCACGGTCTGCGACAACACTTTCGCATCGCCCTACTGCCAGCGCCCCCTGGACCACGGCATCGACATCGTTGTCCACTCGGCAACGAAGTACCTGAACGGTCACTCCGACATCGTTGCCGGCGTCATCGTAACCGACAATTCAGAACTCTCCGACCAGCTGTTCTATCTCCAGAACGCCGTGGGGGGCGTGCTCGGTGCCAATGACAGCTTCTGGGTGCTGCGGGCACTGAAGACCCTGCCCCTGCGCATGGAGCGCCACTGCAGCAACGCCCAGGCGGTAGCAGAGTGGCTCGAGCGCCATGACAAGATTTCGAAGGTCTACTACCCCGGCCTGAAATCACACCCGCAGCACGAACTCGCCATGCGCCAGATGAACGGTTGCGGCGGTGTTGTCACGGCGGTCATCGAGGGCGGACTGGAACCGGCCCGGCGGTTCCTGGAGCGCACTCAGCTGTTCTCGCTGGCTGAAAGCCTTGGCGGCGTGGAAAGCCTGATCGAACATCCGGCCATCATGACCCACGCTTCGATCCCGAGAGAAATCCGGGAGAGCATCGGAATAGATGACGGACTGGTCCGGCTGTCGGTTGGTGTAGAGGACATAGACGATCTAATAGCCGACCTTTCAGTGGCACTCGCTTGAGTTTCATAGACGGACTAACCAACCTCAAGATTGCCTTCACCCACATTTGGCCACAAATATGGTCCGCACACGCCTCAAATTCGTCTCCTTTTACTGTAATTCATTTTGCCGTCGCATGATTTGATGTACAGCACTCCGGGAACAACAAGATCCAAAAATCAGACAGTCGGCGATCCGGCCGGCACACAGGGGGATTGAACACCAGAGCTTCGACTGCGCTGAATGACGCCGATTGTGACTTTGAGCACAGCTTGAATTTGCAGGCCCGTGTTAACGTTCCGGTCGGGCAGACCAGCATATAGGTTTGTGTGCAAACTCTTATGGGAAAGCAACCAATGAAGACACTGTTTCGCCAGGCCTCCGTGGCCACCGCCCTGATCCTCGGATTGGCCTGCGGTGCCCAGGCGGCAGATGACGCTGTCGCGAAGGAAGATTTTTCGGGAACCAGCCTGCGGTTCGCACTGACCAAGGACGTGTTCAACGTCACGATCAACGTCAAGGGCCCCGAAGGCTATTCCGCAAAGAAGTTCGTCAAGTCCGGAGCCCCCTCGCTGAACCTCGCGAAGCACGGCAAGGTCGCGGACGGTCGTTATCTCTACGCGCTGTCGGCCGCTCTTGAGAATGAGTTCGAGCCGGTGAGCAGCAAGCTGGACAATGGTCGTGGCGACAAGGCGCGGGACAAGTCGAACAAGCCTGTATACCAGCAGGGCGCCTTCCAGGTCGTCGATGGAGAGATCACGCCCATTGACGATCTTTCCGAGGACTCCCGCCTGGATCAGGACTGATCGAACCCAATCGTGCTCAAGAACAGACACCCAAACCCTGGGACCGGGCCTGCCGCCCCAGGAAATTCCCGGGACCGGTCCGGCAGAGCGGCATTAGGGCTGGTGCCAGTCCCGGTTTGCCTCTGGCATGAGGCCAAGATCAAGAACTGGAATACGAATGTCCGGCATTCCTGCTACAGTGCTTTCCGGACGGACGGAAGTTCAGCGATCTCGGAAGCAATCACCCTGCTTCGGCAAACCCCACCGGCTTCCGTTGAAGAATGTAAGAATTTAATCGCTTCCACAGGGAACCGTGACTTGGGAAGCACCCGACGTGCCTACTCAAACCTGAACCATTGAGATGAGGAAGGAAACTAAATGAGAAAGTTCAAATCGAGTACCAGCCTGAAGGCCGCACTGGCCGCGATGGGCCTTTTTGCGGCCTCTACGGCCGCAAATGCCGACATCGTTCAGAATGATGATGTCATCATAACTTTCAGCCTTTGCGTCGGTAACGACTGCGTCAACGGCGAAAGCTTCGGCTTCGACACCATTCGCCTGAAAGAAAACAACCTGCGCATCCACTTCGACGACACATCCACGACGGCCAGCTTCCCGAGCAACGACTGGCGCATCGTCGTGAACGACTCCGGCAACGGCGGCACCAACCACTGGTCGGTCGAAGATTCGACTGCTGGCCGGTCTCCGTTCCGGATCGAAGCAGGTGCTTCCGCCAACGCTCTCGTAATCGAAGCTGACAGCGACATCGGTATCGGCACGCTCGACCCGGTCGTGGAACTGCACGTGGTTGACGGTGACAGCCCGACGCTCCGCCTGGAGCAGAACGGCTCCTCCGGTTTTACCCCGCAGACCTTTGACCTGGCCGCCAACGAAGCCAACTTCTTCATCCGCGACGTGACCAACGGATCGCAGCTGCCGTTCCGCATCAAACCGGGCGCTGACAGCGACCTTCTGTTCCTCGACGCGGACAATCAGATCGGTATCAACACCGACTCACCGAACGTCAGACTGCACGTCCGCGAAAGTGGCAGCTCCTACAACCCGAATGCCATCGTGAGCTTCATGATCCAGGACAACGCGAACACCACTGACGACGCGGCCATGGCGATCGTCTCCGGGAGCGCTGGCAGCAGTCAGATCGGTTTCGGCGACAACGCCGGCGGCAACTCGGAGCTGAACGGCCGCCTGCGGTTCATAAACTCGACGAACACGCTGGAAATCTACACGACCTTTGGTCAGAACCCGCCGCTGATCATCGACGACGATGATGCGACGAACCTCGTTCTGGCCTCGAACGGCGCACGCCTGACCGCCGGCGGCACCTGGACCAACTCCTCCAGCCGTACGCTGAAGATGGACATCAACAAGCTCTCGCTCAGCGACGCGGAAACCACGCTTACAGAGCTTGAGCCCGTCACCTTCCGCTACAAGAAGGAGCCTGGAGATACGCAGGTCGGCTTCATTGCCGAAGACGTGCCGGACATGGTTGCTACGGAAGACCGCAAAGGTCTGTCCTCCATGGACATCGTTGCTGTCCTGACCAAGGTCGTCAAAGGCCAGCGCGGCGAGATCGCCGAGCTCAAAGAGCGCCTGAAGCAGCTGGAGAACTAGAAGTTCCATCTGCGTCTCGGGCCGGCAGGATTGTCCGGTCCGGCACAGCGACACAAGAACTCAGCCCCATCACTGCCGTGGTGGGGCTGTTTTGTTTCGGTCTCAGCGCGGTCCGCCCCCCAGAACAAACTGCTCCACCGCGAAGGCGTGCAGGCAGATCATCATCTTTAGGCGGGCCACCACTTCCTCATCCTGGAAATATTGCAGGTCGATCCATTCGCCCAGAACCTCGCGCACGTCCTGATATTCCGATGACGTCAGGACCTTCCTGTAGAGCTTGGGCAGCCCCTCCATTGCCGGAGTGCTGATGATGATCGGCGTGCCCCTCTTGCCGAATTTGGGGCGGGTCAGCACATCCAGCGGAAGCAGATCGCCCATCGCCTCGGCCAGACAGAGCTTGTCCGGCCGCAGGGGATTGGCCTCCGGAGCTGCCTCTGATTGAGAGAGCTTTGCCCTGTCCGGCAGGGCAAACGCGGCGCGCAGCACATCGTCGTAAAGAAATGGCACCCGGGCTTCGACGCCGTGGGCCATGAACAGACGGTCGACCCGCTGAAGCTGCCCGAACTGCAGCTGGAACTTGATGTCGAAGAGCAAAAAGCGGTTGAGCGTCGAGCCGACATCTTCACTCATTGCTTCTGAGAACAGGGCACGCTGCCGCTCGATCCGTTCGCGGGCCGGCGCGTGGAATTCGGGGCGCAGATAGGCGGGAGGCTCAATCCCCATTGCCCGCTGGCGTTGCAGTTCAACGAAAAGATCCGCAAAACCCTCCGGTTCGCAGTGCGGCAGTCCCAGGGGGTGCCAGGGATAGCCGGCAAACAGCTCATCGGATCCCTCCCCCACCAGCGCCACCTTGTACCCCGCCTGCGCGATGGCTGCCCCGGCGAAGAAGGACGTCATGTGGGCGCTGTTCGCGACGGGCTCCTCCAGATGCCACATGATCTGCGACAGCGAATGCTCAAGCGAATCCACCCTGCTCTGAATCACGTTGATCGGCAGATCGTGCCGCTCGCAGACGAGCTTCGCATGATGGACCTCCGGGTCGTCGTCAAGGTCATGGAAGAAGCTGTTGGTATAAATGCCCGGCTGCGGCGAGTGGGGGGCCGCCAGTGCGGTGACCGCGCTTGAATCGAGTCCGCCGGAGAGTGAAATCGCAACCGGAACGTCGGACTGAAGATGCCGCTCAACAGAATCGCGAAGACAGTCCTTCAATGCTTCTGCATCGGGAGCCGCACCGCCGCTTGCCGTGCCGGCCAGAGTCTTTGCCTGCGTATGCTGGAGACGAACGCCTCCAGGCGTGCTCTGAACCACAAGGACGCTGCCAGGCTCGATCTGCAGCACGCCTTCATAGGCCGATTGCACACCGAACTGGTATCCGAAGGTGAGCAGATCGGTGAATGCGTCAAAGTCATAGCGATAAGAGCGGTCTGCAGACAGGCCCTTGATCTCGGACGCAAAGCTGAACTCCCCCGGAGCCTGCCTGTAGTAAAGCGGCTTGATGCCGAACACATCCCGCGCCAGATAAAGGTGCCCGGACCGCAAATCGTAGAGCGCGATCGCATACATGCCCTTGAGGCGCTCAAACAGCTGCACGCCCCAATGGCGGAACCCCCGGGCGATAACCTCGCTGTCGCCAACGGTATGGAACTCCACTCCACTTGCCTGCAGATCGGAGCGCAGGTCCTTGAAATTGTAGATCTCGCCATTGAAGATCAGTATGACGCCATCAGCTTCAAAGGGCTGGTTGTTCGCTGGTGATGGGTCAATGATACTGAGCCGGGCATGGCCAAGGAAAAGCCGCCCCTCATCGCACATCATGCAACGTGCAAAATCGGGTCCGCGATGGCTGATCAGTGCGGTTCGTTCCCGCACGATCCGCATTCCCGCGTTCTCGGCCTGTCGAACGTGAAAAAGGACCCCGGCGATGCCGCACATCAGCGGATTGTCCGGCTGGCTGATCGCCTGGCGTGACCGGCAGGTCTGCCGTCGGGGACGGGTATATCCTTCCGGCAGCACTCAAGAGGGCGATGATTCTTCGGCTGATTGTGTGTAGAACGCGCAAGATGAGGAGGTGATCCCGACGCCATGACCATATCCGAATCCGTAAAGCCCCTGATCTCCCGGCTCCGGTCTGACCGCATCACATATTTGCCCGACGCCCGCCTCCAAAGCATTATCAAGTGCATTGACGAAGTGAAAGCGAAATGCGTGCCCGGAAACTTTGCGGAATTCGGTCTGGCCCTCGGCGGCAGTGGTATCCTCATCGCAAACCAGCTGGATGCAAATCGCCGGTTTCTGGGGTTCGATGTCTTCGGCATGATTCCGCCCCCATCAGACGCAGACGGTCCGGACGTCCACGAGCGCTACGAGATCATCAGAAGCGGGCAGTCTCGTGGGATTGGCGGCACCGGCACCTATTACGGCTATCGGGACGATCTCCTGGCTGAGGTCAGCGAGGCGTTCACCCGCCACGGCGTGGCGCCGGACGGGGAGCGCGTACTCCTCCATCAGGGACTGTTTGAGGACACCATCCACCTGCTGGGCGAGGAGCCGGTCGCATTCGCGCATATTGACTGCGACTGGTACGACCCTTCACTGCTTTGCCTCGACGAAGTCGCAGCGCGCATGCCGGAAGGCGGGATGATGATCGTCGACGATTTCCAGGACTGGTCCGGCTCCCGCAAGGCCTCTCTGGAGTTTCTGCTGAACAACGAGCAGTTCATTCCGGTTGCGGTTTCACCCCATCTGGTTATCCGGCACGGAAAGGCCGCAAAGTGAAGCCGCCACGCTGCTCCACAACCGGCCGTCAGACGGCCCGGCAATCCTGATGCGGGCCGGGGTGCGGAGCAGATGACCCACGTCCTGGGCGTATCCGCCTTCTATCACGACGCGGCCGCGGCGCTGGTCGCAGGCGGCGAGAGCGCCGCCGCCGCCCAGGAGGAACGATTTACCCGGAAGCGGCATGATCCACGC
>JBCCEL010000302.1:0-6984 GCA_039030315.1 Pseudomonadota bacterium
GTCGGTCGAGGCGGTTCCGAAGGTCGACGAGAATGGCCAGCCGATCTCGGAAGCCGAAACCAAGGCCCTGCACACCACCATGCAGACCCTCGGCCGCTTCGCCCTGATCAGCGGGCTGGTCGTCGTGGCCGCCATGAACATCTTTCTGTTCGAGGGTGTGGAGCAACTGGATATCGCCGGCAAGTCGGCCATTTACGGCCAGGTCTACCTCCTCGCCTTCATCATACCGGTCGTTTCGATCAGCGGCGCCGTGCTCGGCGAGATCTTCAAATGGCGAAAGCAACGGGCTCTGAAGGCGCTGGGCATGAGCGCGGAAGAGATCGAGGCCGTGACGGGAAGGGAGGGCGAGCCGCCCGAGCCCAACTACTGGTACTTCGGCGGGGGCGCGCTGTTCGTCCTGCTGACACTCACGGTCGGCCTTGGCAACGTGCCGTTCTCCCAGGAGATCGTCTTTGCCGGATCCATGGGGATCGTGCTGGTTCTGATGAGCCGGCTGATCCGGGAACTCGATCCCGCTCATGCGCGCGCCCTGGTAGGAACCGCCATCATCATCTTCGTCTTCCGCGCGATGCCCTCTCCGGGACCGGGGGCAACCTGGTTCCAGATTGACGTGCTCGGCTTCGACCAGCAATTCCTGGCCATACTTTCGCTGATCGGTTCGCTGCTGACCCTCGCCGGCATGATCGTGCTGCGCCCGCTGATGGCCCAGAAGAAGATCGTCTTTATTGTCATTCTTCTGACCTTCGCAGCGGCGATCCTCTCCCTGCCAAATCTCGGTCTCTATTACGGCGTTCACGAATGGACCGCACCGCGTACCGGCGGCATCGTGGATGCGCGTTTCATCGCCATTATCGACACCGCGGTGGAATCTCCGCTCGGCCAGATCGCCATGATCCCCATGCTGGCCTGGATCGCCAAGAACGCGCCCTCCAACCTCAAGGCCACGTTCTTCGCCGTGATGGCGTCGTTCACCAATCTGGCGCTGTCCGCCAACAGCCTGATGACCAAGTATCTGAACGAGATCTTCGTTGTGACCCGGGAGGTGAAGGACCAGACCAGCGGCGCTATTGTCACCGCGGCGGATTACTCTGAGCTCGGCATGCTGCTGATCACGGTGGTTCTGGCAGCCCTGATCGTGCCGCTGGTGACGATCTTCATTGTCCAGCGCACGGCCCTTCACACTGAAGACTAAGACAAAAAGGTTGTATTTTGACCAAGTACAAAAAGCTGCAGGCAATAACGGTTGCGTGCAGAGCGAACTTGTGCAGTCATAAGCTGAGGGAGGGACGTAATCGAAACAGGCTTTTTGCAATACCGGGAGAATATTCTTATGTCTTTTGAGAAAGTGCTCTTGAAACTGGCCGTCCTGCCATTGTGTGCGCTGGGAATTACCGCCGGATCTGCCGCCCTGCCGTCCTCAACTGCGGAAGCGGCGACCAAGAAGCAGTACCGCCAGGCCATGCGGGCCTGCAAGCGCAAGTACGGCAAGACGGTCTTCAAGGTGAGCTTCCGCAAGAACGGCCAGATCATCTGTCATTACGGCCCTCGGAACGCCAAGAACATGACCGAGGATCAGGTGCGCAAATGGTGCCGGAAAAAGTACTACATGTCCGCCAGCGTCCGGGTCTACAAGCGCAACGGCAAGTGGGTGTGTGAGTGGCGGAGCTGAGCCTCCGCAGGCTGACGGCCACAATCGGCGCGGAAGTTTCCGGGCCTGATCTCTCACAGCCTATGTCAGAAGACCTTGCCGGCGAGCTGAAAAATCTGCTCGCCGAGCATCAGGTCATGTTCTTTCGCGATCAGCAACTGGACCTTGCCGCGCAGAAGGTGCTGACGGAGGTATTCGGCCCGCTCCTGCGGCTGCCCTACGTCACGCCCCTGGACGGCGATCCGGAGGTTATCCGGGTCTACAAGGCGGCTGATGAAAGGGGCGGCGTCTTCGGCGGCGACTGGCATACCGATTTCAGTTTTCTCGAACAGCCGCCTGCGGGCTCTGTGCTCAACGCCTCCAGGCTCCCGCCCTATGGGGGCGACACGCTCTGGGTCAGTCAGGCCGCCGCGTGGGACGCTTTGCCTGAACCCCTCCAGGCCCTGCTTCTGGGCCGGGACGCCATCCACGTGGGCAAGCCCTATGGCGTGAAATGGGCGCCGCCGCTCGAAGAACAGACTGCCGGCGGCGTCCACATGGCGCGCGGAGATCCCACGGCCGATGAGGAGCGGCAGCACCCGGCCGTGCTGCAGCACCCCCTGACCGGCCGCCGCATGCTCTTTCTCAATCCAACTTACGTGACCCGCCTCGACGGTCTGAGCGAAGAGGAAAGCCGGCCGGTTCTGGCCGCGGTCCAGGCCCATTCCATCCGGCCCGAATTCACCTGCCGTTTCCGCTGGAGCCCCGGAACGATCGCCATCTGGGACAACCTGGCGACCCAGCACTATGCCGTGAACGACTATCACGGGCACGAGCGGGAGATGTATCGCACCACGTTTTCCGGACCCAGCCCGAGAGAACTTGCCGCCCGCGGTTGACAGGCCGCCGGGCCTCGACGACAAGGTGCCAATTCTACCAGACAGGGAATCAGCAAGATGGCAGATGCGGACAAACTCGCCCGCCTGAAAGAGATCGTGCGCGAGCGCTCCTTTTCGGAAGGAGAAGCCAAGAAGCTCGCCTCCGGGCGCACCAGCAGCTTCTACTTCAACATGAAGATGACCATGTCCCAGCCCGAGGCGCTGAACCTGATCGCCGATCTCATGCTGGAGAAGCTGGCCGAAGGGCCGTGCGACTTTGTCGGAGGCCTTGCCATGGGCGCCGTGCCCATCGTCAACGCCATCTCCATGCGCAGTCACCAGACCGGCAATCCGGTGCCCCTGATCTGGATCCGCAAGGAAGCCAAGGAGCACGGCACCCAGGCCACGATCGAGGGCGAGGCCATAGAGAACCTCAGGGGCAAGACGGCGGTCATGGTCGAGGACGTGACCACGACAGGCGGATCCGTCATGAAAGCCATCGAGGCCGTCCGCCAGGAGGGCGTGATGGTGGACCGCGTGATCACGATTGTGGACCGCCAGGAGGGCGCCGAAGATGCGCTCCAGGCCAGCGGCCTTACCCTCGTCAGTCTGTTGAAGGCGGACGACTTCCGGTCCTGAGCAAGACTTCTGCCGTTTGGCTTGTGGCGGAAACGTGGTACATGGGCCGAGCGAAACGCTTTGGGGCGCCGCGAGTACCATGGCTTCAGCCAAGCAAATATTTCACGTCTTCCTGATCAAGCCCTCCCGCTATGACTGGCTGGGCTATCCGATCGTGTGGTGGCGCTCCACCGTGCCCTCGAACTCGCTTGCGTGCCTGTACGGGCTGACACTGGACTGCGCCGAGCGGAAAGTTCTGGGCGAAGACGTCGAATTCAAGATCTGGCCGCAGGACGAGGCCAATGCGCGGGTCCGGCCCGACAAACTGATCGAAATGGCTGAACGTGTGGGCGGCAAGGCCATCTGCTGTCTCGTCGGCGTGCAATCCAATCAGTTTCCGCGCTCGGTCGATATCGCCAGGCCGTTTCTCGATGCCGGTATTCCGGTCGTCGTAGGCGGTTTTCATGTTTCCGGCTGCATCTCCATGCTCAAGGAACTTCCGGTCGATCTGGTCGAGGCCCGCGAGATGGGCATCAGCTTCTATCTCGGGGAGGCGGAGGAGGCGCGGCTGGACGACGTCTTCATTGATGCCTGGGCCGGCAAGCTGCAGGAATCCTACGGCAGCGTCACGGATCTGCCTGATCTTCAAGGTGCTCCGATACCTTATCTGCCGAAGGAGCAGATTGACCGCTCCATGCAGTCCATTGCCAGTCTCGACATGGGCCGCGGGTGTCCGTTCCAGTGCTCATTCTGCAGCATCATCAATGTGCAGGGGCGCAAGAGCCGCTTCCGCTCAGGCGAAGACCTGGAAGCCATCCTCAGGGCGAATTGGCGGGACAACAACAATCATCTCTTCATCACGGACGACAATTTCGCCCGGAACCGGAACTGGGAAGAGATCTTCGACACCATGATCCGGCTGCGCGAGGAGGAGGGGATACGGCCTCATCTGGCCATCCAGGTCGACACGCTCTGCCACCGGGTCCCGGGCTTTATCGACAAGGCCGCCAAGGCCGGTGTCACGGAGGTCTTTGTCGGGCTGGAAAACATCAATCCGGCCAATCTCATCGCCGCCAAGAAGCGCCAGAACCGGATCAACGAGTACCGGGAGATGTTCCTGGCCTGGAAGAAGCAGAACATCTTCATCACCTGCGGCTACATCGTCGGCTTTCCGCATGACACCAGGGAAACCGTGCTGCGCGACGTCGAGATCATCAAGAACGAACTGCCGATCGACACCATCTATTTCAGCCATCTGACCCCCTTGCCCGGCAGCGAAGACCATGCCCGCATGGTGGAGAAGGGCGAGTGGATGGACCCGGACATGAACAAGTACAGCCTCACCATGCGGGTGTGCGATCATCCGTTGATGTCCGGTGAGGAATGGGACGACGCGGTGTACAGCGCGTACCGTACCTATTACACACGCGACCACATGAAGACCGTGATCAGGCGGATGTTCGGCACGGGCGGAAACCGCAGGATCTACTCCATCAACCGGCTGGCATGGCAGATCATTTATGGCCGCGGCCCATTCCGCAATTACAGGCTGGAAGGCGGCATCATCCCTCTGCGTTACCGCAAGGACCGCCGTCCCGGTCTGCCGATCGAGAACCCGCTCATCTTCTATCCCCGGAAGGTCTTCGAACTGCTCTACGGGTCAGCCGGTCTGGCGGCGATCTGGCTCTGGCTCTTCGTTCAGATGAAACGCATCGCTCAGAACCCGGCCAAAGCGGATTATCGCGATCTGGCCCTGACGCCGCCGGAGCAGGTGGAGGCGGAAGATTTCGGTCTCCTGACCCAGACTACGGGCGCGGCGGACGAAGCTCAGCGCAACAAGGACCGGGTGGAGATCATCACGGCGGCAAAGAAACGGGCCCAGCAGGCCGCCGCCGCGTCCTGACGGCGAACGACGCTGTTGTCACCGCGCAATGCACGAGATGGCGCCGGATCTGAAAGCTGCAATATCGGACCGTGCCCTTGCGGAAGGGTTTGACGCGGTCGGTTTCGCCCCCGCTTCCGCGCCCGCCGGGCAGGCCGGCGATCTCTCAGGATTTCTGCAGCGCGGCTTTCACGGCGAGATGGCCTGGATGGCGGAAACCGAGGCGCGGCGCGGCGCGCCGGATGCCATGTGGCAGGGCGCCCGATCGGCCATCGTGCTCGGGCTGAATTACGGCACCAGCCAGGATCCCCTGGAGAAGCTCCGGCAGAGGCGGCACGGCAATATCTCGGTCTATGCCCAGGGTCACGACTATCACGACATCATCAAGAAGAAGCTGAAGCGCATTGCCGGCTGGCTGGCCCAGGACCAGGCCTGTGAGGTCAAGGTCTTCGTCGATACCGCGCCACTGATGGAAAAGCCTCTGGCGGAACGCGCCGGCATCGGCTGGCAGGGCAAGCACACGAACCTCGTCTCCCGCGACCTCGGCTCCTGGTTCTTCCTCGGCGCCATTCTTACAGACCTTGAGATCCCGCCGGATCGGCCGCACGGCGATCATTGCGGCAATTGCCGGGCCTGTCTCGATATCTGTCCCACCAACGCCTTTCCCGCCCCCCGGCAGATCGATGCCCGGCGCTGCATTTCCTATCTGACCATCGAACACAAGGGGCACATCCCTGCAGAGTTCCGCGACAAGATGGGTAACCGGATCTACGGCTGCGACGACTGCCTGGCGGTGTGCCCCTGGAACAAGTTTGCCAAGGCCGGACGTGAGGCCAAGCTCGCAGCCCGCGAGGAACTGCAGGCGCCGGCGCTGGAAGAACTGGCCCGGCTCGACGATGCAGCTTTCCGATTGCTCTTCCGGGCGAGCCCGGTCAAGCGTATCGGGCGCGACCGGTTTGTCCGGAATGTCCTGATCGCTATCGGCAACTCGGCCGACCCGGATCTTGCAGCGAGCGCGCAGGAATTGCTGGATGATGCATCGCCGCTGGTGAGGGCCATGGCCGTCTGGGCTCTCTCCCGGCTTGCATCAGAGAAAAATTGGCAGCAGATGAAGTCCAGTTACCGCGCGGGAGAATCCGAACCGGCGGTGCTGACGGAATGGGACCGGATTGCATGAACCATCTCTTCTGCTTCGGGCTGGGAAAATCCGCACGCACGCTCGGCAGGCTTGTGCTGGCGGAGGGCTGGACGGTGACGGGCACGTCCCGCAGCGAAGAGGGTTGTGAGAGGCTGCGCGCGGATGGCTTCGATGCCGTGGTCTTCGATGGCGAGACACCCATGGCGGATATCGGAACGGTGCTCGGCCGGGTGTCCCATCTCCTGATTTCCGCACCGCCCGGACCGGATGGAGATCCGGTGCTCAGGATGCATGGGCCGGACATCGCGGCGGCGGCGAGCCATTTTGCGTGGGCAGGCTATCTTTCCACCACGGGCGTTTACGGCGACAGGCAGGGGGGTTGGGTAGATGAAGATTCCGAGCTGTTGCCGGCGACTGAGCGCGGTCGGCGCCGTGTCGAGGCGGAAACCGGATGGCGGGCCGTTGAAGGGCTGCCCCTGCACATCTTCCGGCTTGCGGGGATCTATGGCCCAGGCAGCAACCAGCTGGTTTCCCTGCTCAACGGAAAGTCGCGCCGCGTGATCAAGCCGGGGCAGGTGTTCAGCCGCATCCATGTCGACGACATCGCCGCCGTTTTGCGGGCCAGCATGGCGCGGCCCGATCCTGGCCGGGCGTATAATGTTTGCGATGACGAGGCGGCCCCGCCCCAGGACGTGGTGGCCCACGCCGCCGAATTGCTGGGAATGGAGCCTCCGCCGGAAGTTCCGTTCGAAGACGCGGGGATGTCGCCCATGGGCCGCAGTTTCTACGCAGAATCCAAGCGCGTCAGGAATGACCGGATCAAGCAGGAGCTTGGCGTCGA
>JBCCEL010000303.1:0-6980 GCA_039030315.1 Pseudomonadota bacterium
GCCCAATATTACTTGAAACAATATTTTGATACAACTTGACGCTGTCGGTTGTGCTTCCAAATTGCTTACAAGAATTGTACGCATCAGCTCTTGTCTTCCCGCAGAAGAATTCGCACCCGGTATCGATACGCGGTGGGAGAAGGCCGGGAATTCCGCTGGAGAGAAATTGGAAACTCACCTCCAGAGGCATCGCTGTAAATCGGACGAACTGCTGTCCACCAAAGAGTTTCTGCAGATCCTGATTCACATCCATTAGTTCTGTCATCTCGACCTGCCAGGCACAATTGAGAGGGAACAATGCGCTCTATCGCGATATGCTCTGTTTTGGATGCTCACCACTCAGACCTCCTCCCGACTTGTTCGCAGGGGCCGTTGGAGAGCCCTCCAAATCCACACCAAAATGGCCACGCGCGCGGTGCTCGCTCTTGGTCGTCTCATTGTTAAAGTTTGCACTCGTTCTTGGCTTAACAAAATCCCTTTCCGTATTCGTTCGTGTTCCAACGATCCGGTCGACGCTACGCGGGTCATCGGGCGGGATTCCTGGAGTCCTGTTTTGCGCCCTGACGTCCTTGTTCAGCTCTGGAATCGTGCAAGCCGTTGCGGGAGGCTTCCCCGGCTTGGTCGTATCGCGATCCTTGAAACCTGCATCACTGAGAGAGTTTCTCATCGCGTCGGTATCTTTGTGAACCGCAGTCCCATTGTCGGAAACGACAAAATCTGCCTTGGACGTGGAGACAGGAGCAGAGGCGTTCGATGCGTCGCGCCTTGCAGCTCCTCGAGCTGCCTGAATCCCAAATCCAGCTCCGCTTCGCACATCAGGAGTTGCTACCGCAGCCACTCCAGCGGCTTGCTGCCGGCTCGTCCACAAGCCGACCGCTGCCGCCGAACGCTTCGGGCATGTCGGCGAATTTTTTCAGGCCGTCGGCCATGTCCATCACACGTTCATCATAGAAGATGTGAAACGCTGGCTGATACTGAAGGCCGGAGCCCGTCAGGGTCATGGGATAGATCACCATCATGTCCCGCGCCGGCTTGTGATTGGCGACGCAACCTCCGCACTTGGAGCAGGAAATGCGGCCGCTTGCTGGGCTGTGATCAGATCTCACAGTCTCGCCGGATATCGCGACCTTGTCCCCGGGCCAGATCGCCCAGGCATTGATCGGCGCGGCATGCCATTTGCGGCAGGACCGGCAATGACAGATGGCCCCTGCGGCCGGCTCGCCCGCCACAACAACCTCTACCGCACCGCAATAGCAACTGCCCCTGTACACTGCTTCGCTCATGCCGGCCTCCTCCGTATGTCGGTCAATCCCGCGTCTTCTCCGCCCAGAACGCCCGCGGCAGGAGCTTTTTGGGCCCGTGCTCCATGAGTTCGAAACTCGGCTGGTCGGCGATCACGTCCCAGCGGAACCTGTACTCGCGCGTCAGGTGATGGCGCAGGTAGTTCATGGTGGCGTACATGGAATCCAGCAGGATGAAGGCTCCCTTGTGGAACGTGCTCTCATACAGCAGCACGTCGGAGAACACCTGGCGGCGCAGATGGTCTTCGCCGATCTGGAACTTCAAGCCCCTCACCTCGCCTTCCACATCGGCCGCACCGGGCCCATCGAGATAGATGAAGTCCGGCACCACATTCGGCAGCTTCTCGTAATGCAGGGTCAGCTGGCCGTTCAGCTCGCGCGCGAAGATGCGGGAATGGGAGAGCGAAACATATTTGCGGAGATTTTCAGGGATCTTGCCGCCGGTATTGTTCATCCAGTGTTCGTTGGATTCCACACTGTGCAGCATGGGCTGCCCGGAACCGCCAGCTTCCTTCGCGTTCATGTCGAGCGCATGGGCCAGTACGATGGTTGAAAAGCCGGAGCCGAACTCCAACACCGTCTGCGGCTTCCGCTTGCGCACCAGCCGGTGCATGTTCGCCAGATCATGAAACACCGGGACGACCTCGATCTCGTCCCCGAGGTTCAGGCACTCCAACACGCCGTTCTGCTCCAGATACGACCTGGCATTCTTCCGGATCTGCCCGCGGAAGAGCCAGCGCAGAATGCGCCAGGGATTGGTCAGCGTGTAAAAGAGCTTGCTGCGGTGGCGGTAGAGCATTGCGGTTTCAACTGTTCGCGGAGAGCCGCCCCACCTAGCCCAATCGGCACCGGCGATCAATAAGGCCGCTTGCCCCGGCCTAACCCGGCGTTCACGCCGCTGCAGTAAAATTCCAGGCAAGATCGCAGGCAGCCGGAGCGGATCACAATGAAATTCATAACGCTGGGACAGCTTGCCCTGTTCTTCCTGCTGATTGGGGGCCTGAACATTGCGGTCTACAGGGGCGCGCTCTGGTTCGCCCGGCAGAGCGTCCGGTGGTTCAGCTCCGGCAAACGGATCCTGGGCGTCATCGCCCTGATGGCAGCGCTATACCCGTTCGCATATTTCGCCCAGGCCAAGATCAGGATGGACAACGAACTGTCCGTCCGCCAAGCCGAAATCGCGGAGTGGCCGCGCAGGCCCTACACCAGAGACCACGGACCGGCGCGCCTTCTGGCGCCGAAGTCCGCCAAACTGGACAACCCCAAACATCGCCTCAACCCGGCAGAATTCGTTGCGACCGGAGTTGCCGGACAGGTTACCAACGGCAAGGAAGTTTATGTCAGGCACAAGGACGAAGGCTGCCTTGAGCACTTTCTCGAGACCGGACGCGGCGGGCTCAGCGGCGCCGTGCTCGCCAGGTCCGCATTCCTCTTTTGCGCCCGGAGGGCCGAGGGGATCGAACCTGGCCATAACGTGGAGATTTTCTACCGGTTGCCCGCAAGGCGCAGCATCAGGACGTGCGGCAAGAACTTTGCCGGTGCATCGGCGGGGGTGCGGTGGTCCGCCGAAAAGGGCGGCGGCCTGATTGCCTATGACGAACTGCGCTACCACCGCAAGATGACCGCCTTTCCCCTCCTCTGGCCCAAGGAAGGTCTCTACAGCCACACCTGCGCCCAGGACCGCGAACCGGACGGCCTCTACAGGGAGATCGAGTATTTCCCGCTGGTCGCCGGGGCGCTCGGCTACTCCACCTTGGAGGATTTCCCGAGACAGGCGGCGGTCTCCGACCTGATCCGGGCACTAGAGGCGGCCAATGGTTCGCAGAAGCGCAATTCGCGCCTGGCAACGGTTCTGCTCCTGGGCACCTGGCCCGGCTCGCCTGAACTGAATGATTTCATCGCCAACCGGCTGAACCGGAAGCCCCATGTTTCCCGTGCCTTTTCTCTGGCGCTCGCCAAGAAACCCGATCCGGCCGAAACCGGGCATTTGCCGCACCTGCGAAGCCACGTTCCAGCGCTGCTGAAGATTTGCAGGAAGGTCGGCATCAGCAATACTCATTGCAAATGGCATCACCGGAGAGCCGCCGGGCTCGGATTGCTTCCGCATGATTGAGGCCCCGGACTGATTGATCTTTCCCGAGTCCACCATTTCCCCTTCCAACACCGGCTCATGTTTGTTTAAACTGGTTCTAAACAAGCGCTTTGTACGACGACAAAATCGCGCTTGAGAGAGCCAGCAAAGGATGAGTTGCTCACATGAGATTTGAAGCGCCTGAGACGGTGGAAGCGGCGGTGTCGCTGCTCGCAGCCGAAGACGGAACGGCCAGGGTGCTGGCCGGCGGGACCGACCTTCTGGTCCAGATGAAAAACGACATGATCGAGCCGGACCTGGTGGTCGACATCAAGCGTATCCCGGCCATGCACGAGATCACCGAGGAAGACGGCGGCTGGCGCATCGGCGCGGCTGTTCCAGGCATCGCACTGGGCGAGCATGAGGGCGTGAAGGGCGCATGGCCGGGCGTCGTCGAAGGTACCGAGCTCATCGGCTCGACACAGGTCCAGGGCCGCTGCACCATGATCGGCAACCTGTGCAATGCCTCTCCTGCTGCAGACAGCGTACCCGCCATGGTGGCGGCCGGCGCTTTGGCACGGGTCAGCGGCCCGAATGGTAGCCGCGAAGTGGCCGCCGAGGACATCGCCGCCGGCCCCGGCAGGACGACCCTGGAACAGGGCGAGTTTGTTGATTCCGTCCTGCTGCCGGCCCGCCCAGCCAATTCGGGCGATGCCTACCTGCGCTTCATCCCGCGCACGGAGATGGATATTGCCGTGGTCGGCTGCGGCGTCAGCCTCACCCTTGATGATGACGGCACATGTACTGCCGCCCGGGTCTCCCTAGGCGCCGTTGCCGCGAAGGTGTTGCTCGTCCAGGAAGCCGCCGACGCGCTGATCGGCACCAAAGTGGACGACGCTGCGCTGGAGGCCCTCGCCGCCGCATGCTCGGCCGCCGCCACCCCCATCGACGACAAGCGCGGCACGGTCGAGTTCCGCAAGAAAGTTGCCGGCGTGCTCGCCAAGCGGGCCGCCACGATTGCGCTGAACCGCGCGAAAGGAAACGCTTAGATGTCTCAGGTTCACGTTCAAACCACCATCAACGGGGATAACACCGAGTTCCTCTGCGAGCCCGATGAACCCCTACTCGACGTCCTGCGCGACCGTCTTGGCCTGACCGGCGCCAAGGAAGGCTGCGGTACGGGCGACTGCGGCGCCTGCTCCGTCATGGTCGATGGCCGTCTCGTTTGCTCCTGCCTTGTGCTGGGCGCCGAAGCCGACGGCAGAAACATCGAAACCATCGAGGGCATGGCAGAAGGCGAAAACCTTCATCCGTTGCAGCAGAAGTTCCTGGACCACGCCGCGCTGCAATGCGGCGTGTGTACCCCGGGCTTCCTGGTCGCCGCCAAGGCCCTGCTGGACCAGAACCCCGATCCGACAGAAACCGAAGTCCGTTACTGGCTGGCGGGCAACCTCTGCCGCTGCACCGGTTACGACAAGATCATCCGTGCGGTCATGGACACCGCCGCCGAAATGAGAGGAGCCTGAGCGCCATGCTGGACAAGACTGCTTCCAACGGTGAGTTCAATGTTGTCGGATCGCGCCCTGAGCGCCCCGACGGTGTCGACAAGGTGACCGGCCGCGCCCGCTTCGGCGCCGACATGGTCATGCCGGGCATGCTGGTGGGAAAGATCCTGCGTTCGCCTCACGCCCACGCAAAGATAAAGTCGATCGACACCTCCGCCGCCGAGACCGTGAACGGCGTCAAGGCCGTCGTCACGTCGGCTGATTTCACGGCGGACGTCGAGGGCGATGATCTCGACACCATGCTGAACTGCATGGCGCGCGACAAGGTCCTCTACGACGGCCATGCCGTCGCCGCGGTCGCGGCGACCAGCGCCCATGCCGCCAAGAAGGCTCTGAAGCTGATCAAAGTCGAGTATGAGGTGCTGCCCCACGTGACGGACGTGGAAGAGGCCATGAAGGACGATGCGCCTCTGCTGCACGACGACATCTTTACCGACGGCCTGGAAGAAACGCCGACGACGCCGTCCAACATCGCCGCGCGCTGCCAGTTCGGCCACGGCGACGTGGATGCGGGCTTCGCTGAAGCGGATGTTGTTGTGGAGCGCAAGTTCCGCACCGAGGCCACCCACCAGGGCTATATCGAGCCGCATGCCTGTGTCGCCAATCTGAGTCCTGACGGCTCGGGCGATCTGTGGTGCTGCACGCAAGGCCACTATTCGGTCCGCAACACTTGTGCGGCCGTGCTCGGTCTCGACATCTCACGGCTGCGGGTCACCGCATCGGAAATCGGCGGCGGTTTCGGCGGCAAGACCATGGTCTTCATCGAACCCGTGGCACTCGCCCTGTCGCGCAAGGCTAGCCGCCCGGTCAAGGTCGTGATGACCCGTGACGAGGTGTTCCGCGCCTCCGGCCCCACCTCCTCAACCAGCATCTGGGTGAAGATCGGCGTCAAGAACGATGGCACGATGACCGCCGCAGAAGCCCTGCTGAAGTACCAGGGCGGAGCGTTCAAGGGTTCATGGGCCAGCCTAGGCGCGATGACGGCGTTTGCCTGCTACCGGCTGGAGAACGTCAAGACCGTTGGCTACGATGTGGTGGTCAACCGGCCGCGCTCGGCAGCGTACCGCGCACCCAGCGCCCCGATGGCAGCCTTTGCGGTTGAAAGCGTGGTGAACGAAATCGCCGGCAAGATCGGCATCGATCCCCTTGAACTGCGCCTGAAAAACGCCGCCAAGGAAGGTGACAAGTCCTCCTACGGCCCCACGCACCGCAACCACGGCCTCATGGAGACCCTGGAAGCGGCCAAGGCGCATCCGCACTACTCCGCCCCGCTTGGCCCCAACCAGGGCCGGGGCATTGCCTGCGGCTTCTGGTTCAACTTCGGCGGCCAGACATGCACATCCATCAATATCGGTGTGGACGGGACGGTGAACCTCACCCTCGGCACCCCGGATATCGGCGGCTCGCGCGCCTCGATGTGCATGATGGCGGCCGAGGAGTTGGGCATCCCCTACGATCAGGTCCGCGCAGTGATCACCGACACCAGTTCGCTCGGGCACAATGACACGACGGATGGCAGCCGTGTTACCTTCGCGGCCGGCCTCGCCACCATCCAGTCGGCCCGCGATGCTATCTCCAAGCTCTGCGCACGCGCCGCCAAGATGTGGGAAATCCCCGAAGAAGCGGTGGAATGGAAAGACGGTCACGCCCGTCCGGCCGGGCCCAACGCCGGCGAATTCCCGCCCATGTCCCTGGCGGAAATCGCCGCCGCGGCCGAGACCACCGGCGGCCCGATCGCCGGCCACAACGAGATCAATGCCCGCGGCGCCGGTGTCAGCTTTGCAACGCACATGGTGGACACGGAGATTGATCCTGAAACCGGCCGCACGACGGTGCTGCGCTACACCGTGTTCCAGGATGCCGGCAAGGCGGTGCATCCCGCTTACGTCGAGGGCCAGTTCCAGGGCGGCGCCGTCCAGGGCATCGGCTGGGCCATCAACGAGGAGTATATCTACGGAGAAGATGGCCGCCTGCAGAACCCGGGCTTCCTCGACTACCGCATCCCCGTGGCATCGGACCTGCCGATGATCGACACGGTGATCA
>JBCCEL010000304.1:0-6972 GCA_039030315.1 Pseudomonadota bacterium
GGCCAGCGTCGATGCGGGCAAGTCTATCACCTACCGGCGCCGGTCGGACTATTGGGGCTGGCACCTGCCGGTGAACCAGGGAAAGTTCAACTTCGACGAAGTCCAGTACTACCACTTCCGGGACGATAGCGCGGCATTCGAGGCCTTCAAGAAAGGGATCATCGATGTGCGCGAGGAGCATGATCCGTCCCGATGGTCTGCCGCCTACGATTTTCCGGCAGTCCGGGACGGGCGCGTTGGTCTGTATGAGATTCCCAGCGGACTGCCTGCAGGAATGTTCGGTCTGGCGCTCAATACGAGGCGGGCCAAGCTGGCGGACAAGAATGTGCGCAAGGCCCTGATCCAGCTGTTTGATTTCGAGTGGATCAACGCAAATCTCTACAGCCGTCTCTACAGGCGGACGGAGAGCTTCTATTCGCGTTCGGAACTCGCATCGCACGGCAAGCCGGCGAGCAAGCTCGAGCAAGAGCTGCTGGCCGGGTATCCAGGCGTTGTCGAACCCACGATACTGGACGGCACATACTCCGTGCCCAAAAGCGATGGACGCGGGCGCAACCGGAAGAATCGCCGCGCTGCCCGCAAGCTGCTCGCAGAGGCGGGGTACGAGATCAAGGGCGGAAAGGCGGTCTCCAAGGCAGACGGCTCTCCGCTGGCGCTGGAGATCGTCGTGGTGCGCCGTTCCGACGAGCGGCTTTTCCTGACCTATGCGCGCGCGTTGCAGCAGGCCGGGATCGACGCGCGTGTTCGGCTCGTGGACTCCAGTCAGTTCCAGGCGCGCCTGGCCAACTACGACTTCGATGCGGTCCCCTATCAGTGGGACGCCTCACTCTCACCCGGCAATGAGCAGATATTCTACTTCGGATCCCAGGGCCGAACGCTTGATGGGACACGCAACTATTTCGGCGCGGACGAAAAGGCCGTGGATGCCATGATCGACGCGCTCCTCGCAGCGCGCAAGCGGGACGCCTTCGTGGACGCGGTCCGGGCCCTTGACCGCGTGCTGCTGTCCGGCCACTACGTCGTGCCCCTTTTTCATCGCCCGGGCGCCTGGATTGCCTTATGGTCCCATATCAAGCGCCCCGAACGGACATCCCTCTTCGGCTACCGGATCGAGAACTGGTGGGCGGCAAATTGAACAGGACCTTCCCATGAGCACCGATCTGCAGCCTGTCACAATCGATGTGATTTCAGACGTCATGTGCCCCTGGTGCCTTATCGGCAAACGGCGCCTGGAAAAGGCACTGCAGATGCGGGAGGGCGTGCCGGTAGAGGTGCGCTGGCGGCCGTTTCAGCTGGATGCAACCATCCCCGAGGACGGGATGGATCGGCAGGAGTACCTCAGCCGGAAGTTTGGCGGCCCGGAAGGCGCCAAGAGCATCTATGACAACGTCCGCGCAGCCGGGGCGGAGGAGGATATCCCCTTCCGCTTCGAGGACATCAAGAAGTCGCCAAACACGATCAACGCCCACCGTGTCATCCGCTGGGCCGAAGCCATGGGCGTCCAGAACGAAGTCGCAGAGCGGCTGTTTCAGCTCTACTTCATGGAAGGGGGCGATCTCACGGACAAGGAGGTCCTGGCCGATAATGCAGAGAAGGCCGGGATGGAGCGTGAGGTCGTGGAAACCCTGCTGGCCGGTGATGCGGACAAGGAAGAGGTGAAAAACGAGATCGCCACCGCTTCCCAGATGGGCGTCACCGGCGTTCCATGCTTCATCGTCGACGGCAAATACGCGGTCATGGGCGCGCAGCAGCCGGAAGTCATCGCCGGCGCCATCGACAAGATCCTGGAAGAACGGGCCGAGGCGGAATCAGCACCGTCCTGATGAAGGCCCATCAGACACAACACCAAAGCTCAACACTGACTGAAATCCGGAGGACGATGATGCTTCGACGCCTTGCCCTATCCGCCACCGCTTCGGCATTCCTGATCATGGGCGCGCCGGCGGCCCCGCCTGCCCTTGCTCAGGAGGTGGCGTGCGGCGGCAACTTTGACCGATGGATGAAGGGTGTGCGGGCAGAGGCGATCAGTCATGGTATCGAGCAGAGCACATTTCGCAGAGCGCTCGGCAATGTCAGACCGAACCCGAAGGTTCTGGCCCGTGACCGGCGGCAAAGCGTCTTCACCCTGCCCTTCCTGAAGTTCGCTGGCAGGATCATCTCTAAAAACCGCCTGACCCGCGGCCGGCAACTGATGAAGAAGCACCGCTCTACGTTCAGACGTGTACGCAAGCAGTACGGTATCCCGTCGTCCGTGATCACCGCGTTTTGGGGTCTGGAAACGGATTTCGGCGGGTTCATGGGAGACTTCGACACCATGCGGTCGCTGGCAACGCTGGCGCATGACTGCCGGCGCCCAGAACTGTTCCGCCCGCACCTGATCGACGGGCTGAAACTGCTGGAACGCGGCGACATTACTCTGGCGGACATGAAGGGCGCCTGGGCCGGTGAAATCGGCCAGACCCAATTTCTGCCGACCGACTACCTTGAGCTCGGCGTGGACTATGACAATGACGGACGGGTCGATCTTCTAAGGAGCGTTCCGGACGTCCTGGCCTCAACGGCCAACCTCATCCGCAACTTCGGCTGGCGGCCGGGCGAGCCCTGGCTGCAGGAAGTGCGGGCACCGCGCAGCATGGACTGGTCCCAGGCGGATATTGCGATCTCGCACCCCCGCTCCCAGTGGTCAAAATGGGGTGTCAAGCGCGCGGACGGAAAGAAACTACGCGCGGACGGTTTGCAGGCCTCTCTGCTGCTGCCCATGGGGCGGAACGGCCCGGCGTTTCTGGCCTATCACAACTTCACCAAGGTCTATCTGGAGTGGAACAAGTCTCTGGTCTATTCCACCACGGCCGCCTATTTCGCGACCCGCCTGGCCGGCGCTCCGAAAGTCCGGCCGGGCAACGGAACGGTGAGACCGCTCAGCCAGCCCCAGATCAAGGAATTGCAGCGTCGGCTCGCACGTCGCGGATATGATGTGGGCAAGATAGACGGTGTCGTCGGCGCCGGAACCCGGGCTGCGATCAAGGCGATGCAGAAAAAATTCGGCCTGCCCGCGGACAGCTACCCGACGGCCGCCCTGCTCGACCGGCTCTGACGATCCTTTCAGCCGTGGCACCGGACGACCTCGAGGAGCGGCTGCTGCGCGCACATGACCGCAATGACGGTGAGTCCCTGGCTGCGCTGTATGCCGAAGCCGCCGATCTGTCGGAGCGGTCGGGACGCATAGACGAAGCCTGCTTCCGCTATACCCAGGCCCAGGTCTATGCCCTGGAGCACGGTCAGACGGAGCTTGCCGCAAGGGTGCGCGCCAAGTTGCTGTCATATGGGCGGGAGGAATAGCGCTGAGGCCGTGCCACCTTCCGCTTGACACCCCCGCTCCCCCGCCATCTTATGCGTGCACTGATCAAGCAAAGCGGGCGCCGGAACCGGCTCCCCATCCAAAGGGACGTCATAAATGGAATCTCTCCTCATTCAGCTGATCGCCGGTGCCGCCGGAGGCAACGCGGCCGGCGCGGTTCTTAAGAATCTCAGCCTTGGCGTGATCGGCAATTCGATTTCCGGGATCGTCGGCGGCGGCATCGGCGGCTTCATCCTCAACTTGATCGCAAGCGGGGCGGCCGACGGCATCATCGGTCAGATCGCAGGTGGCGGCGTCGGCGGCGCTATCGTCATGGCGATCGTGGGCTTCATCAAGCAGAACATGGGTAAATAGAGCCGCTGCCCGGTCCCGGGCACCTTCGCAGGCCACTCACACAGAATTGCCCGCCGCCATTGTGCAGTTTTGATGGCGGCGGCTGTCAAGCTGATGCTATAGCTTTTCCCGTCAGGATCACTGTTCGATTCGGCTGGGGAAATGCGAGGAGCAATTTGTTATGCGTAAGTTGATTGTGGCAGGCGCCGGGGCCTTGGCACTCACGTTCTCTCTTCCGGCCGCTTCGCACGCAGCGGAGTACTTCGTTCCCCAGGGACATACCTATTCGCCGGGCACCGAACGCCTCCCAGCCTTGAACAGCAGGCGCGACCGGGTACAGGCGCGCACGGACGAGATCGAAGCGGAGATCTACCGCCGCCAGCTTGAGCAAAGGCGTTTCATCGAGCAGCTGAACTCGTTCGAAGACCACGTCTTCGGCGACAGAACGCGCCGCTGGAATAACTGGTAAGCCCTGCAAGCACCGCCCGGGCAGGATGTACTCACCTGACCGGCCGGCTGTTTCGACGCCTCCTGATGTTCCAGGACTGCCCGCTTGTGCGGGTCTTTCGTTCAAAACCGCATTCGATTTGCCGTCCGGCTCCACATGTCCGGATCGTCATGCCGGATCAGTGCAGCGTGTAGAGCCACTCGCGGGCTTCGCGCTGGGCCTGCGCAATTTCCTCTGGCGCCATCTCCGAAGAAATGTCACGGCGATACTGTTTTGCACACTCATTGCCGCGCAGTGCCGCCAGGTTGAACCATTTGTGGGCAGCGATCAGATCGCGCTCCACTTCACGCCCCAACGAATACATAATGCCCAGTTGCAGAAGTGCTCCGGACGATACTGCTGCGCCCTCGCCTGCCCCCGCATCAATCGCTGCCATCTCAAAACGTGCCATCTTCCCTGCCTTTTCACTTCGGCTCCTTGGTGGAGCTTTTCTTGACCTCAACCAGCACCCCGCGGGCCTTGTCGTGCCCGTCTCTTGCTGTGCAGGGATCATGAGACGGCGGGTCAAAACAGGCAGTTAAGGCATACACTTAACGGAGCCTGAAGCAATTCTGACCAAATGGTTTCACTAAGGATTTGTTGACTCTGGGGAAGCGCGGAAACAGCCCAATTTGTGTAAAATTAGCCCGCAATTCGTTCCGGCGATCTTTAGGCTTCAATAACCACCGCGCACAAACCCGAACCTCATGCCGTTAGCGGAATGCCGGAGCTTGCGCGTCAGGGAACGTCCTTTATGGCGAGCCTGACCTTGATGGGAAGATGATCTGAGCCCGAGTTCTTTCCAAGTTCCGGATACGCCAGAGGCCGGATGCCGTTGGATATGAACACGTGATCAATGCCAAGCTGGGGAATTTCAAAAAACCAGGTCGGCCAGGTCGGCAGGGACGTCAGACGGAGCACCCCGGAAAACTCCTGAAACGCGTTGATTAGGAAAGAGTCCTTTGTGGCATTGAAGTCGCCGGCAACCAGGAACGGCCCCTTGGCGGTGAACGTCTCCGAGGCCATGGCCCGCATTTGCTTGTACTGGGCAAACGGGCTGAACGGCCGTGTGAAATGGACGCCGAACACGGTCAGACCGCCAAACGCCTTGCCAAATCGCGCCCAGGCCATGTTGGGGCCGGCCCAGCGCGAACGGCTGCCACTGGCCTCGAACGGTACGCGCGACAGGATCACGATGTGGCAGAATGCCTTGTCGTTGCAATCATGCTGATAGGGGTATTGCTGCCCCAGGAGCCCCAACAGCTTGCGGTACTCGCGGGTAAACTCAACGAGCACCACCACATCGGCATCTTCGGACCTCAAGTACTGAACGATCTTCTCCGGGGTCGGGTTGCGCGCCCAGACGTTGTAGGAGATGAGTTTCAGTTCCTTCTCGTATTGGCCAATCGAGAGATCGACCTGCCGACCCTGGCTGATCGCCGGCCAGAATCCCGCATATAGCAGCGTGCCTATTGCGGCGAAGAAGAGCACCGCAACCGCAACCCTGATCCGCTGGATGGTAGCCATCGACAGAGCGGCAAGACCGAACCCGACAAGACCACCCACCAGGTGGATTCGCAGATGCGAGAATGCATCGAGTGGGGTCCACAAGTGCCCGTAATAGCTAGCCACCACCAGCAAGAAGAAGCCCGCAGTGCACAGAATGCAGGCGAAGAGCACGAAGCGCGCGAACGGTCTCGGTCTGCGCACGGCAACATCCATGTCGGCCATAGCGTCCAACTGCGTCGTCCTTTTTTTGTTCTTGGAGCCCCCGCCCTAGAGCCCAAGTTTCCCAGCCAAGATCTGATTGACAGCCTGCGGATTAGCCTTGCCACCAGACTTTTTCATCACCTGCCCCACGAACCAACCTACCATTTTTGGCTTTTCTTTGACTTCAGCAACCTTGTCCGGGTTCTCACTGATGACCTCATCAACGATCGCCTCGATAGCGCTGGTGTCGGTGACCTGCTTCAGGCCTTTGTCTTCAACGATCTGCTTCGGATCGCCGCCCTCGGCAATAACGATATCGAGGACGTCCTTCGCGATCTTCCCGGAGATCGTGTTGTCGGTAATGAGATCAAGCAGGCTGCCAAGCTGTGCCGCGGAGACGCCGGCGTCCGGAATCTCCTTGCCGACAGTATTGGCGTGGGCGGCCAGATCGCCCATGACCCAGTTGACCGCGAGCTTTGGATCCCTGCCTTCGGCGACTTCCTCAAAGAACGACGCGGTTTCCGGATCGTCCACCAGAACCCCGGCATCGTAGGGCGAAAGGCCATACTGGCTGATCAGCCGGTCTTTCTTTTCATCCGGAAGTTCGGGAAGCGATGCAGCAATTTCATCAACGAAGGCCTGATCAAATTTCAGCGGCAGCAGATCCGGGTCCGGGAAGTAACGGTAGTCATGGGCTTCTTCCTTGGAGCGCATTGACCTGGTCTTGCCGGTTTTCGGATCAAACAGGCGGGTCTCCTGCTCGACTTCACCGCCGTCTTCGATCAGGTCGATCTGGCGCTGGGCCTCATACTCAATGGCCTGGCCGATGAAGCGGATCGAGTTGACGTTCTTGATCTCGCAGCGGGTTCCGAATGCGCCACCGGGCTCGCGCACGGACACGTTCACATCCGCCCTGAGGCTGCCCTCTTCCATATTGCCGTCACAGGTGCCGAGGTACCGCAGGATGGTGCGCAGCTTGGTGACGTAAGCCTTGGCTTCATCGGCGGAGCGAATGTCGGGCTTTGAAACGATCTCCATGAGGGCGACGCCGGACCTGTTGAGATCAACGACACTGCTGCCGGGA
>JBCCEL010000305.1:0-6972 GCA_039030315.1 Pseudomonadota bacterium
CTCGAACAGAGCATGGGAGACGTTTTCTCCGTCATCCCGCCTGAACACATGGTCACCGCCAGCAGGGAGGTGGTGAAGAACTATCTGCGCGGCGACGGCAATGTCGTTGGCAGCATCCACTGGGTGGAGTTCGAGCTGGACGGCGGGTTTGTCCGCGGCGGCATCTCGGACCTGTCACTCATGTCATCACGACTGGTGACGAACTGGAACGCCGATCCGGTGATCCGGGAAATTGTCGACTACGTGCGCGAAGAGGGGATCCGCGTCGGCGAACTCATCGAAACCAACGCTGGCAACGGTCATTACTGGTGCGTGCCCTACAGGCCCAGGGATGCGCTTGCGGTCCCGGCCGACCGGTCACGCGCGGTGCTTCTCACAGAAGACCTGTTCCTAGAGATCCTTAAACTTTTTAACGCGGATGCGCAGCTTACACGGGCGGAGCGGCGGATGATCTACCAGATCCTCACCGGCCTGAACCCGACAAGGGCGGCGGCAGTGGACGATGTCTCGGTTGAGACCAAGCGCTCGCACCTGAAGGCGGCGGCGTCGAAGCTGAATTGCCGTGGCCAGACCGAGCTGGTTCGGCTGCTGGTCAGCCAGCTGATCCATTTGCTCTATCTATGCGAATCCGAAACGTCGCATATCCAGCTGGTCGAAAACTTCGGAGCCCGCTACTTCGGCAGTTTTGGGCGGCTGTCCGTTCAGCGCTTGCCCAGCGGCCGGGTAATGCGGTTCTGGGAGTTTGGCCCGCCCGCCGGCAAGCCGGTGCTCGCGATTCACGGATACCTGTTTCCCTTTCTTGTTCTGGAGAGCGAACTACAGCTGATCGCGCACGGGCTGAGGATCATCCTGCCAGTCCGAACGGGATTTCTGGACGGCCACACGGCTTCGGAAGTGTTTCACCGCGGGCAACTGGTGGATGAACTCCTTGAGGACCTGGCGGCGTTCATCAGGATCATCTCGCCCGATCCCGTCCCGCTTCTGGGTCACAACATGGGCGGCTTCTATGCCTTGCTTCTGGCAAAGAAGCAGCCGGAGCTGTTCAGCACTGTGATCATCGCTTCGATCAACCTGATGAACGAGCAGAAGGATCGCTCCAGCTTCACCTCCAGGTTCTGGCGCGGATACCGGAAGCTGGCCGGAGACATCGGAATCTATGAAATCGCCGCGAAGCAGTTCCAGAAGAGCGTCTACTCAAGCTCGGGCGCTACAAAGTACTTCCTCCGCCGTATGTTCAGAGGATCACGGAGCGACCTCGATCTGCTGGAGGGCAAGTGCGGCAGCGGACCTGCATACGAGTGGTTCCGGCAAATCGCGCTTCACTCACTCGTCGGTGTCTCCTGCGATTTCAGCCTCACCTCCAGGCCTGCCGAGGAGTTCATCCGCGATGTGCCGAAGCCGGTCACCTTCCTGCACGGAGCGGAAGATCCGTTCACGACCGTAGTCGAGGTCGAGGCATTCGCCGCAGTTAACCCGGCGGCTGCGTGCAAGGTGTTGACCGAAGGCGGACACTACGCATCTGCCTCCCATCCTGAACTTTTCTGGGAGGCGATCGTCCGGGAAATCAGCGACAGAACCGACGCGTGCTAGGCACCGCCGGTTTCAACAACACGTGAGTGTGTCGATCTGCCACTGCGTTAACTTGACCATATCAGCTTTTGCTCTAATAGTTTCGTACCGAGGGACCGAGGGTTGGGATTTCCACTGCACGCGTTGCAGTAGCTGACAGGTGGTATGGACAGCAGCGTCTCAGAGTTGCAGCGCGGGATGGAGCCGACCGATGTCAGCGACCCGCAGTACTTCCACAGAGTGGTCGATTGCCAGTGGGCCTGCCCGGCACACACACCGGTTCCCGAATACATCCGCCTGATCGCCCAGAGACGCTTCACCGACGCCTACATGCTGAACTGGGAGAGCAATGTCTTTCCCGGCATTCTGGGCCGGGTGTGCGACCGTCCTTGTGAACCGGCCTGCCGGCGCGGGAGGATCGAAGACGAGCCGGTCGCGATCTGCCGCCTGAAGCGGGTAGCCGCGGATTACCGGAGCGATATCACCAACAGGCTCCCATCGATCCCTGGGGATAAGAACGGCAAGCACATTGCCCTGCTGGGCGCCGGCCCTGCCTCACTGACGGTGGCCCGGGATCTCATGCCGCTCGGCTACTCCTGCACGATCTATGACAAGGATCCCAAGGCGGGCGGTCTGATGCGTACCAACATCCCCTCCTTCCGCCTGCCCGAGCAGGTGCTGGATGAAGAGGTCTACCGCATCATCGACTTCGGCGTTGAAGCGCGGTTTGGCGAGGAGGTCACCAGCCTGAAGGCGATCCTGGACGAGGACTATGACGCCGTATTCGTCGGCACAGGCGCCCCCAAGGGCAAGGATCTCAACATACCCGGCCGCAAGGAAGCTGACGACAAGATTCAGATTGGCATCGATTTCCTGACCTCGGTCGCCTTTGAACACGTCGAGCAGATCGGCAAGCGAGTAGTCGTCATCGGCGGCGGCAACACGGCCATGGATTGCTGCCGCACGGCATTGCGGCTTGGCGGCGAGGATGTCCGGGTTACCGTTCGCTCGCCACGCCAGGACATGAAGGCGTCGGACTGGGAAATCGAGGAGGCCGAACAGGAAGGCATCCCGATCTTCGACAATCACAATCCGAAGGAGTTCGTGTTCGAAGATGGCGTCTTCAAGGGCGTGTTGTTCGAAATCATGCGCGCCGAGTATGACGCTGACGGCCGGCGCAGGCTCATCGCCACCGGAGAAGAGACGCTGTTCGAATGCGATGATGTCCTCATGGCCATCGGACAGGACAACGCGTTCGACTGGATCGAACGCGATATCGGGATAGAGTTCGGCAAGTGGTCCATGCCCGAGGTCGACACGACGACCATGATGTCGACGCTGCCGGGGGTCTTCTTCGGCGGCGATGCGGCCTGGGGGCCGGAGAACATCATCGTGGCAGTTGCACACGGTCATCAGGCGGCCATCTCGATCGATCTCTATTGTAGCGGAAAGAGCCTGGAAGATAAGCGCCCAGCCCCGGGGCACTCGTTGATCAGCCAGAAAATGGGCATCCACGAGTGGGCCTATGAGAACGACTATGACGATGCGGACAGGGTAGCCGTGCCTCATGCCGATCTGGCGAAGTCGCTCAGAGACCTGAGCGTCGAGGTTGAGCTCGGTTACGACGACCAGCTTGCCTTCGATGAGGCCGCGCGCTGTCTCAATTGCGATGTGCAGACCGTGTTCACTGAAGGACTGTGCATCGAGTGCGATGCCTGCATGGACATCTGTCCGATCGACTGCATCAACTTCATTGACAATGCTCCGGAGCCTGCCTTGCGCAAGGAACTCCGCGTGCCGGCCGTGAACGAGGATCAGCACCTCTACGTTTCCGCCCTGCTCAAGACGGGCCGGGTCATGGCCAAGGACGAGGATGTCTGCGTCCATTGCGGCCTCTGCGCGGAACGATGTCCCACCGGCGCCTGGGACATGCAGAAGTTCGCTTATGCAGAAGCCCAGGCCGCCAAGCCGTGCCAGAGCAATCTCAATGCCTACGTGAACTGGGCCACCGGGGGATAGCCTAGTGAGCGGGATCAACGATTTCGTCGTCAAATTCGCGACCGTCAACGGGTCCGGGTCGGCATCGGCCAACCTGATGTTCGCCAAGACCCTGTTCCGTATGGGCATTCCCGTCAGCCCCAAAAACATTTTCCCCTCAAACATCCAGGGCCTGCCCACCTGGTATGAGGTTCGCGTATCGGAAAAAGGCCATCTGGGCCGCCGCGACGGTGTCGATCTCATGGTCGCCATGAACGCCCAGACCTACGACGATGACATCGAGGAACTCGTCCCGGGCGGATATCTGTTCTACGATTCCACCCTGCCACGCATTTTCGGCCGGAGCGATGTCGAGATCATCGGCATGCCCATTGCCAAGATCTGCACAGCGCATTGGGAGGAATCCCGGCAGCGGCAGCTGTTCAAGAACATGGTCTATGTGGGCGCTGTCGCGGGGCTGCTGGACATTGATCAGGACGTGCTTGACGGCGTGGTCGCGAGCCAGTTCGGAGGCCGCGACAAGCTCGTTCAGCCGAACCTGAAGGCCTTGCGCCTGGGCCGCGATTACATTGAGGAAAATCACAAGTGCCCCCTACCGATCCAGGTTCGCGCCTGCGAGCAAACACGGGACAAGATCATGATGTCCGGTAACCAGGCGGCCGGGCTGGGTGCCGTCTACGGCGGGGCAACCGTGTGTGCCTGGTACCCGATCACTCCCTCCACATCTCTTGCGGAGAGTTTTGAGAGCAACGCGAAGAATCTGAGGGTTGACGACCAGGGGCGGAACAATTTCGCCATCGTCCAGGCGGAAGACGAGCTTGCCGCAATCGGCATCGCGATTGGGGCCGGCTGGAATGGCGCCCGCGCCTTTACCGCGACGTCCGGCCCTGGCGTATCGCTGATGAACGAGTTTCTGGGCCTGGCCTATTTCGCCGAGGTGCCTCTGGTACTCTACAATGTCCAGCGGGGCGGTCCGTCCACGGGCATGCCCACACGCACCCAGCAGTCGGACATCCTGTCCTGTGCATATGCCTCGCACGGCGACACCCGGCACGTACTGCTCTTCCCCACCGACCCTGCGGAATGCTTTACCCTGTCCGCGGAAGCCTTTGATCTGGCAGAGCGCCTGCAGACGCCCGTGATTGTCATGAGCGATCTCGATATCGGCATGAACGACTGGGTCTGCGACGCGTTGAGCTGGGACGATGGCCACATGCACGACCGTGGCAAGGTTCTCACCGCCGAACAGCTTGATAGCCTTCCAGACTGGGGCCGCTACAAGGATGTTGATGGCGACGGCATCACTTACCGTACGATCCCGGGCACGCATCCCAGCAAGGGCGCATTCTTCACTCGCGGCACTTCCCACGACGAGAGCGCGAAGTACACCGAAGACGGCATCAAGAATGCCGAAATCATGGACCGTATCGTGCGCAAGTTTGAAACCGCCGCGACCATCGTGCCCAAACCCGAAGTCGATATCCGGGACGGAAAGAGCCGGACCGGCATCATCTATTTCGGATCAACGCGGCCTGCGGTGCTGGAGGCCCTGGACGAACTGCAGGATTGCGGTGTTACACTCAACGCTCTGCGCATCCGCGCGTTTCCCTTCGCGGACGAGATCCGGGGCTTCGCAGAAGCTCACGACCGCATCTACGTGGTTGAGCAGAACCAGGGCGGGCAGATGCGACAGCTGCTGATGGTTGAGGCTGGAATACCGCGCGCAAAACTCATCTCTGTTTTGAACTATGACGGGCGACCGCTGACAGCGGAGTTCATTCGCTCGGAGGTCATCGCGACACAGGGCCAAGGCCGGGTTGCGGCGGAGTAAGCTGAGGACGGTACAGCCATGAGCTACATTCAGAAACCAGCCGCCTACCACCCGGCACTCAAGAAAAACAAGCTGGGCCTCACGCGCCGCGACTACGAAGGCACCATGTCGACCCTGTGCGCCGGCTGCGGCCACGATTCGATCACGGCCGCAATCATCGAGGCCTGTTTCCGGCTTGAGCTCCCCGCGCACAGGCTGGCCAAGGTCTCAGGCATCGGCTGCTCCTCAAAAGCACCGACCTATTTCCTGTCGCGCAGCCATGGATTCAATTCGGTGCACGGGCGCATGCCCTCGATCACCACCGGCGCCAATCTGGCCAACCGCGATCTGGTCTATCTCGGGGTCTCCGGCGACGGCGATACGGCCTCAATCGGTCTCAGCCAGTTCTGTCATGCCATGCGCCGTCAGCTGAACATGACCTACATCGTCATGAACAATGGCTGTTACGGTCTGACCAAGGGGCAGTTCTCGGCCACCAACGACAAGAACTCCCCCTCCAAAAAGGGCGAAGCGAACCTGTTCGACGCGATTGATCTTGCCCAGCTGGCGATCCAGCTTGGCGCCGGGTTCGTCGCCCGCTCATTCTCCGGAGACAAGGCGCAGCTTGTCCCGCTTATCGAGGCGGCCATCAGCTACAACGGTTTTGCCTTTCTCGACGTCGTTTCGCCATGTGTGACCTTCAACAATCACGATCAATCGACAAAGAGCTACGGTTATGTCCGCCGCCACAATGCCGTGCTTGACCGCCTGGACTTCGTACCGCCGGAAGAGGAAATCGAGATCGAGTACGACGAGGGCACCTCAAGCGAGGTCGAACTGCATGGCGGCGCCCGCATCCGGCTGCACAAGCTGGATGTCGACTACGATCCAACCGACGCCGACAGCGCCATCAACACGATCCGCGATCGCCTGAACAAGGGCGAGGTTACAACCGGGCTGCTCTACTTCGACGGCGAGGAGCACGATCTTCACGAGACACTGAAAACGAGCGAGAAACCGCTCAACGAACTCAGTATGGCTGACCTCTGTCCCGGATCCGCCGCTCTTGATGCCATCAACCAACGCTTCCGGTAGCAGGCAGACTGATGACCTTCAGCTTCGAGGATTTCGCGGCAGCAGTCCGGGATGCAGCAAGTTCTGAAAACGCAAATACGGCCGTGCGCGAACTGCTCACCCGGACCGTCGCCAACCCTGAGCCAATCATTGCCGCCACCCGGCTGGATGGCGACGACGAGATCTGCCTCTACGAGGATGACAGCGTTTCGATCTGGGTCTGCAGGTTCCAGCCGCACATCGTCATGCCTCCGCACGAACATCTGCTTGATGTCCACATTGCCGGATACTCCGGCGGGGAGAAGAACATTCTCTTCCGGATTGAGGACGGCGCACTGAAGCATGACAGGACCGAGATTGTAGCACCGGGCAGTGTGCTCACGTTGAGCGACGATGCGGTGCATGCAGTCAGCGCCGAGGGCGATGAACCTTCCCTGGCCCTGCATGTCTACATGGGTCCGTTGATGAAGCTGAAGCGGGCGCTGTTCGACTGGGAAACCGGCGAGAAGATCGAGTTCTCC
>JBCCEL010000306.1:0-6963 GCA_039030315.1 Pseudomonadota bacterium
CCGCGGACGCAGCGGAGATGCTTCTCGCCCTGCGGCGCATCGGCGGCAAGCGCTTGGAAGAGCTGTTCGGGGCTGGCACGCAGGATGAAACCAAGCTGCGCGGAAGGGATCCGGTCGTCCAGTCGCCGTTGGTCGAAGAGCTCACCGAGACGGCGGAGGCACATCTGGCGCGAGTGTTCCCATCCGCCCGCGCTCAGCTTGCAACCATGGGAGCGAGCGTGCTCGTGGCCACGACGGACGTACACGAACATGGCAAGATGCTGCTGGAAAGCGCCCTCAGGGATTTGGGCGTCGAGGTTCTGGACGGCGGCGTGTCCACAGACCCTGATAACCTGGCCGCCCTTGCAGCGAGTAGTGAAGCGGATGCCATCGCCGTGTCGACGTTCAACGGCATTGCGCTCGACTATATCGACCGGCTCTTTCGTGAACTGGAACGCCTGGGCCTGGATACCCCGGTTCTCGTCGGCGGCCGCCTGAACCAGATCCCGGAAGGCTCCAACACTTCTCTCCCCGTGGACGTGAGCGATGAGCTATCAAGCCGGGGCGCTATAGTTTGCAGGGAAATAGAAGATTGTGTCCCGGCGCTGATCAAGATCGGAACGACAAGAAAGAGACAGGTATCGTGACCAAGACCATCGGTGTCATAGGCGTTGGCCACCTCATGGAGCACGTTGTGCCCGGGCTGATGCGGGCGGACGCACCTCCTCCAATTCTGCTCAGCGCACGCAATGCAGATCGTGCCGCAAGACTGGCCGGCAAGTTTGGGCTCGAAATCGTCAGGGAAAACGCGGAAATCGTTTCCCGTTCTGACATCGTGATCATGGCGGTCAGGCCGTTCGACATCGAGGCAACGATCCAGGGACTGCCCTGGGAGGCTCGTCACATCGTCCTGTCGTTCGCGGGCACGATTTCGCGCAGCAATTACGAGCCGCATGTGAACGGCGCCGAGATCGTCCAGGCCATGCCGGTGATAGCTGCAGAGTTCGGCCAGAGCCCGACGAGCATTTTCCCTGCCAATCCGGACGTTCGCGAGCTGCTCAGCCCATGTGGCCCGGTCATCCCGTTCGAAACCGAGGCGGCGTTCAAGGCCGCGAGCGGCGCTGGCGCCTATTTCGTCTGGGTCCAGGCGCTGGTGCAGGAAGCCATCCAGTGGATGACCGTCAAGGGCGTGCCGCCGGATACCGCACGCAACTTGATCGCGGAGATGACCGCAGCCGGCGCTCTCTCGGTATCTCAGCGCGCTGACAAACCGATCGACGAGCTGATCCAGGAATTCTGTCTCCCGGGCTCCCTGAGCGGCCAGGGCCTGGAGATTCTGCACAAAGGCAACGCCTTCGTCCCTTGGCATGAAGCGCTCGAATCAATCCATAAACGCCGCACCAGTGGCAGCAATTGAATCGGTTTTTTTGCACCAGACGGTAACCGTCTGATTGAAAACGAAAATCGGAATCGGTCAGCAAAGTTGACTTTTCTGAAAAAATCCCTAGATGTCGCCCATCCGTTGCGGCGCTCTGAGGTGGTGCCGCATGCGATGGCCCCGGCGGCCATTGCTTGGCACTTTAACTACTGACAATCCAGTCCTCAGATAAAGAAAGACCGTATGACATTCGACAACTTGGGTTTGAGCCCCAAAGTGCTCGCTGCCATCTCCGCGGCGGGCTTCACCACACCTACACCTATTCAGGCACAGGCTATCCCCCCTGCCCTCGAAGGCAAGGACGTTCTCGGACTGGCTCAGACCGGTTCCGGCAAGACTGCAGCTTTCACGCTGCCCATGCTGAGCCGGCTTGAGAAAGGCCGCGCCCGGGCCCGCATGCCGCGCTCGCTGATCATCGAGCCGACGCGCGAACTCGCTGCCCAGGTCCACGAAGCCTTCGAGACCCTCGGCAAGCAGCACAAGCTGAATGTTGCCTTGCTGATCGGCGGCGTATCGTTCGAGGAACAGGACCGCATCCTCGGCCGCGGCGCCGACGTGCTTATCGCCACGCCCGGCCGGCTTCTCGACCACTTCGAGCGCGGCAAGCTGCTGATGACCGGCGTTGAGATCTTTGTCGTGGACGAAGCTGACCGCATGCTCGACATGGGGTTCATTCCTGATCTGGAGCGCATCTGCAAGCTGCTGCCGTTTACGCGTCAGACCCTTTTCTTCTCCGCCACCATGCCGCCGGAAATCGAGCGCCTGACCAACACGTTCCTGCACAATCCGGTGGAAGTGGAAGTGGCAAAGCGTTCCGCGACCGCGGAAACCATCACTCAGCAGGTGACATTGGCGCCCCGCGACTTCGATCAGAAACGCGAAGCACTCCGCGAGGTGCTCAATGAGCAGTCCGGCGAAGTGAACAACGCCATCATCTTCGCCAACCGCAAGACCACCGTGGGGATCCTCGAGAAATCGCTCCAGAAGCATGGTTTCAACGCCGCAGCGCTCCATGGGGACATGGACCAGCACGCCCGTCTTCGCACACTCAACGCATTCCGCGAAGGCGAAGTCACCTATCTGATCGCCTCGGACGTGGCCGCACGGGGCCTGGATATCCCGGACGTGAGCCACGTCTATAATTTCGATATCCCAACACACTCCGAGGACTACGTCCACCGCATCGGCCGGACAGGCCGCGCGGGACGCGAAGGCCACTCCGTGACGCTGGTTCAGCCGGATGAGTTCAAATACCTCAAGGACATCGAGAAGCTAATCGACAAGTCCATCGACTGGCTGGGCGAGGCCCCGACCGAGGAAGAAATCGCGGCAGCAGCCAAACGCGGCAGAGGCCGTGGGCGCGGCCGCGACAAGGCCAGGGGCAAGCCCAAGAGCGAGCCCAGGGAAAAGCCGGCCGCAAAGGCAGCGGATACTGGCAAAAAGGACGGCAAGAAGGACAGCGATAAAAGCGGCAAGAAGCGCCGCCAGAGCCGCCGCGAGCGCGATCCTGCCATGGCCGTGGAAGCCATGCCCGATGTCGCCCGCCTCGTGGATTCCGGGCATATACCCGCTTTCCTCCAGCGCTGAGCACTGCAAGACGGCCCCATGTCCGACGACGCATTGATCTGGGTTGAGTCCGAATGGGCTGAACTCAGAGAATGCGTATACGGCTCGCCCGACACCTGGGTGCTGCCGAAGTTCCTTGCGGATTCCAAACTTCGCGCACAAGGCGAGTTCGGCAAGTTCTGGGAAGAGCACCAGGGCGAGGATGTTTCCGTCGCCGATCCGGAGCTGTTTGCCGAATTCAGCGGCCAGGTGGCCGGTGCCATCCGGCTGCTGGAAGATCTCGGCGTCCGGGTGCAGGTCGCCGGTCTGGTCAGCCCGTCAAACCGAGCCTTTCCGCGGGGCGAGGATCACGGCGTAAGCACGCCGTGGATGCGCGATCCCTTCGTCACAATCGGAAACAACGTGATCGAGCTTGCGCCCCGCAGCCTATTTCACCGGCGGCAGCGCTTTGCCATTCGCGAGATCCTGGCCTCGACCATGGAGCGCGGCGCCCGCTACTTCGCTCAGCCGGATTCCGGCGCCGATGACTATGTCGATGCGCCGGGCTGGGGGTATCTGGAGGGCGGCGACGTCTTCGTGCTCGGCAAGCAGGTGCTCGTGGGCCATTCGGGCGGCTGCTCAAATCCCGAAGGCGCACGCTGGCTGCAACACATGCTGGGCACCGACTACACCGTGCAAACGGTGTCCATTGATCACATGTTTCCGCACCTCGATTGCGTGCTTATGACGCCCCGGGAAGGTGTCGCCGTAGCGTGTCTCGAAGCCCTCCCCGCCGGTTTGCCCGGCTTCATGGTGGACTGGGATATTGTCGATGTGCCGAAATCCCTGGCGAAGGGCCACATGGGCTGCAACAATCTGGTGCTGAACGACCGGACGGTAGTAGTCCCGTCGGAAGAACCGCTGGACGTGATTGCGGATGCGCTGGAGCAGCGCGCATTTGAAGTTATCCGGATTCCCTACCGCGTCCCCTGCACGGTGGGTGGATCTTTCCGCTGCGCGCACCAGCCGCTCATCCGTCTCTGAGCTTATGTTTTGCGCTTCGATTTCTTTTTGCCTGCATCTGCCCTGACCGCCGCCTCGAAGGCTTTTCGCGCCCATTGCGCCATCTCTTCAGGGTCATCGTAAAGCCGCTCCGGCGCGAGCGAGTAGGACATGACCGTCCGCCGGCCATCCTTGGTTTCGTAGATAAAGGGCGGACAATCCTCCGCCTCGAAATCCGGCCGGTTTTCATCGTCCGTCTTGAAGTAGACCTGCTCATCGGCGATGAGGGCGAACATCAGCCCGTCCCGGAACAGGCCCGCACCGCCAAACATGCGCCGGGTATCGACAGGGCCGAATGTCTCCAACGCCTCTGAGACAAAGTCGAGAAATTCCTGCGAAATGGCCATGTTCAACCTCCTCCACCAGACAAACATTTGTCACTTCTTGTCCGGCACTCCTTTCGCTATCATTCATAGCCATGAGGATAGCTGCCATTCAACGGACAGTTCTGGTTCTGGCTGCGCTGCTGCTGGCCTCGCCTGCAACTGCCGCGTCCAACTGCAAACTTGCGCTCGTTCTGGCGCTGGATGTGTCCGGCAGCGTGGACGCCAGAGAGTACAGCCTCCAATCCTCCGGACTTGCCCAGGCTTTCCGCGATCAGGCCATTGCGGATGCAATCCTGTTCCCGGGCAATCGCGGGATTGCGGTAACGGTCATCCAGTGGAGCGGCGAACCGCATCAGCATCAGTCCATCCCGTGGACATTTCTGGGCGACGAAGAAGCCATTCTTGCCTTTGCCGACCAGATCGACCGCACGAAACGGCGGTTCCGCCCGTACTCAACGGCGATCGGGAACGCCCTGACCTTTTCTTCGCTGATGTTTCAGGCCAACCCGTTTGATTGTGACCGCAATGTGATCGACGTTTCCGGAGACGGTCCGAACAACGAGGGCGAGGAGGTCGAGCCGTCCCGCGACCGGGTTGTGCAATCCGGGATAACCGTGAACGGGCTAGCGATCCTCGGGCCGAGGGAGTTTCTCACCGACTACTATAGAAACAAGGTGATCGGCGGCAACGGCGCCTTCGTCATCACGGCCAACACGTTCCAGGATTACCCCGAAGCCATCCGCAAGAAGCTGCTGCGGGAGATCCAGCCGCCGCTGGTCATGCTGAAGTGACAGTCGTCAGCATGCTGCTAAGCATGCAGATAGGGCCGGACCAACTCGATTGCCCGTTCCACAGTGATCCCGTGCTGCTGATCCAGATAGAGCGGATGATCGCACTCGTGGATGACGACAGTCGGCCGTAAGCCCGGGGCACCCCAGCTTATATCGGAGGCCAGATATTCAATCTCGGATCCGGGCTCAGTCCGTTTGTAGGCGGTCATAAACACGCCGAGCCAGCCGAAGCTTCCCATCTCCGACTGGTCATCATCGTAGGTTTCCAGGTAGCGGTTGAAGCTTTCCTCTGACTGCGTCACCCAAACACCCCAATCCAGATGCTCTTCCGTCCCCAGGACCGGCACGGGCAGGTTGGCGCGGATGAAGTAGTGCTGGCCGTCGATAATGCAGGTATCTTGCGTCAGTTCGGCACGGGCCGCCCGTTCAAGTTCCGGGATTGCTTTGTATTCAGGTGGCTCGGCGTTTACGAGAGACGGCAGACCACAGTGGGTTTCCCCGCACTCTGCGCACTCATACGAAATCTGGGATTCACGTTCCTGCCCGAACAGTCCCTGAAGAAAGCGGCCTAAGGGCACCGCGGGTCTGGCTAGTTTGCCGGAGCAAAATCAGCAAGATTTGCCGGCATAATCTCCACCGATTCACCGCAGCCACAGGCAGATGTCTGGTTGGGATTATTGAAGACAAAACCGGATTTCAGCTTCGTGATCTCGTAATCCATTTCCGTCCCGAGCAGAAACAATACGGCTGTGGGATCGATGTAGACTGTCACGCCCTTGTCGCTGATCACTTCGTCAGTAGGATCGGCTTCTTCCACCTTGTCCATGGTGTAGGCCATGCCGGCACAACCGCCATTTTTGACGCCCACACGCAAGCCGGCGACTTCGCCGCCGCTGTTTTCCATCAGCTCGCGGACGCGTTCAGCGGCCGCATCGGTGAGCGTCATGACTTGTGGACGGGGGCGCCTGGTTGCAGTGACCATCTGTTTGAATTTCCTGTTTGCGATCAGCAGACTATCGCGAAATGCTTACCACATGTTGAGGACGATCTTGGCCTCGTCCGACATCCGGCTAATGTCCCAGGGCGGGTCGAACACCAGCTGGACCTTGACGTCCTTGACGCCCTGAACCGTCGATACGGCATCTTCCACCCAGCCGGGCATCTCCCCGGCCACTGGACAGCCGGGCGCCGTCAGAGTCATGTCGATGTCCACATGACGGTCATCGTCCACGTCGATCTTGTAGATAAGGCCGAGTTCGTAGATATCAACCGGGATCTCTGGGTCGTAGACGCTCTTGATCGCGGTGATCATGTCGTCGGTCATGCGGTTGAGTTCATCTTCCGGAATGGCGCTCGACAGATCGCCGGTCGGCGGCGCCTTTTGCTCATCCCACCCGTCATCTTCGCCGGCAATATCCAGCGCTTCGGGCGGCATGGCAGGTGCGCAGCTCACCCGTTCCTTCTCAGGATCTTTGCGGTCTTCGCTCATCAGGCAAAAAACTCCGAGGCTTTGGTCAAGGCATCCGCCAGTGCATCCACCTCTTCCAGCGTATTGTACATCCCGAACGACGCACGGCAAGTGGATGTCATGCCGAAGCGTTCCAGCAGCGGCTGGGTGCAGTGTGTGCCGGCCCGCACAGCGACGCCGTACCGGTCGATAATGGTCGAGATATCATGCGCGTGTGCACCTTCCATGGCAAAGGAGAAAATTGCCCCCTTCCCTGGCGCATTGCCAACGACCTTAAGCGAGTTGATCTGCTTCAGCCGCTGGTCAGCATAGTCACGGAGCGCGGCTTCATGGGCTTGAGAACATCATGGCCCA
>JBCCEL010000307.1:0-6950 GCA_039030315.1 Pseudomonadota bacterium
GTTACGCCGGTTCGCTACCCGACGATCTCTGGCCGCCTTACATCGCCCAGGTCTCTCCTCCAGTTCATCTGCAGCAGATCAACCAATCCACAGCCGATGGTACTGAGCTAAACAGCACCGAACCAGAAATGTTGCCATCACGGGTTGATGCCTTCAGTCCGCCCGGGGCGGTGCAGGTTCCGGTCTGCAGGCGCGGCAGCCGGCCCGAGACCCGGCAGCTGATGCGCATTTCGTCTGATGTTGCAAAGCGCACAGCGCCGTCGTCCTTCTGAAGCGCCGCCTTGCGGATGATGATCGTATACCCGACATCCCGCGGGTAGCGCGTGCCAAGCAAGGCAATTGGATGCGTGTTCAGGATGATCGTAAGCGCCTCACCGCCCTTGGAAGGAAAAGCGAATAGATCCGACAGATCCGAGCTCTTGCGCTCCCTGGTTTCCTGTCCGTCGATATGATCACTGGCCCAGCTTCCGCTGACGGAGAACCAGATGGCCAACATTACAAAAAGAAATCTCACGCCAATCCTCCCTTTTTCTGCGTCATTGGCAAACAATAATGACGAAATATTTCTTGAGAACTCAATTATACAGAAGAAAATAACAAAAGAATAGCCAGTAAACGGGGTGAATATTTGCAAGCGGTGCATTGCGCATGGAGACGCGATCAACAAAGTCGGCGCCGATCCGGGCCGTGGTGTGATAGGAAGTCTGCTGGAGGAGACCCGATGAGAGTGATCGCCTTGGTTTTCTGTGTGCTGGCGTCGGTGTTTCCGCTGACAGGAACGCTCCAGAGCAAAGAGTTCGTCGATCTGGAGCTGGTGCTGGCCGTAGACATTTCCAGGTCCATGGATCTTGACGAACAGGCGCTTCAGCGCAGTGGCTATGTGGCCGCGTTCCGCGACCCGGCTCTGATGAAGGCCATCCGTAACGGGCCCAACGGGCGCATCGCCGTGACCTATGTGGAGTGGGCCGGGCTCAACAGCCAGATCGTCCGTGTTCCCTGGCAGGTCATCGCCACGCGCGAGGATGCCCTGAAGTTTGCCGATGCGCTCTATCAGCAGCCCTTTTCCAGCGCCTTCTTCACCTCCATCTCGGGCGCCCTGGAACTGTCGCGCCAGCTGTTTTCCACTTCGCCGGTGCGTGGCCTCAGGCGGGTGATCGATGTCTCCGGAGACGGGCCGAACAATTCCGGCGCTCCGGTGGAGCTTGCGCGCGACCGGGTGGTGGACTCCGGTGTCGTCATCAATGGGCTGGCCATCGAATTGTCCGACCGGGTCGGGCCCTACACGTTTTTCGACCTTCCCGATCTGGATCTCTATTATCAGGACTGTGTGATCGGCGGCCCCGGCGCCTTTGTTCTGACCATCCGCAGCAAGCAGGAATTCGTGCCCTCAATCCGCAAGAAACTGCTTCTGGAAATCGCCGGGACTCCATTCGCGCCGGCTCCCCGTGTGTGGCGGGCCCAAGCCGGCCGGAGCAAGGGCAAGTACGATTGCCTGATCGGTGAAAAGATGTGGGAGCAGTTTCGCCGCAACCGCCCACCTGCCCTTGAGTAGATCTGTTTTCGACTGGTCCCGAGATGAGAAGCTTCAATCACTACAATGCAAAGGTGGAAAAGCGCACGAGTCCGATCTCGGGAACCGGCCTGTTCGCCCGCGAACCGCTCGTCCGGCACGAAATCGTCGTGGTCAAGGGCGGTTACGTGATGACCATGGCGGAGCGCGATGCGGTCTACGAGCTCATTGGCCCCACCGAGATCCAGATCGATGATGGTCTCTTCATCGGCCCCGTCAACCCGTCCGAGCGGGAAGCAGGCATGATGCACCTCAACCACTCCTGCGCTCCCAATGTTGGCATATGGGGCGACATCACTTTCGTGGCCATGCGCGACATCGCGGCGGGCGAGGAACTCAACATCGATTACGCCATGACCGACAACGAGCCGGGGATTGCGATGCCCTGCAGCTGCGGCGCGCAGTCCTGCCGCGGCGTGGTAACGGGTGAGGACTGGACGTTGCCGGATTTGCAGGCACGGTATGAGGGTTACTTCTCGGCCTATCTTCAGAGGAAGCTGGAAGCTGTGTGAGCTGAGTGCCGGTTACAGGCCTATCCGGCCCGGAACGCCTGGCGGTACTTTGAGGGCGGAACGCCCATTGCGCGGCGAAAGTGATGGCGCAGGGTTTCGGGAGTAGCGAAGCCGGATCGCTCGGCCACGGCTGCGGCCGGCAGCCCGGTCGTCTCAAGCAATTCCCGGGCGTGGCGGAGGCGCGCCGCCGTCAGCCACGCATGGGGTGAAAGCCCGGTCGCCTGCCGGAATCTGCGAATGAAGGTACGCTGCGACTGCCCGGCCCGCGATGCCATTGACTGTACCGAGTGGGGCTGGTCCAGATGTTCCAGCAACCAATCGAGGATGGGCGCAAGGTTGCCGGGATTGCGGCTGACAGGTGCGGGCACGAACTGGGCCTGTCCGCCGTCGCGGTGCGTCGGCAGGACCAGCCGCCGGGCCACGGCATTGGCAATGCTGCTGCCGTAATCCTGCTTGACGAGGTGCAGGCTGAGATCCAGCCCCGCCGCGCTGCCCGCTGATGTGAAGACGCCGCCGTCTTCCACATAGAGCGCATCCTGCTGCACTTGTACCAGAGGGTAGGCAGCCTGGAGCTGATCGGCATAGCGCCAGTGGGTGGTCGCCCTGAGGCCGGCCAGCACGCCGGAGGCTGCCAGCACAAATACGCCGGAGCAGATGGAGACAAGCCGCTTGCCTTTCCCGCGTGCGGCCGACAGCAGTGTGCAAAGGCGATCGGGAACCGGCACATCGATGCCGCTCCAGCCTGGCACAATGATCGTGTCCGCCCAATCGATCGCCTCCGGTCCGTACGACGCGCTGAACGATATGCCGCCCATGGCGCTCAGCCCGCATTCCTCAAGGGAGAACACGCGGCATTCATACCACGGCACATCGAGCTCAGGCCGCTCCAGCGCAAACACCTCCACGGCAATGCCGAACTCGAAGGTGCAGAGTTTCTCGTAGGCCATTATGGCCACCCGCGGACGGCGGTGCTTATGTGATGCGTTCATGGCATGATCTTAACGCATATTGTCATTCCTGCCACTGGCGCCGATGGGGGCCTTGGCTGAAGCTCCAACGCAACAGACACGGAGTTGCGGCATGGAATTTTATGGCGACCTGCAATCGGGCAATTGCATGAAGGTGAAACTCACGGCGGATCTGCTGCAGGTGCCCTACACGTGGATCCCCGTCGACATCATGAACGGAGGATCGCGCACCCCCGAGTTTCTCCGTCTGAACCCGCACGGCCAGGTGCCGGTCGTCCGGCTTGAGGATGGCGAAACGCTTGCCCAGTCCAACGCCATCATCGCCTGGCTGGCGAGGGGATCAGGGCTGCTGCCGGATGACCCGGTCAGGCAGGCCAAGGTCTTAGAATGGCTGTTCTGGGAGCAGTACAGCCACGAGCCCTATGTCGCGGTGTGCCGCTTCCACATGCACTATGAAGGCAAGCCGAAAGAGATGCGCGATCCAGTCCGCGTCGAGCGCGGCGAGGCTGCCCTCGATGCAATGGAGAGTCATCTTTCCACCGCATCATGGATGGCCGGCGACGGCTTCACAATCGCCGACATCGCGCTATACGCTTACACCCATCTTGCCGATGAGGGCGGTTTCGACCTCGATCCGAGGCCCAGCATCAGACAGTGGATCAACGCCTGCCGTAACGCGCTTGGGAATGGCCACATGGACCCATCCGGTTCATGAGCCGGTTAACCCGCTCGCGTTCCTGTGCATGGCGAGATCGTTCCACCCGTCACTCCCGCGCAGGCGGGAGCCCAGGGCGGTCCTGCCACCAGCTACCCTACCGCTTTGGAGGCCCGCCTTCGCGGGCTTGACGGGGTTTGGGAGGGGCTGGTTATCCCGCTCGCGTTCCTGGGAATGGTGAGATAGCTCCATCCGTCGCTCCCGCGGAGGCGGGAGCCCAGCGGCGACCTGCCACCAGCTGCCGTGCCGCTCTGGATGCCCGCCTTCGCGGGCATGACGGAGTTGGGGGGAGCCGTCTAACCCGCTCGCGTTCCTGTACATGGCGAGATCGTTCCACCCGTCGCTCCCGCGAAGGCGGGAGCCCAGGGGCGGGGTGGCGCTTCATGTTTCCTGCGTGTGGTCCTCGCCATTTGCCGTCGGTTCCTGGGCCAGGAAAATGGAAAGGCCGAGAAGGAGGATGCTGCCCCAGATCCAGGCGTTATGGGTCTCGCCGAACAGAGCCATGCCCCAGAGGACGCCAGCGACGATGGTGATGAAGCTCGCCAGAGAAACGAACACGGCGCCGGCGAGGCGGACGATCTCGAAATAAAGATAGATTTCGATCAGCGCCAGAAGGGCCATGACCGGAATGGCCCAGGTGCCGGGCGCCCAGGTGCCGAACACCACAATGGACCGGTCGGTCGCGAGATAAACCGGCAGCACTACGAGCGCGGCGGTGACCGCTTCACCGGCACCCACCTGCCAGGAATCCGACCCCTCAGGCCAGTCATAGGCGACATAGTTGTGATAGACCGCGTAGGCCAGAGGCGCGCAGAAGGCCAGCAACACCCAGGGCACCAGAGCAGGATCCGGGATGGCGGTTCCGGGGATCAGCACGATGGCAGCCGCGAGCAGTCCCACGCCCACCGCCATGCCCCGCCGGCGTGAAACCGTCTCGATCTTCGCTGTGACGGCAATGAGCGAGGTGAAAACAGGAGAGGTCGAGGCGATGATTGCAAACAGCCCGGCCGGGATCTCGGCGGCAACATACAGGCTGAGGGGAAACTCCAGAAGATATCCAAGGACCGCGCAGATCAGGTAGAAGCGCACATGCCGGAGCGACAGCTCAGGCCAGCGCTTGCGCACTGCCGCCACCGTGAGCATTCCGATGACCACGCCGGCCGTGGTCAGGGCAATGATGCCGAGATAGGAGAGCCCGGATTCAGAGGCAATCTTCAGAAGCGAGAAGTGGACACCCCAGGAGCCGCCGAGCACGAGGAGCAGAACGACAGGCCAGAGGCCAGCCTTGGGAGTTCGGGACATGAAGGTCTACCGCGACCGCATCTCAGCAACACCTAGCCATGGAGCGCCGCCACGGTCTTGAGGGACGAGAACCCGTAGAGGGCTTCGAAACCCTTCTCGCGGCCGTGTCCGGAAAGGCCGGTTCCGCCGAAGGGCAGTTCGACGCCGCCTCCGGCCCCGTAATTGTTGATGAAAACCTGGCCCGACTTGAGCTTCCTTGCCATGCGCATCTGACGGCCGCCATCGCGGCTCCAGACCGAAGCGACCAGGCCATAGTCCGTGCCATTGGCGATCGCGATCGCTTCGTCCTCGTCGTCGAAAGGGATGACCACATGGACCGGCCCGAAGATCTCTTCGCGCGCGAGGGAGTGCTCGGGATCGACATTGGCGAACAGGGTGGGGCGCACATAGTGGCCACCGCCCGGCGCAGTACCAACGATCTCGCCGTGGGCCGCGGCCTCCAGATTACTGCCCTTGTTCAGGAACTCCTCGACGATTGCCTTCTGCCGGCGGGAAATCAGCGGGCCCACGTCGAGGTCGTCTCTGGCCGGGCCCACCTTCAGCGCGCCGTACCGTTCGGCCATCTTGTCCAGAACCTCCGGATAGACCGAACGCTGGACGACTATTCGCGAGGACGCCGAGCAGGTCTGGCCGGCATTCTGGATGCCGGCGTTCACGAGGAAGGGCAGGGCGGCGTCGACATCCGCGTCCTGAAATACGACCTGAGGCGACTTGCCGCCAAGCTCCAGCGTCACCGGCACGACGTTCTCAGCCGCCGCGGCCTGGATCTTCCTTCCGACCGCAACGGAGCCGGTGAACGAGACGTGGCGCACGCCCGGGTGAGAGGCCAGCGCGGCGCCTGCCTCCTCGCCATACCCCGGCACAACGTTCAATGCGCCGGCCGGCAGTCCTGCCTCGCGGGCAATATCGGCGAAGGCCAGGGCCGTCAGGCAGGCCTCTTCGGACGGCTTAAGCACCGCCGCGTTACCCATGGTCAGTGCCGCGCCGACAGAGCGGCCGATGATCTGCATGGGGTAGTTCCACGGTATGATGTGGCCCGTGACACCGTGCGGCTCGCGCAGGGTGTAGACGGTGTAACCGTCGAGATAGGGGATGGTGCTGCCGTGCACCTTGTCGGCAGCGCCGGCATAGAATTCCATGTAACGGGCAAGCGCGATCGCGTCCGCCTTCGCCTGCTTGAGGGGCTTGCCGACATCAATCGCCTCCAGCTCTGCAAGCCTGTCCGCCTGCTCCAGGACCAGGGCGCCGATGCGGGCGAGGATCCGACCCCGTTCAGGCGCGGTCATCCGGCCCCAGTCGCCGCTGAGCGCCGCCTCGGCGCTGGCCACCGCACTGTCGATGTCCGCTTCGGTGCCGCGGGCGATTTCGCAAATGCCCTCGCCGCTGGATGGGTCTTCCACTGCGATGGCGCCATGCGCTGACGGCGCGGTCCAGTGATTGTCGATGAAACAGTTGCGGGTCTCAAATCCGAGAGTCATGTCGGGCATTGGCCATTCCTGAGATCAGTTCTGCGTGCGGCGGATGCCGGTCTTTGAAGACCAATAAGGGACGGCGCACAAGCCTGGAATGGCGGCGTATGGCTCAACCGGCGAGCTTGGGCGCGCCTGCAATGGTCTCCGCCCGCCGGTCGTTCATCACCGTGATCCTGTGCATGCAGCGATAAGCCGGCAGGTAATCGGCGACGGCGTAGTGCTGGGTGATGCGGTTGTCCCACATGGCGACGGAACCGTTCCGCCAGTGGAACCGGACCTGGTATTCGGGGCGGTTGATGTGGTCGAGCAGGTAGTTCAGCAGGCGGCGACTCTGCCGGGCCGTCAGGCCGACAATGTGCTGGGTGAAGCCTTCGTTGACATAGAGGAACTTCCGGCCTGTGACCGGATGGA
>JBCCEL010000308.1:0-6917 GCA_039030315.1 Pseudomonadota bacterium
CTCAACCCCAGTGTTCACACACATAAATGCCTGCACGCACTGCGGCAGACCCAACTTGACTGACACTAAAGGAATGAAATTGAAGCCCTCCAAACAGAACCTCTAAACTGCACAAGGCGCGGTTTACCGCCTGTTAGGGCTTCCAAGAGACGCCCCTCAGTTTTCCTGGGCATGCCGGTCCCGCTCACTTTTTTTTGAAGTCGCCAAGGAATCGCCAATCGCGTGCGTCCTATAGTCAGACATGCGCATGGCGACTGGAGATAAAGAGCTGGCTGAGCTGGCAGCTGGAGGCGATCGTGACGCCTTCCGGGTGCTGCTTGAGCGCCATTACGACCGGCTGTATCGGTTTGCCTACAGGTTTTGCCACAATCATGCGGACGCGGAAGACCTGGCGCAGGATATCTGCCTCGGATTGCCATCGAAGCTGCGTTCGTTTCGGGGCGAGGCCAGATTCACGACCTGGCTCTATCGCGTTGTGGTCAATGCGGCCCAGGATCTATGGAGGCGGCAAGCGACTGCAGTACGGACGGCGGAGAATTTTGCCGAGATCCAGGACCTGAACAGGGCCACTGAAGAGCAGACGGCGAGCGACATGGACTGGGTCTACCAGAGCCTCGCCGCCATGAGCGAAGAGCTTCACGTCACTGCGCTATTGGTGCTGGCAGAAGGCTTAAGCCACGCCGAGGCGGGTGAGGTTCTGCAAGTGAAGGAAAGCACGATCTCCTGGCGGATGCATGAAATCCGTAAGCAACTGAAATCTCTCTTGGCTGAAACGGTATGAGCAACGAATTGGACAAATTGGCCGAAGCCTTCAAGCGCGAGGGCCCGGTTCTGCCGCGCGAGGAGGCGAGACGGAGTGCGATCTCGGCCGCGATGGCGCAGTTCGATGAAGAAAATGCATATCTCCACCAAGGAAGTCCGTCTGCGGAGCGTCTGAAGGGACAAGGCAACACATTGCTCAACTCCCTCAAAAGGAAACTCTCCATGACGCTCAACAACAAGAACCTCGGATACATCCTGACCGGCAGCGCAAGTCTGGCGGCGATGGCGATCGTGGTCATGAACACAGGTCTCATTCCGGATCTCGAAACCACCCGCAATGCCAGATTGGCTGCGCCCGAGCCCGCCTCTGCGGTGGCTTCGCCCGAGGAGGAGCGGGAACAGTCTTCCTCTGACAGTGCGGCGCTGCTGCAAACTGATGTGCCGAAGGGCGGCGAGCCACGCGCGGTTCCCAAGCAGGAAGTTCAGCGTCAGGACGGCCAGACCTCCACAAAGATGTTCCAAGACCGTGTGAACGGCTCAGGCGGCAACGCACGCATCGCCGCTGTGCCGCAACCGAAGCCGGCTCCAGGCGCGGCGGTTCTCAAGGAACGCCGCAGTGTGCAGAAGAAGCGCCGCGTCGAACGGATGGCCCTGCGCTCGCATTTCGTCAGTCCCATGCCCAGCGCCCCTGCGCCGGTGCGGGAACGGATCGCGCCACCTCAATATGAAGCCCAGGGACGGGACAAGTTTGCCAAGAGCGATCCCAACCCGGTCAAGGTGGTCACCGAAGACCCTGTTTCCACCTTCTCCGTGGACGTGGACACGGCCTCCTACGCTTTCATGCGCGCGTCCCTCAATCGCGGCGTGCTGCCGCAGAAGAACGCGGTCCGCGTGGAGGAGATGATCAACTACTTCGACTACGCTTATGAAGGCCCGGCCGACAAGACGCGGCCCTTCAAGGCTAACGTTTCGATCATGCCGACGCCCTGGAACACAGAAACCAAACTCCTGCGCATTGGCATCAAGGGCTATGACATCCCGAAAACAGAGCGTCCGCGCAGCAATCTGGTTTTTCTGCTCGATACGTCCGGCTCCATGCGCAGCGCCAACAAGCTGCCCCTCCTGCGCCAGTCCTTCAAGCTCCTCCTGCAGTCTCTCCAGGCTGAGGATACGGTGGCGATCGTCACCTATGCCGGTAGCGCGGGCACGGTGCTCGAACCGACCAAGGTTGCCAACAAGGCCAAGATCCTTGCCGCTCTGGACCGGCTTCATGCCGGCGGCTCGACCGCTGGTGCTGAAGGCATCCGCCAGGCGTATCAGCTGGCCGAGCAGAATCTGGAGAAAGACGGCGTCAACCGCGTGATCCTGGCAACAGACGGTGACTTCAATGTCGGGATCACCAATCCCGAGGAGCTGAAGAGCTTTGTCGAGCGCAAGCGCAAGACCGGGGTGACCCTCTCTGTCCTCGGGTTCGGTATGGGCAATTACAACGATGCGCTGATGCAGACCCTTGCCCAGAACGGCAATGGTAACGCCAACTATATCGACAACCTGAACGAGGCGCGCAAGGTGCTGGTCAAGGAGGCCGGATCCACGCTGTTCACCATCGCCAAGGACGTGAAGCTTCAGCTCGAGTTCAATCCAGCCAGAGTCGCTGAGTATCGTCTGATTGGCTACGAAACCCGGATCCTGAAGCGTGAGGACTTCAACAACGACAAGGTCGATGCCGGCGACATCGGTGCCGGCCACACGGTCACGGCGCTTTACGAGATCACGCCGGCAGGCTCCAGGAAGCGTCTGGTCGATGATCTGCGCTATCAGCAACCCGTTGCGAGTGCGGCGAGCGATGATGGTAACGAGTATGCCTTCATGAAGATCCGCTACAAGCTGCCCAAGGGTGCTAAGAGCACGCTGATCTCCACGCCTGTCACCACCGCAGCTGAAGTGGCGACCGCCGCCGGCGCCAACAATGACAGCCGCTTTGCCGCAGCCGTTGCGGCTTTCGGGCAACTGCTCAAGGGCGGACGCCATACCGGCAAGTTCAGCTATGATGACGTCATCAGGCTGGCGACCGGCTCCAAAGGGATCGACACCTACGGCCACCGTGCCGAGTTCGTGAACCTGGTGCGCCAGGCCAAGAGCGCCGCAGCTCTGGAACAGCAGAAATAGGCTGCACCTATCGGGCCCGGCGCATGACTGCCGGGCCCGTTTGCGTTTGCGATTGCCCGTCTGAACGTGCTCAACTCATGTGTCGATGAAAGCGGACAGAAGTGTCATCAATCCATGCGTATTGCCAAAGCCGAAATCGTGCCTCTTTCCATCCCTTTCACCGACGGGAGTGCGGGCACGGGGCTGATGCCGACTGCGTGGACGCACCTGAAGGTTACCCTCCTGCGGCTGGAAACGGATGACGGCATTGTCGGCTGGGGCGATGGTTTCTCCTATGTCGGCCAGGAAACGCTGATCTCGTGTCTGCGCGAGATGGTTCTGCCGCACGTTGTCGGCCAGGACGTTGAAGACATTCCGGCCTTCAACCGGTCTCTCCAGCACAGGCTGCACCTGCATGGCCGCTACGGCATCACGATCTTTGCCATCTCTGCCATAGACATCGCCCTCTGGGATATTGCGGGCAAGAAAGCCGGCCAGTCAGTCGCGGACTTACTGGGTGGTGCCCAGCGCCGGGAGTTGCCGGCCTATGCCAGCCTCGTCCGCTATGGCGATCCGGCATTGGTGGAGACGTATGCTCGCAAGGCCGTGAGCGAGGGCTACCGGGCCGTCAAGCTGCATGAGATTGCGCTCGATGCCATCCAAGCGGGCAGGTCGGGCGTGGGCGATGACATCACGCTGGTTACGGACGTCAACTGCAACTGGTCTCTTGATGTCGCGCACGAGATGATCCCGCATATGAAGCGGCTGGGGCTCTATTGGGTGGAGGAGCCGGTGTTCCCGCCTGATGATGCGGAAACACTCAGCGCCCTGGAGAACCAGCACGACGTCGCCATCGCGTCCGGCGAGAATGCTTGCACCGCGGTTGAGTTCGCTCGGACGATCCCGGCGATCACCTTCACCCAGCCCAGCGTCACCAAGGTGGGCGGCATATCGGAAATGGCGGAGATCTGTGATCTTGCAGCGGGGCAGGGCAAACAGATCATGCCCCATTCCCCCTATTTCGGCCCCGGCTACTGGGTCACGGCGCAGATCATGGCGGCGAAAGCGAACTGTGAGATGTTCGAGTTGTTCTATATCGAGCCGGAAGCTTGGCTCAGTCCTGATATCCCGCTTCCGAAAGACGGCGTGGTTCGCGTTCCTCAGATGCCGGGTATCGGCTTCGAGCCAGACCAGGAGGTGCTGGCGCGCTATGCAGTTTGAAGCGAAGTCACGCAGGGGACTCGTTCCGGTGTGCACTCGACGAATGCGCCCCTCCTATCTGTACTGAAGCTGGCTTGGGCTTTTTCAGTCAAAAGAAAACTAAATTGTGGCATTTATAACATTCTCAAAAGTTAGATTTTTCTATTTTGTCCTTGCAAGTGTAAAACTCAACAAGGAGAGAAAAATGAGAACCCTCGTATATTCTGTAATGTTTGGTGCGATCCTGGCTCTTTCGGGAATCAATTCAGAACCCGTAAGTGCACAGAAAGTCCAGTTCCTCAATCATTTCAAGTGCTACAATGTTCTGGACTCAGACGGCGCCAAAAAGAAAGAACTCAAGCTGGAGGATCAGTTCATATCGACCGTTGGCGTGATCGGGCGTCCCGTGATGATGTGCAACCCGACGGAAAAGAACAACGAGCCCATCGAGAACAAGGCCTATCATCTGGTCTGTTATGAATTGCAAACCAAGGAAAAGGTCCGCAAGCGCAAGGTGCTGACGATCTCGCAGCTTGACGAGGTTCAGATCGTAACCGGCAAGCCGCAGGTGTTCTGTCTGCCGGTCGAGAAAAAGCACCTCTAGAAAATGCGCCGGCGGCCCCGGTCCACAGACCTGGCCGATGCCGCCGGTACGCGGTGTTCCGGTTTCTTGAACCGCTCTGGATTGGTTACTGCCGTGTCCCCGAATCCGGGCCGGCGAGCTCGTGCCGCGATCCTTTTCCGCTAACGGCTTTGTGCGGGGCAGGGTGGTGGTAAAAGGGCATGCCGGTATTAATGTGAAGGGAGCCGGGCATGGTGGAGCAGCAAGTCGGATTCATAGGTTTGGGCCGCATGGGCGGCGGCATGGCGCGGAATCTGGCGGCGGCCGGGCAGGCCGTGCGCGCCTTCGATCTCAGCGAGGAAGCCGTCCGGTCCGTTGTGAATGCCGGGGCAACCGCTGCGCTGTCGCCGGCTGACGCCGCGGCCGGATGCGATGTGGTGTTTCTCTGCGTCCCGGCAGCCGCCGAGGTACGTGATGTGCTCTTTCATATCGATGGCAATCTGGCTTCTGCCCACAGGGGACTGACGGTCATCGATACCTCGACCCTTGACCGCGGCGACGCCATCGCCATTGCGGAGGAGGCGGGCGCGGCGGGGCTCACCTACTGCGACTGCCCGGTGTCCGGCATGCCCTTCCGGGCAGAGGCCGGCACCCTCACCGTGATGTTCGGAGGGCCGGGCGCGGTTTTCGCGCAAGTCCGTCCTCATCTGGAGACATTCGGCGAAACCATCGTGCATTGCGGACCCGTCGGGGCAGGGCAGGCGATGAAGGCCATCAACAACATCCTCTACAACGTCCACATTGCGGCTCTGGCGGAAGTCCTGCCGCTGACGGTCGCCGCCGGTCTGGACACGGAGGCTGTTGCCAAGGTCGTCACCACCGCCAGCGCACGCAGCTTCGCCTCCGATTATTTCGTCCCCCGCATGCTGGCCGGAAAGTTCGACACCGACTTCACCATGAACGCCGCCCGCAAGGACGTCGTCAACGTCCAGGCGATGGCCGCGGAAACCGGCGCCAGGCTTCCGGTCGTGGATGCCATGACCCGGAGCTACGATGCCGCCATCGCTGCCGGCTTCGGCGAAGAACCCAAGAGCGCTATGCTGAAAGTCTACGAGCAGGCGCTGGGGGTGGAGTTTCGCGGCGAGGTGGAGGACTGAGCCGGCGCTCGGTCATGGCGTATCAGGAACGTCGAAGAACTCGTCGCTCTCTGTGTCGGATTCATCGAGCCTGACACGGCGGCCCTCGCTGCCCTCGACGAACCACAGGAAGACACCGCACCAGTGTTCGCCGCTGGCTGATCCCGAAGTCTTGAACAGCACCTCTCCGTCCGCGTTGCGGACTTCGAACCGGGCGGCGGTCTTGAATTGGTAGGTGCCGTAGTTTCCGCTGGGAGCCACCTCTTCCTCCGCCTTGAAGATGCGCCGGCCGCTCGCCGCATCGTGGTCGACTTCTTCCCAGGCGATGTCAGGCGGGTTTGTCATGAGCGGATCTTTGAGCGGAGACGGACCTGTAGCGGATGGTCATGGCAGACGCTTCCTTGTTGTATCTGGCCAGCGCCATCATGGCAATCTTCGCCCGCCAGCGCTTCGAAACCCGCCGCTGCGATTTCCTGAAGGCAAACCCGACCAGGTGCCAGAGAGGGGTATCTGCCGTGTAGGCAGAATGGGAGACGGTATCGTCCCGGTCCATCCGGAAACTGCGTTTTTCCAGATAACTGCAGAGAAACCTCTGCCCGCACCCATCGCACCGCGCCCGCTGCATCGTGCTCTCGTCCCAGAACGCACTCGGCCCGAGCTCCACGCTGTCGATGATATGAAGCTCAGGACTGTCGCAAACGGGGCAGAGCAGGGTCATGCAGTGTTTCCTCTGGATGTTGAAGTGAGGTTTCCCGCGAGGGTGACGGCGTTACGGATTACCGGATCCCATTTCGATGATGACGATTTCCGATGGTTTCGAGCTGCTTGGACCTGCGGGGGGAGGTGAAACAACACAACCTTAAATGTTACACGCGCATGCGTAGGGCCGGTTGACCACCTCGCCAAAGGCGAGTGCTTCACCAGTCCGGGAAGCGGGCAAGGTTTGATCCGGGGGCGAGCCCAAACAGGATCTGTGCTGAAATCGTAGAGGCAGCACCGACCACCTCCTTCCCTCCCCAATCCCCGGACCTCGCCTGCTTCCAACTTAGTTTCCTATGCCTCTCCGCACGCGCGTTGAATCATGTTATCCGTTTCTGAAATTGGATCGC
>JBCCEL010000309.1:0-6904 GCA_039030315.1 Pseudomonadota bacterium
ACGGGAGACGGAGGCCGAGCAGGCGCAGATCATCGCCCGCGAGGAGGTGGAGAAGTCCCGCATCGCCAACGAGCAGTCGATTTCCGAGACCCGCATCGCATCGGAGCGCGAAGTGCGCCAGCGCGAGATCGAGCAGGGCCAGGCGATCGAGGCGGCCGAAATCGCTTCGCGCGAGAAGGTCGAGCGTGCCCGCATCGAGCAGGAGCGGGTGATCAACGAGACCCGGATCTCGAACGAGAAAGAAACGCAGTCGCGCGAAATCGAGCGGCGCCGGGCGATCGAGGAAGCCGAAATCGCCGCGCGCGAGGCCACCGAGAAAGCGCGCATTGAGCAGGAACGCGAGGTCACACAGGCCCGCATAGTCAACGAGGAAGAGACCCAGCGCCGCGAAATCGAGCGCACGCGGCAGGTCGAGCAGGCCGAGATCTCGGCCCGTGAGGCGACCGAGAAAGCGCGGATCGAGCAGGAGCGCGAAGTCACCCAGACGCGCATTTCCACCGAGGAGGATACCAGGCGCCGGGAGATCGAGCGCAATCGTCAGGTCGAACAGGCAGAGATCGTTGCCCGCGAGGAAACGGAAAAGGCGCGGATTGCCCAGGAGCAGACGCTGACCGAGGCCCGCATTGCCCAGGAGGAAGAGACCCGGCGCCGCGAGATTGCCCGGTCGCTGGCAATTGACGAAGCGGAGATTGCGGCCCGCGAAGCTGCAGAGAAGCTGCGTATCGCCCAGGAGAAGGCTGTCAGCGCGGAACGTATCGAATCCGATCAGTCCATCCGCAACCTGGAGATCGAGCGGACCCGCATCCTGGATGAGGCGGAAGTGGCGGCGCGGCTTTCCACCGAGGCTGCCCGTATTGCCCAGGACAAGCAGCTCAGTGCCGAACGCATTGCCTCGGACCAGGAAGTGCGCGCTCGCGAGATCGCAAAGAACGAAGCCCTCGAGGCGACCGAGATTGCATCGCGCCGAAGTGTCGATCAGCTGCGGATCGAAAAGGAGAAGGAAACCTCGGCGGAGCGCATTTCCCGGGACGAGGAAATCCGCCGCCTGGAGATCGAGCGCAACAAGATGATGGACGAGGCGCAGATCGCGGCAGACGAGGCGATCGAGATGGCGCGGGTCTCCCAAAAGAAGATGGTCGATGCAGAGCGCATCTCCGCCGAGCAGGACACCCGGGCGCGCGAAGTGGCCCGCGAAGAGGCCGTCGAGGCCGCCGAGATCAGGCGGCGCAACACCATCGAGCGCCAGCGCATCTCCACGGAGCTTAAGCTGGAGCTTGACCGCATCACGTCAGCGGGCGACCGCGAGAAGGCGGATATCGGCCGCAAACAGGCCATCGAGGAAGCGGACGAACAGCGGATCATCGAGCTCGCCAATGTAAAGGCGGAACGGGCCAGCGCCGACGCCATGGCCGAGCAGGCCAGCATCTCGGCGCGGCGGGATGTTGAGCGTACCGAGGTTGAGCGCGAGCAGGTGCTGGATGCTGCCCGGCTTGAGCGCCAGCGCGCCCGCGAGCAACTCGAGATCGCCCGGCTTCAAGCCCTGCGTGAGGCCGAAATCGCGTCCAAGGAAGAGATCGAGCGGGCGGAAATTGCCTCCGAGCGCGGTCTTGACGAAGCCCGTGTGGGCCGCGAGATGGACCGGCGCAAGCTGGAGGTTGGTCGCGAACGCGAAGTCGAGACCGCGATGATGGACAAGGCCATCGCGCTTTACCAGAAATCGCTTGAAGAAAGCGCGGCTCAGGCGGAGGCCGAGGTGGCCCGGGCCAAGGCGACGGAAGCCGAAGAACAGGTCAAGACCGTGCGCGAAAGCGAAGAAGCCAAGCGCCGCCGCACCGTCGATCTGGTGATCGCGGAGAAGGAAGCGGAAGCCCAGAAGATCATCGCCGATGCGGAGAAGGTGCGCGCGGCCGTGGAAGCCGAGGCCCAGAAGCTGCTCAACGAGGCGGAGAACGTCCTCACCGACGAAGCCCGCTACTCGCTGTTCCGGCGCAAGGTGCTTGAGCACGTTGAAGGCATCGTTGCCGCCTCGGTCAAGCCCATGGAGAAAATTGACGGTATCAAGATCCTTCACGTGGACGGCATGGGAAACGGTGACAACTCCGGCAAGAACATGACGGATGAGGTGATTGACAGCGCCCTGCGCTACCGCGTGCAGGCGCCCATGGTCGACAGCATTCTGTCGGAAATCGGCATCGAGGGCGGAAACCTGAGCAAGATGGGCGGACTGATCCGCGAGGCCCGCGATCTGGAGTCGATCCGCAAGGCAACCGGTAGCGGTTCATCCGGTGAAGGCGGCGGTGGTGGCTCGGAAGGCGGCGGCTCTGGCGGTTCCGGCGGCTCGTCCGGACAGTCGACTTAGGCGGAGGCGTTCATGGCAAGGGTATTCACCTCCAGTGTGATCGGCGCGCCTCCGGCCGAGGTCTGGGCACGTGTGCGCGATTTCAACGGCTTGCCGTCCTGGCATCCGGCGATCCGGGAGAGCCAGATCGAGGGTGGTCAGCCGTCCGACAAGATCGGCTGTGTCCGGGACTTCTATCTCCAGAACGGAGACCGGATCCGCGAGCGCCTGCTGGGCCTCAGCGATTACGACCTCTTCTGCACCTATTCCATCCTGGAAAGCCCCATGGCGCTGGAGAACTATATCGCCACACTGCGACTGACGCCGATCACGGACGGAGACCGGACGTTTGCAGAATGGACGGCCGAGTTCGATTGCGCGCCGGAGGCCGAAGCGGATCTGGTGGACGGCATCGGCAACAACGTCTTCCAGACCGGTTTTGACTCTCTCAAGCGGCACTTCGGAGGCTGATTGGCGGATGGTCAAGGTCGTCAAGAGCACCATCATGAACGCGTCCTGCGACGACGTCTGGGCGGTGCTGCGCGACTTCAACGGCCATGATGAATGGCATCCGGCGGTGGCCGACAGCGCGATAGAGCGCGGCCATTCCTCCGACAAGGTCGGGTGCGTCCGGCGCTTTCACTTGGAGGATGGTTCGGAACTGCGTGAGCAGCTGCTGACGCTTTCGGACCTGGAGCAGACCTTCAGCTACTGCCTACTGGATACGCCCGTGCCGCTGCTGAACTACGTGGCCCACGTCCGGCTGATCCCGGTGACCGATGGCGACCGCACCTTCTGGGAATGGGAATCGCGCTTCGATACCCCCGAGGGCCGGGAGGATGAGCTTGCCGCGCTGGTGGGCGAGGGGATCTACCAGGCGGGCTTCGAGGCCATCCGCGAACACATGGGGCTGGCGGCGTGATGCGGGATCTGACGACACATCAAGGCACGAGCATTGAGCTCCTTTCTTCGGCTCCTCCGATTTCCCCTGTCATCCCGGCCGAGCGAAGCGAGAGCCGGGATCCAGGGCCGCAGAGGCGGTGCGTGGGGCCCTGGATCCCGGATAATCCGCTTGCGCGAATTTCCGGGATGACAGCGACAGGACCGGGGAGAGGGATTGGTAAGAAAGGATACACGCCAACTGGCCACCCGGAGATCGCCTCATGCCCGTAACCGTCCAGACCTTTGCCCAGGCGAGCGAGGCGGCGGCGGCGCTGTCGTCCGACAGGGATGCGTTCTATTTCGGGGGCGGGACGCTCCTCATGCGGGCCGTCAACGAAGGCGACCCGCGCCTCGCCCGGATGATCCGCACGACCGATGCCAGCCTGCGGCAGATCAGGACTTCGGGGTCGCGGATCGAGATCGGTGCAGGCGCCACCATGGCGGATGTCCTCGCGAACCGGGAACTGTCGTTCCTGCACCGGGCTGCCCGCTCTGTCGGTGGTCCGGCCATCCGAAACCAGGCGACCGTTGGCGGCAATCTCTTTGCCTGGACTCCGTATGGGGATTTCACCACGGCCCTTCTGGCGATGGAGGCGACTGTTTCCCTGGTCGGAGCGGGCGAGATGGCGCTCGATCAGTTTCTCGCCGAACGGGACCGGCAGCCGCGCCGGCTGGTCGCCGCGCTTTCCGTTGCACGGCCCACGGCAACGGGTGCATTCCGCTTCCACAAGGTCTCACGCATCAAGCCGGAGCGGACGTCGCTCATGTGCATGGCAGCCCATCTGCCGCAATCGGGCGGCCGTGTTCAGGGTGCCCGGGTGGCCTATGGCGGCATGGCCGAGACGCCCATCAGGATGCTGGCGGTTGAGCGCGCGCTGGAAGGCGCAACCCTGGATGAGCCCGGCATAGCCGCCGCGCTTGCGGTTGTCTGCGAGGGGGCAAGCCCGGCTACCGATGCGATTGCAAGCGAGTGGTACCGGCGTGAGGTCGCTCCGGTCCATCTGAAACGCATGCTGCTGGGACAGGGGAACTGACGCATGGCGAAGACACCTGTCCAGTTCACCGTCAATGGCCAGCCCCGTGCCGTCTTCGCAGAAGATGCGCAGAACCTGCTGGACACGCTCAGGCGGGATGTCGGCGACATGTCGCCCAAATACGGTTGCGGGCAGGGCACCTGTGGCGCCTGCACGGTACTGATCGACGGAGAACCCCATCTCTCCTGTCTCGTGCTGGCGCAGTCCTGCGATGGCCAGTCGGTGGAAACCACGGGCGGGCTGGCGGACGGACCCAATCTCCATGTCCTGCAGGCTGCGTTCATGGAACACTTCGCGGCGCAGTGCGGTTTCTGCACCGCGGGTATGCTGATGGCGGCCAAGGCGCTGCTGGACAGGAACCCTAACCCCAGCCGGGATGACGTGATCGAGGCACTGTCCGGCAATATCTGCCGCTGCACCGGCTATGAGCCGATCATCAACGCCATTCTGGACGCTGCTTCCCGCGGCGGCCAGCGCATCGCAGGAGGTGCGGTAATATGACGGTCGAATTCCGCAAGGATCTGTTCGCCGACGAGCGTGACGACAATCTCAACGAGATCGGTCAGCCGACCCAGCGCCAGGACATGCTGGGGCACGTCACGGGCCGCACGAAGTATTTCGACGATCATGCCTTTGACGGGCTGCTGCATTTGAAAGTGCTGCGTAGCCCACACCACCACGCGCGCATCAGGCGGCTGGACACCTCAGGCGCAGAGCGCATGCCCGGCGTCCGGCGGGTGATGACCGCACGGGACGTGCCCGTGAACCTGAACACGCTTCTGAGCCTGATCAACTTCGGCGAGGACGACGAGCCTTCCCTGGCAGCCGACAAGGTCCGCTACACGGGCGAGCCGGTGGCGGCGGTTGTGGCCGACAGCGAGGCCGAGGCTTACGAGGCCCTGCAGAAGATCACCGTCGATTATGAGCCGCTGCCCGCCGTGTTCGACGTGGAGGAGGCGCTGCAGCCGGGCGCCGTTCAGGTCAACGACGTCCATCCCGGAAACTTCTTCCCCTACTACGACAAGTACGATCACCAGAAGCTGCGTTTCGGCGACGTGGAACGGGCGTTCCGCGAGGCGGACCATGTTCTGGAAGAGCGCTACCAGATGTCGCCGATTGAGCACGCGCCGGTAGAGACGAACGGCTGCATCGTTGCGCCGGAAACCAATAACCGGGTGGTCGTACACACCTCCACCCAGGCTCTGTTCTTCTCCGTCGGGATCGCGGCGAAGATCGTGAACATCCCGTCCAACCGGATGCACTTCATCGGCGGAACCGTCGGCGGCGGTTTCGGCGGCAAGGTGGACACGCTCACCGAGCCTCTCGCGGTCCTCGCCTGCATGCTCACCGGTTCGCCCGTGCGCTATATCTTCAACCGCAAGGAGGAGATGCAAGCCGGGCCGCCGCGTGGCGCGGAGCGCTGGTACATCAAGGACGGTGTGATGAATGACGGGCGTATCATCGCCCGCCAAATCCGGGGCTATTTCGATGCCGGCGCCTATACGCGGCTGTCCAGCTATGCCGTGGTGAAGTGCACAGGCCACCTGCCGGGGCCGTACACGATCCCGAATGTCTATTCCGACGTCTATGCCGTCTACACCAACCGCACGCCGTCAACCGCCATGCGCGGCTTTGGCGTGACCGGCGTCGACTTTTCCATCGAGGTTCACATGGACAAGATGGCCCATCTGGTCGGGATGGATCCGGTGGAGTTCCGCATTCTGAACTCCTACCGCGACGGCGACATGAAGGCCCACCGGCGCGAGGCCAAGAACTGCGCGCTGATCGAATGCTGCCAGGTTGCGGCTGAGAAGGCCGGATGGCAGATCCGGGACGAGTTCAGGCAGATGTCCTCCCTGCATGGCGGCGGCGGCGAGCGCGCGCTGATCCCCCAGACCGTGACGGACGAGAACGGCCGCATCGACCGGCCACGCACATCTGCACCCGCGCCCGTCCCGGTTCGCGCACCCGCTCCGTCACCGATTGCCCCGCAACCTGTAGCGCCACCGCCCGCACCGGCTCCTCAACCGGTTCCGGTGACCGCTCCGGCACCAGCACCGGTAGCGCCGGCGCCCGCACCTGTTGTGGCGCCAGTCCCGCCGCCGCCTGCCGCGGCCCCGCCGCCTGCGGCCGCGCCGCGCCGGGCAGGCGGGGTGAGATTCTCTTCCATCTCCGGCACAAGGAGACGCTGACATGGCTTTGCATCGCGGAAAGGGCGTTGCCTCCATCAACTACCCCATCGGCATGAATCTCGGCGGCGACCCGAGCCAGGCGCTCGTCCACTCGAACCCGGACGGCAAGTTCACCGTCGCCCTGTCTTCCATCGACCTGGGGCAGGGGATGAAGCAGGTCACGCGCCAGATCTGCGCGGAGACCCTGGGAGTGCCCGTCGAGGATGTCTACGTCGACACGGCCGACAGCGACACCGGCCCCCACTGCATGGGCAGCTTCGCCTCGCGCGGCACCCACCGGGTGGGCAACGCGGTGATCGCGGCAGCGAAAGAGGCCCGCGGCGTCCGCATGGAAGCCGCCGCCGAAGAGCTTGAGGTCAATGCGGAAGACCGGGAGACGGACGGCCAGGGCAATATCC
>JBCCEL010000310.1:0-6894 GCA_039030315.1 Pseudomonadota bacterium
CGCGCGCGAGCAACTTCAGTAAGTCGCCCGGCCGCCGGAGAGATCGAACACTGCACCTGTATTGAAGGTGCAGGCCTCAGAGCTCAGCCACATCACCAGCTCGGCAGCTTCCTCGACCAGCCCCAGGCGCTTCATCGGAGACTTCTCGATCATGATGTCCACGAACTCCGGCGTCATCTGATCCAGGATCTCCGTCTTGATGGCCGCCGGGGCGATGCAGTTCACGCGCACGTCCGTCTGGGCCAGTTCCTTGGCGAGCGATTTTGTCAGTCCGATCACACCGGCCTTGGCCGCGCTGTAGGCCGAGGCGCTGGGCGTTCCTTCCTTGCCGGCCAGCGACGCCATGTTGATGATGCGGCCGAACCCGGCCTTCTGCATGACCGGCACAACCGCCCGGCAGAGGTAGTAGGTGCCCGTGAGATTGACCGCGACAACCCGCGCCCAAGTCTCAGGATCGTACTCCGCCAAGGGCAGGGTCGGCCCGGCAAAGCCGGCATTGTGGGAGAGGAAGTCGATGCGTCCGTGCCGCTCGAGCGTCGCGGACAGAGCGGCATCGATTCCGGCCCTGTCGGCCACGTCCACCTGATGGAAATCGTGCGGGACGTCCAGCCCGGCCGGTTCCTTCAGGTCCCAGACGGTCACCGCCGCGCCGGCGGCCTGGTAGTGGCGCGCGATTTCCGCGCCGATGCCGCTGGCCCCGCCGGTGACAACCGCAACCCGGCCCGAAAAATCGTAGGCAATGTCGCTCATCCTGCACCCGCCCCGGAGGGCTCGCCCTCCCCGCCCGTCGGCGCGAACGCCTCGGTCTTGCCCGTGACGTTGCGCAATTCGTAGGCACCGACGGATACCAGGCCGTCTGGTGTCGCCGCGGCGACTTCGCGCGTCGTGACGACCTGATGGCCGAGCTGCTTTCCAAGGTCGCCCAGTCTCGCGGCGATATTGGCGGCCGAACCGATGACCGTGAAGTCCAGCCGCTCGCCGGAGCCGACATTGCCGTAGGTGACGTTGCCGAAGGCAACACCGATTGCGCAGTCCGCAACCTGGCCCGTTTCCGCAATGGGGACATCGCCGATCGTTTCGGCAATCTCCCGCGCCGAGGCAACCGCCTGACAGCAGGCTGTGGACGCATCACCGCCGGCCGGGAAGATTGCGAGGATGGCATCGCCGATGAGCTTCAGCACCTCGCCGTCATGGGCATTGACGATATCGGTGGTGAGTTCGAAGAACCGGTTGAGCAGATCGAGATAGACCGGGCGCTCCAGCTCCCCCTCCCATTTGGAGGAGTGCCGCAGATCGCACATCAGGACCGCCGCGTCGATCTCGTCCCCGTCGCCGCGGCGGATCTCGCCGCCGAGGACCCGCGCGCCCGTGCGCTTGCCGAGATAGGTGCCGAGGAGGGCGGACGCGTTCTCCTTCAGGGTGAAGACCTCATAGAAGCGGCTGATCACGGTGGCACATTCGAACACGAGGCCAAGATTGGCCGTGGTGAAGCCCGCCGGATGGTCGCATGCCAGCGTCATCACGTTGTAGCGCCCGTCGGAGAACGGCAGCGGCATGGCGACGTAATCGGTCGCCCCCTCCGCGCGCAGCTCATCTATGATCGGGAACTTGAACTCCGCGTCCTCGACTGTCAGATTCTGGCGCACACCGCCCAGACCGTTCGCGACATGCCGGAACGGGCTATTGGTATAGACCGGATTCTCCAGCAGATCGTACGACGGCGTGCGGCTCACCACCTCACCGGTCGCGCGCTCCCAGGTGTAGTTCTTGCCTACGATCAGCGGGTGCAGCGACCATATGAGAATGCCGATGCGCGACACTACCACGCCTTGGGCATTGAGCCTTTGACCCAATGCCCGGGTCAGTTCTTCGGGGCTCCCGCATTGCCAGGCCCCGCGCATGAGCCAGTCGATCAGCGGGCCGGAAATGTTGCCGTCTTCACGCGGCGCGATCTTCGGCCCCTTGCATTCAAGAGACGTAAGCGCGCTGGGCATGAAGCCGATATAGCCTTCGATGTCTTCAGCCTCGGGCAGTGCCTTCTGGTAGGACCATGCGCCGTTGACGATAGTCTCGCCCGCAACCTCCAGATCCCAGTATGTCGCCGTTCCCTTGAACGGGCAGAACGTCCGGTGCTCCGGCGCCTCCTGCAGGTCGACCGTCACATCGCCGCGCGGAAAATAAACGGCCGGTGGCAGCCGCGTCTCGTACATGACACGCGCGGCCGAACTCGACGCCAGGACGATATCTCCGTGCCGTGCTTCGACCGTGCCTTCGAGCGGGCACACCTCGATATCGTATTCCTCTGGAAACGGCGGCGCGATCTGGTCCATGGGTCAGATGATGGTGCCTGTGGCCGGTGCACGCAAGAGCCCATTCGGAGCCGGATACACTCCGGCTATCGCTTGTGTCGGGTTGCATGGGGCTGATAGGATCTGAACTCCAGAGCACCAGACCATGGCGAAAGCACGAATATTGCTCCGGCAGCTGGGCAAGGTGCCCGACTATCTCGGATTGACGAGAGGATCCGTGAAGGGCGTACCCTTCCCGCCGCCGAACCTCGTGGACATGCATGCGACCGCGGCTGAGGGTTTTCAGCACGGGCGCCGGCTGGTCGGGCGGTGCGTGGAATTGGGCCTCGATCTGAACAGCGGACCACTGCTCGACATCGGCTGCGGCTGGGGCCGCTTCGCTTATGCGCTCCTCGATGCGGGCTAAGCGGATGGCTATGCCGGGTTCGACGTCAACCACAAACAGGTCGCGTTTCTGAACCGCAGGTTCTCAACCAGAGCGCCAAACTTCCGCTTCATCCACATCGACTATCAGAACGACTTCTATAACAGGCAGGGCGCACAGGCCGATATCCGCCTCGAGCCGATGCTTGGGGACGAGCGGCCCGGTTCGGTACTGGCGTTCAGCGTCTTTACACACATGTTCGAGCACGATGTCGTGCACTATCTGGATGAGATCGCCGGCCTCATGACCGAAGGATCGAAACTGATCTTCACTGCCTTCTGCCATGACCGCGATGTGCTTGCTCAGATTGTCGAGGGGAAGGCCCTGTATTCAATGGGCCACGTCCTGAGCGGCACCTGCCGCACGGAGCGTCCGGACAACCCGCTGTTCGCGATATCCTACGACCGCCATTGGCTGGAGCGGCAGCTGACGGAGCGCGGCCTCGTTTTCGAATTCCACCGCGGCGCCTGGACGGGTCTCGGCGGCAAGATGGGGCAGGATTGGTTCGTCGCAAGACCTGCTGGCCCCGGCCGGTAATGCGCAAGGATACCGAAGCTGGATTCCCGCCGATTGCGGTTTCGGCGCGGCTCGCGATGACCTAGGTTTGCCCGGGACAGAAGAGCAGTGAGGCAGGCCCGATGAACCTGAAAGACAAGATCGCGGTGGTAACCGGCGGCGGCAACGGGATCGGCGAAGCGCTGGTCAGGCGGTTTCACCGCGAAGGCACCAAGGCGCTGGTCGTGGCCGATCTTGACGGCGAGGCTGCAGCGCGTGTGGCCGATGACATCGGCGGACTTGGCGTTGCGCTCGATGTGTCCCGCGCACAGGACGTCGAGGGTCTGGTGGAGCGGACGGAGCGGGATATCGGCCCGATTGATCTGTTCTGCTCCAACGCCGGGATCATGTGCCGCGGCGGCTTGTCGACCCCGCTGGACGACTGGCAGCGGCTGTGGGAGGTGAACGTCATGTCCCACGTCCATGCGGCCCGTGCGGTGGTGCCGCGCATGATTGCGCGGGGGGGCGGTTATCTCCTGAACACCGCGTCTGCGGCTGGCCTGCTGAACCAGATCGGTTCGGCGACGTATGGCGTCACCAAGCATGCCGCCGTGGGCTTTGGCGAGTGGGTGGCCATTACTCATGGCCATGAGGGCATCAGGGTCTCGCTGCTCTGCCCCCAGGCGGTGCAGACCGCCATGATCGAAGGCGAGGCCACAGGCGGCCTGTCGGCGGCCGTCGACGGGGTTCTTGCACCTGAGGAGGTGGCAGAGGCGGTGGTGGAGGGCCTGCGTGAGGAGACGTTCCTCATCCTGCCCCATCCCCAGGTGCGTGAGTACATGAGCCGCAAGACTGGCGACTACGACCGCTGGATCAGCGGAATGAACCGGCTGCAGCAGAAGCTGGCACCCGACCGGCACCGATAGCCCGGCTAGAGCGAGGCGAGTGACCTCGCCGGTTCAGAAAAGCTCTCCACGATGACATCATATGCCGGGTTCGGCACCGGATCAGGCGGACTTTCATTGCCTATTCGCGCGGATGGCAGCGAGGACCGTCGATAGACCCGTATGCCAATCGAGAGCTACGTCATCTGCAAACGTGCCCTAAAATCGTGACGGTGCGAAATCAGAGATAGCAGGATCCGGCTCCCGTCCCTGCGCCAGATCCGTGACCACCTTGCCGGTTACGCCGCCCAGCGTCAGCCCTATGTGCTGATGGCCGAACGCCAGGATGATGCGGCCGGACTTCGGTGACAGACCGATGACCGGCAGTGAATCGGGCATGGTCGGACGATGCCCCAGCCAGGTTTCGTCGGGCGCACCGAGCCGTGTTCCGAACATCTCGTGCGATTTGCGTTGGAGATAGTCCAGGCATCCCGTGTTGACCGGCGCATCGATCGCGTTGATCTCCACCGTGCCGGCGATACGCAGACCCTGGGCCATCGGCGTTGCATAGAAACCGGCTTCGGCCCAGCCGACCGGGCGGGAGACAAGGTCTCCATGGTCGCGGTAGAGGATGTGATAGCCTCGTTCTGTGCCAAGCGGCAGGCGTTCGGCACCGGTACCCGGAACCCGGCTTGAGCGGGCGCCAGCGGTCACCGCAAGATGGCCCGCGCGAACGGCCGTGCCGTCGCCGAGCCGTGCGGTGACGCCGGTATCATCGGGCTCTGAACCGATAACCCTCTGCGCGACATACGTGCCCCCAAGGGTTTCGAAGCGGGCAAGCATGCGGGTAACCAGCTCTTGCGGGCTCGCCAGATGCCGTGCTCCCTTGAACAGGAGTCCCCGGTACAGGTCTTGGAGAAGGTTGGGTTCGAGCCGGCGGACGTCTTCCGCGGACAATTCGTCGAACGCCACTCCTTGCGCCGCGCGCATTGCGTTGCCTTCGCGGGCCTGCTCATAGCCGGCGCGGCTCGACCACACATAGAGGCAGTCGTTGTTGATCACGAGGTCCTCGGCTTTCGCTTCGGCGATCAGCGGATCCAGACCGGCGTCGGCATGTCGCAGAAATCGCCCGAGTGCCCCGGTGATATGGCGCACCTTGCCGGCCCGGCAATTGGCCAGGAAAGCAACCATCCAGCCCGGGTTTCTGAGCCCGTGCGCAAGGTTGAAGCTGAGCGGGCTTTCCCGGCTGGTCAGAAGCCTAGGCAGCGAGGAGAAGATGGCCGGGCTGTTGACCGGGATGCAGGCATAGGTCGCGATCGTACAGGCCGATCCGTAAGTCGTTCCGGACCCCGGCGGATTGGGGTCGCAGAGAAGCACGCGCAAGCCCTCTTTCCGCGCCCAGAGGGCGGTGGACATCCCCACCATCCCGGCCCCGGCGACCAGGAGATCATAATCGTGCTGGGACATTCTCCGTCCATACCGCATCAACTTGCGCGCAGGCATACACCAGCCCGGAGCGTCCACATAGCAAGCAATTCAGCTCACTCAAATGGCAGTCCCGTCAAAGTCAATGACTTCCAGACCGGACAGATCCAGCCCCTCCACACAGCCGAGATTGATCCTGTACTGCCCGGGGTTCAGGCGCGTGGAGACGAATGGTGAGACCCCGCAGACGCGGCAGAACTGGTGTTTCGCGACCATCGTGCCGAACTGGTAGGTCGCAAGGGCATTGTCCCTGACATCGACCGTCAGTTCCTCCCCCGGAACCAGAAACGTGCTCAGCAACGCCCCCTTCCGCCGGCATATGGAGCAGTTGCAGAGCATGGCGTCGGTGATGGCGGGAGCGGAGAAGCGGAAGCTGATCGCGCCGCAGTGGCAGTTTCCGTATCGGCGACCGATCTCGCCTGTATGCTCTCGAAACGGCATCCGCGCTCAAAACATCAAATTGGCATCTGACGCAACCAGGTCGCACCCTACACAAACATAAGCATATCTAACGCAGCATTATTTTCGATTACTGATATAAACTGTGATCGAATTCACATTTATATTTTATATCAATAAATATGACTCCAGCTCTTACAAATTGAATTTCAACACAGAATTCGGTTTAACGGCCATCAGGAGAAGCATCCATGCAATCCAAAGCAACCAAGAACCCCTCAAATCATTTCGAACACACCGATGTTGTCAGTGTGATCGGCCATTCGCACACGAGTTTCGACGATGCCGTCGCGAGCGCGCTTCAACAACTTGCCTGCCCGGCGCCTGGTCATAACCACCACCCACATCTTGAGTTCATTTCGTTCAACGTCGTGAACATGGGCGGCGTGCTTGAACATGACCGTGAAAAGGAAACCTGCGTGGTCGTCCATTACTCCGCGAGGATCGACGTCGAGGCCAGGCACGTCCACGATGATGACGACGATCACGGTCACGATCACTAGGCCGAGCCCCGCGGGCCTGTTCCGTACGCCGCGCTGACCCATCAACTGCTTTCAGGCGCAGGCAACGGCATGCCATTCAGGAATCTCTCCGGCCGGGTGACCCGGCCGGAGGGCTTGGAGTTCCGGATCTAGAAATCCACCGGCGCTCCGCCCTCTTCCTTCCGCTTGGCCACAAACGCATCCACTTCTTCCGCCACCCCCGGATCGATCGCCGGCTCCTCGTAGTCCGCCAGTGCCTGCTTCCACACGGCATTGGCTTTCTGCATCGCATCCGGGCTTCCCGCCTCCACCCAGCTTTCCGAGTTCCGCCAGTCGGAGATGATCGGCGAGTAGAA
>JBCCEL010000311.1:0-6890 GCA_039030315.1 Pseudomonadota bacterium
CATAGGCGGCCTGGGCATCGTTGGCATTGGCGGAGGTGACGTTGGATGAGCGGAACGGAACGCCGACATGGCGCGCAAGCTGACCTGAGGCCTGCGCGGCCTGGGCGTATTCCGGCGTGCCGAAGGCAGGCGAACCCGTCTTCATGTCCACGTTGGAGGTGAAGCCGCCATACATGGTGGGTGCGCCGGGCCGGACGATCTGCGTCAGGGCCATGCCGGCCAGCGCCTCGGCGTGCTGTTGGGCAAGGGCGCCGGCCAGGGTGACCGGTGACATCGCGCCGGACAGGGTGAACGGCGTCACCACCGCGCACTGACCGTGCTCAGCCATGGTCATCAGGCCTTCCGCCATGGGTATATCGAGTTGCAGCGGCGAGTTGGTGTTGATGATGCAGGCAAAGACCGGCAGGTCGCAGAGCTCCTCAAGCGAAACCTGGTGTGAGATGGCGGCCATGTTCATGGCATCCATGGCCTGGGCCCGGCCCATGCCCCAGGGCTGCCAGTTCTTGTCGGTCAGCGTGCAGCAGGCGTAGAAGAGATCGAGATGGCGTGTCTCGGCCGGCAGGTCGAGGGCCTCGAAGCCGCCGCCGCCTTCCTGGTGCATGATGTTGAGGCTCTGGATGAGGCGCATGAAGTCGCAGACTTCGTCATACGTGCCGGCCCGGCGCCCCTTGTCGAGATCACTTACATAGGCCGGGCCTCCGACGCCGGTGAAGACGGCATGCGGGCCGCCGAACCTGATGTTATGCGCCTGGTTGCGGGCCGCCAGCTCGAACTCGGCCGGCGCCTTGGCAACCAGCGCCTCCACGCCCTCCGGATCGAAACGGACAAGCTGGGAGGCGTCATCGGTATCGAAGCCGACAGAGGCATAGGCCTCGCGTGCCCTGTCTGAAAGCACCTTGAAGCCGACCTCCTTGAGGATCTGCAGCGCGGTCCGGTGGATCGCCTCCACCTGGTCGGCACTCAGGATCTCCTGCGGCTTGTAGCGGTAGGTGACCTGCTTGAAGGGGCGCTGGGCCAGGGACGCGGCCTGGCGCTCTTCCCGGTTGACGGCTCTGCGGCGGCGGCCTTGGGCACGGGCGTTCATGGCGTTGCTCCTTGAAGGATGAGGGGTGTCGGGCGTTCGCGTCTCGGGAGCCGGTTGGCGGCCGGCTCTTCCAGTTCGCGGGCGTAGCGGTGGCCGCGATAGACCGCATCGGCGATGGAAGACGGCACCAGGCAGTCGCCGATCCGCTCCACTGATTTCAGCCCGTGATCCTGCCATGTCTCGCGGCGGGCCTGCAGATCGTCATAAAGGCCGCGTTCCGGCAGGCGGCCGGTCACAAGCAGCAATTGCTCGCACGGGGTCTCGCTCGTCTGCCCTGTATAGGTGCAGGCCCAGACGGCCTTGTCCCTCGTCGCGGCACGCAAGGACCTGGCGAACTGGAACTCGACTCCGAGCTCAATCAGCCGGGCCTGGATGTACATCTGTTCGTTGGTCATCTCCGTCCAGGCGGACACCAGATTGTGCGGCGTTGCGTAGGTCACCTTCGTGCCAGCGCGGGCGAAACGCTCGGCGAGCGCCCCGCCCATGAAGTAGTGCTCGTCATCATAGACCGTTATCTTCCCCGCGGCAGCGGCACCGGCAAACAGGTCCTCCGGTGCGATCACAGGCGCATCCGCCCCGATCCCGGCCGGTTGCTGGGACAAGGTGCCCGCGCCGTCGCGCCGCCAGATGCTGCCGGTGGCGACTACCACGTGATCGGCTTCCACGGCGAAGACATCATCGGCGCCGAGCCTGCTCTCGCGGAAGATCTCCACATTGCCGAGCTTGTCCAGCATATGGACCCGGTGATCGCGCACCCGCATCCAGTTGCCGAGACCAGGAAGGGCCGCTTCGTTCACCAGCCGTCCGCCGAGCTCTCGCGTCGCCTCGGCCAGCATCACATCATAGCCGCGGCGTCCAAGCGCCAGGCTTGCCTCCAGCCCCGCCGGTCCGGCCCCGACCACAAGCACCCGACCGCCTGACCGTTTCGGCGCGATCACTTCCGGATGCCAGCCGCGGCGCCATTCCTCACCCATGGTGGGATTCTGGGTGCAGCGCAGATAGACGCCTTCATTGTTGGAGGAGCGGCAGATATTGCAGCCGATACATTCCCGGATTTCGTCCTCGCGCCCCTCGGCGATCTTTCTCGGGAGAAACGGGTCGGCGATGGAGGGCCGGGCGGCGCCGATGAAATCCTGGACGCCGCGTTTGATCTGTCCGGCCATGGTGTCCGGCGATGTGAACCGCCCGACGCTCACCACCGGCTTGGTGGTCACCGATTTGACGAAGGCAATGTGCTCTTCCTGAAACCCTTCTGCGGAAAACCTCGAACTGCGGGAATCGTAGCCAAGGTCGCCGGCGAGGTTTACGTCCCAAAGGTCCGGCAGTTCGGCGAGCATCTCGACAATCTCCCGGCCTTCGCCTTCGCTGGTGATGCCGTCGGGGCCATGCAGTTCATCGACAGCAAGCCGGACCGCCACGGCGCAGGTGTCGCCGACGGCGTCCCTGGTGTCCTCGAGCATCTCGCGGACAAGGCGCACCCGGTTCTCCAGCGATCCGCCATACTCGTCCGTGCGCCTGTTGGTGAGAGCGGAGAGGAACTGGAACGGCAGGTAGCCGTGGCCCGCATAAACATAGACGATGTCGAAGCCGGCCCGCTTTGCACGCTGGGCGGCGTTGACCTGCCAGCGTCTGAATTCGGCGATGTCCTGCTTGTCCATCATGCGCGACTGCTGGGGCTGGACAAAATAGCTGGAGAGTTCCGACGGCGACATAGCCGGTTCGCGCATCTGCTTGTTGATGCAGTGCTGGCCGCCATGCCAGAGCTCGATGCCCGCAAGCGCGCCATGCTCGTGTATGGCGTCAGCCGTAAGCGACAGTGCCTCCACATCGTCCTCGTCCCACATAGTCAGGTAGGCGTAGGGCGAGTCCTCGGATGTGGGATGAATGGAGCAGTACTCCGTGCACACCACGCCCCAGCCGCCTTCGGCCTTGATGCCGCGCAAGGCTGCCGAGGCATTCGGGCTGGTGTAGCCCATGCCCGTAGCGTGGGGCGTCTGGTAGAAACGGTTCGGCGCCGTTACCGGCCCGATCTGCACGGGCTCGAACAGGATGTCATACCGCGGATTGCGTTCGGTCATGACATCCCACCCTCTTGTTGAACAAATGTACAATAAGAACTACACCAAGACCCTGCTTGGCGCAATCGGAACTTCATCGCTCTTGGCCTTTGCGGAAGCTCCCCGGGGGTCTAAAAGGGGCGCCTTGCGAGATTGAGACAGGACACATCCAGGCATGTCTGACGGAGACTTCATCAAGGCCGAGACCCATGGCGCGGTGCGCGTCATCACCATCGACAATCCGCCGGTCAACGCCTGGAGCATTGGCGTGCCGCGCGGCACCATCGATGCGCTGGCCGCGGCGAATGCCGATGATGCGATCAAGGCAGTTGTGCTGGCGGGCGGCACCCGGGGCATTTTCGGCGGGGCGGACATCCGCATCCAGGGCAAGCCATGGCCGGAAGATGAGCCCAACCTGCGCGACCTGATCGTCGACATCACCAGGAGCGGAAAGCCCGTGATCGCGCTTCTTCGGGCGCATGCGCTCGGCGGCGGCCTGGAGATGGCGCTCTCGTGCCACTACCGCGTCAGCACGGCTGACTGCAAAATGGGCCAGACCGAGGTCAATCTCGGCATTCCGCCGGGCGCAGGCGGAACGCAGCGCCTGCCCCGTCTGGTCGGTCTGGCGGAAGCCGCGGACATGATCGTCACCGGCAAGCCGGTCCGCGGCGATCATGCGGTCACGACCGGTCTGGTCGATGCGCTTGTCGGCGAGGATTTCGTGGCGGACGCTGTTGCCTTCGCGGACAGCATTATCGGCCGGGACGAACACCCGGTCACGGATGAAAAGTCGGTTGATCTTCCATCTGACGATTTCTTCGACAAGCTGCGCGCGACCTGGGCCCGCAGGAGCCGCGGGGCGGCCGCACCGCAGGCCTGCATCGATTGCCTGGAGGCAGCCGTCAACCTCCCCATCGCGGACGGGCTGAAGAAGGAGCGCGAGATCTTCCAGCGCTGCGTCACGTCCGACGAAGCCGCCGCATTGCGTTATGCCTTCTTTGCCGATCGGCAATCCTCCCGGGTCAAGGGTGAAGCCGGCGCGGCCAAACCCCGGCCGGTGAGTTCCGCAGCGGTTCTGGGCTCGGGCACCATGGGCACGGGCATCACCATCGCCTTCCTGGATGCCGGTCTCCCGGTCACGCTCGTGGACAACAATGCCGAGGCGCTTGAGCGCGCGCGTGGACGGATCTCGAAGACCTATGACGGATCGATCGCCAAGGGCCGGATCAGCGAGAACCAGAAGGCGGACCGGCTGGGCAGGCTTTCCGGCACCACGGAACTTGCCGATGCGGCCGGCGTCGACATGATCGTCGAAGCAGTGTTCGAAGAGATGGATGTGAAGAAGCAGATCTTCACGCGGCTCGGCGAGCTGACCAGACCGGGCACCATCCTCGCCAGCAACACCTCCTACCTGGATATCGACGAGATTGCCCGGACCGTGCCGGGCCGGGAGGGCGATGTTCTGGGTATGCATTTCTTCAGCCCCGCCAACATCATGAAATTGCTGGAAGTGGTGCGCGCGGACAGGACGGAGCCTGAAGTTCTCCAGTCGGCCCTGAGCGTCGGCAAGAAGCTCGGCAAGACCTGCATCGTTGCCGGGGTCTGTCACGGCTTCATCGCCAACCGTACCTTCGAAGGCTATATCCGCGAGTCCCAGTTCCTGCTGGAGGAAGGCTGCTCGCCCAGTCAGGTCGATGCCGCATTGACCAGGTTCGGCATGGCCATGGGGCCGCTTTCCGTGGCCGATCTGGCCGGCCTCGACATCGGCTGGGCCATGCGCAAGGCCCGCGCCCATCTCCGCGATCCCGCCATCCGCTACAGCACCGTCTCCGACCGCATTTGCGAGCGCGGCTGGTTCGGCCAGAAGACGGGCAGGGGATACTACCTCTACGATCCGGAAACGCGGGCAAAGGCCCCGAACCCTGACGTGGACGGCATCATCGCCGAAGCCGCGGAGAGGTCCGGCATCAAGCAGCGCGAGATCAGCGATGAAGAGATCCTGCAGCGCTGTTTCTACATCGTGGTCAACGAGGGGGCCCGCGTGCTGGCGGAAGGTATTGCGCAGCGCGCCAGCGATATCGATGTAGCCTGGATCAACGGCTACGGCTTCCCGCGCCACCGCGGCGGCCCCATGCACTGGGCGGACACGATCGGTCTGAAGAACGTGCTTGCGACTATCGAGGCCTTCAACAAGGATCACGATTTCTGGGAGCCGGCTCCGCTGCTGCGTGAGCTCGCCGAACAGGACAAGACATTCGCCAGCCTGAACGGCTGAGCCCCCACCCCAAACGGAGCAGAACCATGCGCAAAGCCGTTGTTGTTTCCACCGCCAGAACCCCGATCGCCAAGGCCTTCCGGGGGGCCTTCAACAATACCCATGCGGTCACCCTTGGCGCGCATGCGGCAAAGCACGCCATCGAGCGGGCCGGCATCGAGCCCGGTGAGATCGACGATGTGGTCTATGGTTGCGGCCTGCATGAGGGCCAGACCGGATCGAACATCGCACGGGCCTCGGCCTTGCGCGCAGGCGTTCCGGTGACGGCCAGCGGTTTTGTCGTCTCCCGCTATTGCGCCTCCGGCCTGCAGGCGGTCGCGTCCGCTGCCCATCACGTTATGGTCGATGGCGCTGATATCTGCCTTGCAGGCGGCATAGAGCACGTCACGGCCACACAGCCCGGCCGCAATCTGGAGTTTCAGGAGGAATGGATCACAGAGCACAAGCCTGAGCTCTATCTGCCGATGATCCAGACGGCCGATATCGTGGCAAAGCGCTACGGCATTTCCCGCGAGGAGCAGGATGAGTTCGGCCTGCAGAGCCAGCAGCGCTGTGCAGCCGGCCAGGAGCAGGGCCTGTTCGACGACGAAATCGTTCCGATCACCACGGTCAAGAAAGTGGAGAACAAGGAAACCGGCGACATTCTCCTGGAGGAGGTGACGCTCGCCAAGGACGAGGGCAACCGGCCGGAAACGAATATGGACGGCCTGGCCAACCTGAAGCCCGTGCAGGGACCGGACTATTTCGTCACCGCGGGCAACGCCTCGCAGCTTTCCGACGGGGCCTCGGCCTGCGTCGTCATGGAGTCAGGTGTCGCGGAGAAGAAGGGTCTCGAACCTCTCGGAATCTTCCGCGGCTTCATGGTGGCGGGCTGTGAGCCGGACGAGATGGGTATTGGCCCGATCTTCGCGGTCCCGAAGCTTCTGGACAAGCATGGGCTCACGATCGACGACATCGATCTGTGGGAGCTCAACGAAGCCTTCGCCGTGCAGGTTCTCTACTGCCGGGACAAGCTGGCCATCCCGAACGAGAAACTCAATGTCAACGGCGGCTCAATCGCCATCGGCCACCCCTATGGCATGACCGGCGCCCGCCTGGTGGGCCATGCTTTGCTGGAAGGCAAGCGCCGCGGCGCCAAGCGCGTCGTCGTCACCATGTGCATCGGCGGCGGCCAGGGCGCAGCCGGCCTGTTCGAGGTCTGTTAGTTTCTCCTGTGTGTCATCCCGGACAAGTGAAGGCGAAGCCGCAACGCAGATCCGGGATCCAGCGCAAAATGTGGCGCAAGCCGCCTCAGGCCGCTTAATGCGGCCAATGCGCCTTCGGCACTTCATACGCTGGGCCCCGGATCTGCACTCCAGCTTCGCTTCCATTTGTCCGGGGCGACAGAGGAGAAACTAACAGACCTCGAACAGGCCGGCTGCGCCCTGGCCGCCGCCGATGCACATGGTGACGACGACGCGCTTGGCGCCGCGGC
>JBCCEL010000312.1:0-6878 GCA_039030315.1 Pseudomonadota bacterium
CCCATAGCAATGCGCAGGCGATCATACTTCTCTGCAGGCACCGATCCTTCATTGAAGCGCAACACGGCCGGAAGCAGCACGGCGTTGAGCGTGCCGTGATGGAGGCGCGGTTCGGTGAGGCGGCCGAGCGCATGGCTCATCGCGTGCACTGCGCCAAGTCCTTTCGGGAAGGCGAGGGCACCTTCCGTCGAGGCCATCATCATCTCCCAGCGTGCACCGCGATCCGAGCCGTGATGGACCGCCTGCTCCAGATGGCGCCAGCCGCGCCATAGTCCATCAAGCGCGACACCGTCTGCAGGCGGATTTATGTTGGGTGATAGAAAGCCCTCGATACAGTGCGTGATTGCGTCCATGCCGGTGCCGGCGGTGATGGCTGGCGGAAGGCCGATTGTCAGCTCTGGATCGCAGACAGCGGCAACCGGCACGAAGCGCGGACCGCCAAAGGCGATCTTGCGTCCATCTTTCAGTACGATCACGAAGCCGACGGAGACTTCTGAACCTGTGCCCGATGTGGTCGGCACGGCAACGACCGGGGCGATGTCTTTGACGTGGCGGTTGCCGCCGGCCAGAGGGTCATAAGTCGCCAGTTCCCCACCGCTCCCTGCAAGCAATGCCACCGCCTTGCCAAGGTCCATGGCCGAACCGCCGCCGAGACCCAGAACGCCATCGCAGTCGGCGGCCTTGTAGACTTCGAGTGCCGCAATGGTTGCTTCCTCGGTCGGGTTGCCGGGTGTTTCGTCGTAAACCGCTGCCGACAGCTCTTGTCCGAGCACCTCTTTGATCGTTTCGAAGATCCCAGCCGCGACGACGCCCTTGTCGGTGGTGATCAGGGGCCGCGTGATGCCGGCACGCGCCAGGACTTTCGGCAGCATCTGCACTGCGCCGAAATCGAAGTGGGTCGTCGTCAGATAAGTGAGTAGCGCCAAAACCGCCTCCTTCGGCCATCGCCCCATCTGGGGCTCACAGCCCAACGGACTACAACGGTGCTGGTGGCACGACAATAGAAAGTATCACAATCCGCGGTTAGTCACCTGTTGAACAACGTGCCAGGGTTCTTGCGCGTCCAAGCCTTGTTTGGGTACGTCCTTCAGCCTATTGCAAGGTGCTTGTTGACGGTTGAAACAAGCGCCCTTGCAGTGAGGAAAGGAAAGCCTGCTTGTGTCTATTACGGAAGCTGATCTCGCCCAAGCCCGGAAAGTTTGGGGCGATGCCCTGATTGCGATTGCAAAAGCCTATGAAGCGGACGGGATAGACGGTGCCCGCGTAGAGGCCAACGCCGCTCTTGACGGGGCGTATGGCTACAACCTGGGGCCGGTGCTGTTCAAACCGACGCTGGCAAGTGGCGAAAAGACATTTCGCCCGACCCGGGACGGCGCGCTGTCCTACTTCGTCGGCCACAATCCGGACTATCCGCTCGACAGGGGATTCGGACTGAAAGGATGGCGAGAAGTCGTGTCATGCACTTCAGCGAGCTTCATTCAGGAGGATGTGGCCATGTGGATGGGCTGGGTGACCATGACGGACAAGGACGGTCAGGTCACTAAGGTCGACAAGAGCTGGGGCTACAAGAAGGACGCAGAAGGCACATTGCGGATTGTGTTGCATCACTCGTCATTGCCCTACCAGCCGTAAGTGCGGGTGTTGGGGGTGGTGGCCGAAACGCCCGCAGCCTAGAGTGCAGCGAGAAACAAATAGAGAGCCAACCATGCCGCAAAACCCCATTCTGTTCCGCAACGCCACGCTGCTTGACGGCCGCGCTGACGAAGCGCTGTCCGATCACGACGTTCTTGTCTCTGATGGCAAGATCCAGGAGGTCAGCGCCGCTCGGCTGTCTGCATCCGGCGCGGAGGTCATGGATCTTGCGGGCAAGACACTCATGCCCGGGCTCATCGATTGCCATGTCCATGTCATCGCAACCGACATCAATCTCACCGCAAACACCGAACTGCCGAACAGTCTGGTGTCCGTGCGTGCAGCAAAGATCATGAACGACATGCTGATGCGCGGCTTCACGACAGTGCGCGATCTTGGTGGCGCGGATATCGGGCTTAAGATGGCGGTCGAAGAAAGCAGCATCATCGGGCCGCGACTTATCATCTGCGGGAAGGCGCTATCCCAGACCGGTGGACACACGGACTATCGGGGTCGATTTCATCACCGCAGCGTTGATTACTACGGCGACAAGGTCGGTGCGCTCGGCCGTGTTGTCGATGGCGTTGACGAGCTGCGCCGCGTCGCTCGTGAAGAGATCATGGGGGGCGCGGAGTTCATCAAACTGATGGCGAATGGGGGCGTCTCATCGCCAACCGACCCAATCGCATTTCTCGGATTTTCCCGGGATGAGATGAAAGCCGCTGTCGAGGAGGCCAATAGTGCCCAAACCTACGTGGCTGCTCATCTCTACACCGACGAGGCGATCCGGAGAGCCCTTGAGTGCGGTGTGATCTCTGTGGAGCACGGAAATCTCATTGAGCCTGATACGGCGAAGTTCCTGAAAGAATGCGGCGCCTTCGTCGTACCGACCAACATCGCCTATGATGCACTGGCGAAGGTCGGTGCGGATCTTGGGCTTCCGCCGGAGTCCGTCGCGAAGATTGAGGATGTGCGCAGCGCTGGGCTCAAGGCACTGGAGATACTCGCCGACGCCGGCGTGATGATGGCCTATGGCAGTGACCTTCTGGGCGGCATGCATCCTTACCAGTCAGATGAGTTCACCCTGCGTGCACGTCATCTGCCAGCGATAGAAGTTATCCGATCCACGACGATCTATGCGGCGAAGGCTGTACGCGCAGAAGGTGAGATCGGGGTGATCGAGAAGAACGCCCACGCTGATCTGATCGTTGTTGACGGGGACCCGCTGGCCGATCTCTCGCTTCTTACGGGTCAGGGAAAGCACCTGCCGCTCATCATGAAGGGCGGCGCGTTCATGAAGCGCGAGCTTTAATTCACGCGATATCTGGCCGGCCTGCCCTCGGTCCGCGACCACCGTTTGTTTGGTCAACCGAGAGACCTGAGGGGCATGCGAGTTGCCGTTACGTAACGCAACATTGTTGCGTTTTACGTTGCTACCGTCTGGTGAGGTGATAGGCTGGGAGTGTCCAGATCCCACGTCTGGACATTCAAGCAGCTGGGCCGAAGGAGACACTATCGGCATTCACACTCGGTCAAAGAGATCGAGCTCATCGACAGTTCGCCGATGCGGCCCCCGACAAAACAAGGAGGAACGGCTATGCATGATCTCACGTTGACGAGGCGACAGACTTTATGGGGAACCGCGGCGCTGGCGGGCGTGTCAACCCTCGGGTTGCAGGGAGAACAGGCCCTGGCCAAAGCCCCAATGGCGACCGATCAGGCCCCTTACTTCTACCGCTTCAAGCACGGCTCGATGCAGGGTACCGTAATCTCGGACGGTATTTTGCCCCTGGGTGAGCCGTCTGCGAGCTTTCTCGGCACTACCAAGGAGGAAGTTGGCAATATGCTCACCTCCAACTTCCTTGATCCCTCGAACGTCATTCTCGAGCAGAATATTCTGGTCCTTAACACGGGCAAGAACCTCGTCCTTTTTGACACCGGCATGGGGCAGTCGACCATATTCGGCCCGACAACGGGCAAGATGATGGAAAACCTCAAGGTTGCCGGGATTGATCCGGCGGCAATCGATGCCGTCTTGTGCACGCATGGGCATTGCGATCACGTCTGGGGCATCATGACTGACAGCGGCGAGCGCAATTTCCCGAACGCCCAGATTTACATTTCCCAGACGGATTTCGATTTCTGGACGGATGAGGCCAAGCTCTCCTGGACGGAGCCAGGCTACATGAAGCTGTTCGTCGAGGGCGCGCGCAAAAACCTGTTGCCCAACCGGGATCGTATTGTCTTCATGAAGGACGGTGAAGAGTTTCTGCCGGGCATCCAGGCCATGGCTGCTCCGGGCCATACCCTGGGACACACGATCTTTCTGCTCACGTCGGACGGACAAAGCATGCTGGCGATCGGCGATACCACCCACCATCATGTTCTGTTGCTCGAAAAACCGTTGATGGAGTTTGCTTACGACACGGATCCGAAAACGTCCGCGAAAACCAGATACCGGGTGCTCGACATGCTGGCGGCCCAGCGGATGCCGATGATCGCATATCATTTCCCCTGGCCGGGCATTGGCCACATTGCCAAACACGGCGAGGGTTTCCGGTACTATCCGTCGCCCATGGTGATGCAGGAGCTGCCGGAAAAGACTTAAGCTCGGCCTGAGCGAACCTTCGTTAAACCACCAACAGGGCCTGCATTAGCGGGCCCTGCCCTTTCGCCTCGAGTTGACCTGGTCTGCGGCACTGTGAGCTAGCCATTCCCACGCCCGCAAACTCATTTGACAAAGCGCTGGGTCAGGAATCTGACTCGCCGTGCCGCTCAGCAATCCCATCTCTGGCAGGGGCAGATTCCCGGCAGAACCCGGTTGCACCATTGAACCTACAGATTTCGAAGCATGGGTTGGCGCCCGTCACCGGCTTACCCCTTCGATGAGATGGTAGCGAACTCGAAGGACGACCTGCATGATCGCCGGGCACCCGCCCCGCCGCGGCGTTTCCTTGCAGGCATTGAGAGCGCCAGCGGGGTCAATGGCTCCCTTATGGACGCGGCTAGCAGTTCACAGAATTCAGCGACTGCTGGCGAAGATACGGCGAAGGGGATCGCAGCGCGGTGCGCGGTTACCGCCGCACTCTCATAGTCGGCATTACCCGGCAACCCAGCGATCCATTGCATATATCCGAGTTGGCCCATTTGCCGCGCCTCTTCAGCCAGTAACGGACCTACATCAAGTTGAGAAATCGTTCGTTCCAGAAGCATCGCGCCCTCCGCGCAAGGGGGCAGGGACGATAAGGTCGCGGTGATGTGTCAGGGGCCGTTCGGTCCATCTGGCGTCTCTCCGTTCCTGGGCGCCCCGCCCGGGTTAAGGTGACCAAGATGCGCATGGCGCATCCGAGATGGCAGGTTTCCTGACTTGCGGATCAACACTTCCCCGAACCTTCCCGAACTTTGACAGCTCAGTGGTGTTCGCCGGGGTCGCTCGCCGCTTACAGTTGCGGGGGCAGTCACGGACTTGGGCGGAATGTCCTCACCGTGTTCCCTTTTCAGCCGACTCAATGTGAGCGGGCCACCATCAAGAAATTGATCGCACGACGAAACCGGACTGTCCACAGTGAACAGCCGCGGCGTGGCAGAATGCCGTCAGTTGCTGCGTGCGTATGCGGCCGGATCAATCTGCGCTGGGCGGCCTTCAAGGTGCAATTCCGTGGAGATGGGTTCGTTTCGCGCGACCACCTTGCCGTGCCGGATGACAACCACACGGTGGGCGCGCAGGCGGACTGCCTCGATCGTGTCACGGGCCTGCAGCATGTTGAAACTTGCTTTGCAGCCCGGCGCCACACCGTAACCTTCCAGCCCCATGAGCTGTGCTGAATTGCCGGTCACCGCATCATAGCACCAGGCCATATCCTGACGGCTCGACAGCTGGCCCACATGAAGGGCCATATGGGCAACGTCCAGCATGTCGGCGCGGCCCAGAGAGTACCAGGGGTCCATGACGCAGTCTGACCCGAAGCCGACGTTGATACCGGCATCGCGCAACTCGCGCACACGGGTCATGCCACGGCGCTTGGGATAGGTGTCATGGCGGCCCTGGAGCATGATGTTGATCAGGGGGTTTGGGATGGCGTGGACCTCAGCCTCGGCCATTAGGGGAATGAGCTTCGAGACGTAGTAATTGTCCATTGAGTGCATTGATGTCAGATGCGAGCCGGCAACACGGCCTTGCAAACCCAGCCGTTGGGTCTCATAGGCAAGCGTCTCGATGTGACGACTTTGTGGGTCGTCGGTCTCATCGCAGTGCATGTCGACCATCAAGCCCCGTTCGGCTGCGATCTCACACAATGTTCGGACCGACTGTGCGCCCTCGGCCATGGTGCGCTCGAAATGCGGAATGCCGCCTACGATATCAACGCCCATGTCCAGGGCGCGGATTGTGTTCTCCATCGCGGTCGGATCACGCAGCACGCCGTCCTGCGGGAAGGCGACCAATTGCAGATCGAGATACCCCTTCACCCGTTCGCGCACATCAAGCAGAGCCTGGACCCCCTTCAATTCGTCGTCGCAGGTATCGACATGGGAGCGAATTGCGCCCATGCCCATCGAAACCGCGAGATCGCAATACCGCATGGCCCGATCAATGATTTCGTCGATCGTCTGGATCGGCTTGAGCTCGCTCCAAAGTGCGATTCCCTCCAGCAATGTGCCGGAGACATTCATGCGCGGCCTGCCCAGAGACAGCGTTGCATCCATGTGAAAGTGCGGATCGACAAAGGGTGGGCTCACCAGCCATCCCCCAGCGTCAACCGTAACTTCAGCCTCCGCGCCGATTCCCGTCTCAACTGCGGTAATCAAACCGTCCTCGCAGGCGACATCCATGCCGGTTCGCCCGTCCGGAAGTGTGGCGTTCTTGACGATCAGATCGACCATGATCGCTCCAACTTGCTTATTGTTCTCGGTGCTGCTCCCTTAACCACAGGATCGCAGGCACCTGGATAATCGGCTCTGCACGCCCCAATCACAAGTGCGGCAATTGATGACCAGGTGCCGGCTGGCCGAAGATGGATTGGCCACGAGGCGCTTGCTTCGGTGTGTGGTTAGCCGAAGCTCACTCTCCCTCGCTCACCTATTCAAGGGGCCGTCCCATCGTCGCCATTACAGTCGGCCAGCTCTGCGAGTCCGCCATGCCTCTGCGGCAGCAAAACGGATTGCAGAACCCAACGATCAGGCCATCGATTTCTGCAAGCGAGTCCGCGGCGACCGGCTTGCCGGAATACGGGCAAGCTTCATTGACG
>JBCCEL010000313.1:0-6837 GCA_039030315.1 Pseudomonadota bacterium
ACGTCGTGATGTCCGGCGTTGTCGGCAACCTGCCCAACGTCGAGAATATGGACATTCACTACGCCGAAAGCTGCATCCTGACGCCGTGCGATTTCGCCTTCGCCCGTGACGGCGTCGCCGCCGATACCGCCGCCAACACCGAGACGATCGCCTTTGCCGACCTCAGGCTGTCGGACCTACGCGTGGCCCGCCAGTCAGGCACTGTGCGCAACTTCATGGACCGCCGCTTCGATCTCTATCGCGTGGCATGGTCAGACAAGCGCCGTCGCAGCTAGTGGATGTGTTACGTTCCTTTAGCATACCGGTTGGGATGCCGGGACCGTGCGCCAAGATCGTCAATGCGGGGCAAAACAACCCTTGCCGTGAACAGGACAATCCGCCTTACAAAATCTGGCTCAAGAACTCTTTCGTGCGCGGGTCTTTTGCATTGTCGAAGAACGTGTCCGGCGGGCCATGCTCGACGATGACGCCGCGGTCCGTGAAATAGATGTGGTCGGCAACTTCCCGGGCAAAGCCCATTTCGTGGGTCACCAGAATGCAGGTCATGCCGTCCTGTGCGAGTTCCTTGATGGTCACCAGCACTTCCTTGACCGTTTCGGGGTCGAGCGCCGCGGTGACCTCGTCGAACAGCATAACGTCCGGCCGCATGGCGAGCGAACGGGCGATGGCGACGCGTTGCTGCTGGCCGCCGGAAAGCTCGCCCGGATAGTTGGCCTCCTTGCCCTCCAGGCGGACCTTCTTGACCAGCGCCCGCGCCCGGCTCTCCACCTCGGCCTTGTCCTCCTTCAGGACGATCAAGGGCGCCATCATGATGTTTTCCAGCGCCGTTTTGTGGGGGAACAGGTTGTACTGCTGGAACACCATGCCGACCTTCTGGCGCAGCTCCAGCTTGTTGAGGTTGGGATCGTGCACCTCCTGGCCTTCCACCGTGATGGAGCCGGCCTGGATGTCGTTCAGGGCGTTCACGCAGCGGATGAGTGTCGATTTTCCGGAGCCCGACGGGCCGATGATGCAGATCACCTCGCCCTTCATCACGTTGAGCGACACCCCCTTCAGCACCTCAAGCTCGCCAAAGCTCTTGTGCACGTCCTTGATGGAGACGATGGGCTGGTCTGGTGTCCATGCAGCAGTGTTCATGACGTCATTCCTTTGGCCTGCCTCTCTGGGAGAGGTCCACCCCATGCCGTCCTTGGGCTTGACCCGAGGACCCAGGGCCGCTCGCTCAGAACTCCGCGCCCTGGGCCCTCGGCTCGGGGGCCGTGGGCGGCACAGAGTGAAGGTGTTTGCCGGTCTCTCATCCGCATACCTCACAGCTTCACCGCGAAGCGGCGCTCCAGTGCGATGGTGAAGCGGGCGATGGGGTAGCAGTAGGCGAAGAAGATCAGCAGCGCGAAGGTGTAGAACGGCACCAGCAGTTCGGGATGGTTGTCCTCGGCCTCGATCGCCTGGCGCGACAGGGTGATCAGTTCCTCGACCCCCAGCAGCGAGCACAGCGGCGTTGCCATGGTGAGGATCGCGTACCAGTTCATCCACGGCGGGATCATGCGCTTGAAGCACTGCGGCAGGATGATCTTCCACAGGGTCTGGTGGCGGGTATAGGCCAGGGACTCAGCGGCCTCCCACTGCCCGCTTGGGACCGAGTTGATGGCGCCGCGCACGACCTCTGAGATGTTGGCCATGATGGGCAGCGACAGGCCGAACACCGCCTTCACCCAGTCCGGGATGGTGATGATGATGCCGAAAACCTTGATCTCGAACGGCAGGGCCAGAAGCACGATGAACAACAGCACCAGCCAGGGCGAGTTGCGGAAGGCCTGGGTTGCGAACTTGGCCGGCCAGCTGATGTAGCGATTGGGCGAAATCTGCATCAGACCGAGCACCACACCCGTAACCGTCCCCACAACCATGGTGAGAAGCGAGATCAGCACGTTGAACAGGAACCCGCTGCCGAAGATGAAGGGCAGCCACTTGATAAGTGCGTTGAAGGCCTGGCCATAGGTGTAATTAGACTGCGCGTGAGCAACCGCCGGCCACAGCACGATGACGCAGACCAGGGCTGGCCACACCCAGAGCGGCAGGCCGGAGAGCCAGCGCGAAAAGCCGAGCGGGTCGGCATCGACGCGGGTGCGGTCATAGGGCTTCAGGACCGGCAGGTCCGTCGTGGCCTTGGCATCAATGCCCGGAATTGCGGAGCGTGCCATCGCGTCAGCCTCCATAACCCGGGATCTTCATCGCCTTCTCCCAGCGATGCATGCCGTAGACCAGGATGCCGACAAGCAGGATGAAGGAGACGAAGAGGAAGAGCATGGTCGGATACAGCGCGCTCGGATAATCGTTCCAGATGCCCAGACACTCGTAGAGCAATTCCGGCACGGCGATGCCGACGGCTTGTGTCGTGGTCTTCACCAGATTGACGAGATTGTTGTTGAGCGACGGCAGCGAAACCCTGAACGCCAGCGGCAACACCACTTCCTTGTAGGTCTGCAGCCGCGTGAAACCGAGCGAAGTTGCCGCTTCCTGCGTCGATTCCGGGACCGCCTCGATTCCGGCCCGAAAGATCTCCACATTGAAGGCGCCGGCGAAGAAGGACAGCGAGATGATAGCCCAGCCGACATTGGAGATCAGCGGCACTTCTGTCCAGCCGTCCGGCCCCGTGATGGTCGGCGTGAACTGCCCGAGGGCAAAATAGAAAAACAGGAGCTGTACGAATGGCGGGGTGTTGCGGAAGAACTGGATATAGCCCTGGACGATATTGCGGACCCACTTGACCGGCGAGCCCTGCAGCCAGGCGCCCACGATGCCGATGATCACGGAGAAGATCACGCAGGCGATCGACAGGATGACCGTGTACTGAAACCCGCTGACGACGCGCCACCACTGACGTTCATCATGGAAGAAGATGAAGTTCCAGCGCGGGTAATCTTCAGCGAACTGGCGGAAGAATTCCGCGAATGCCTCCAGCATCTGGCCCCTCCCTGTTCCATGGAATTGCCCGCACCGCAATCGGGATTGCCCGCACCGCATTTCCCGCCGCCTCCGTCACTCCCGCGAAGGCGGGAGTCCAGGAGCAACCCACTGAAGAGGTGGCCCTGGATGCCCGCCTGCGCGGGCATGACGTTGGATCGTTAGCGAGGCAGCAATGCCGCCTCGCCAAAGTTCAAGACGCCCCAGGCGCCTACTTCTTGCCGGCCAGCCAGTCGCCGTATGCCTTGTTCTTGTCGGCCAGGTACTGGGTTGCCTTGATGCCCCACTTCTTCTCAAGCTCGATGAGCTTGCCGGACTGGTGCAGGTTGAAGGTCAGGCCGGACATGAAGTTGCCGAACACGCAGTCCTTCTCGGCCAGCGGAACGGCCAGGCCCCAGGGGTTGTCGTCCTCGGAGTTGAGCGGCATTTCGAATTGGTCGAAGTTGCCCGAAGACAGGTCCGAACCGATGGACGAGTCGTCGTAGACCCAGGCCACGCACTTCTTGTCGCGCAGTGCTTGCTTGGCTTCCGCGTTCCCGGTGAACGCCACGACCTTCACGCCGTAACGCTCGGTGACAACCTTGTTGTAGAAGGCGCCCTGCTTGCCGCAGACCGGCTTGCCGGTGAGGTCTTCCCACTTCTTGAAGCCCAAAGCCTTCGGCGCCATGATGTTGGTACCTGAGGTGTAGTAGTTCGGCTGGGTGATGCCGACGATCTTGCGGCGGTCGGGACGGTCGGACATGGTGGCGATCATCATGTCGATCTTGCCCTGCTCCAGGAACTGCATGCGGTTTGAGGACTGCACGGCGACGGTCTCAAGCTCCACACCCATGGCATCGGCGGCGATCTGGGCAAGATCGATTTCCATACCGACGATCTTGCCGTCGGAGTCACGGTAGCCCCACGGCTTGTAGTCGGCCTTCACGCCAACCACCATCTTGCCGCGCTCCATGACCTTCTTCCAGACGTCGTTGGTGCACTTGCTGGCGTGGCCATCGGCAATCGCGCTGCTTGCAGCGGTCATACCCATCACGGCGACGCTCACGGCCAGAATTTTCTTCAGCATACTGATCTCTCCCTGTTCTGCTGCTTTACTCATCCCTGCCAATAGTCCCCCATGGACGCATTGGCGGATTCTGCTGCGGCAACTCTTTTCCTCACAGCCGGGCCGCCGCGGCGGACCAGCATGCCCATAATAGATTCGATCAGGAGCAGAGTTGCAATATAAGACGGAAAAAATTGCGGGCTTTCTGTCGGCACGATGAAGCTCGCCGAGGATGACGGGATCAGCGGCGAAGCCACGTCATCGGTGATCGCAATAAGAAAAGCGCCGGTGGAATGAACAAACCGCGCCCGCTCCACCGATTGCCGGGCATAGGGCGCATGGGCGACGATGATCGCAGCATCTTCCGGGCCGAGCCCCCACATCGCACGCGACCAGGACGCAGAATCCACGGGAAACGTCCAGTTTTCAAAGGCAAATGCGGCGACATAGTCCAGATGCTTGCCGATGGCGGCCGACCCCATCACGCCGATCACAACCACCCGCCTGGCTTCTGCAAGCCGGTCAACCGAGTGGCGAAGCGCCTCGATATCGATCCCGTTGACCAGCATGTCGATGGACGAGACGGCGGATTCAGACTGCGCCAGGATGAACGGCGTGTCCTGTTGCGTGCTGCCGGTGTTTCGAGCCTGCAACGCCCCCGCCCGCTCGCTCAGGCTGATCACCGGGCGCGTATACTCCGCCCGGCAAAGTTCACGCAGTTCCTCATAGCCCCCGCAGTCCAGAGCCCGGGCGAGCCGCGACATGGTCTGCGGCGCCACCTTGGCCGCACCGGCGATCTGACGCAACGAGCGCGTCGCAACCTCTTCAGGGTGCGCTGCCACGAAGGACGCCGCGCGTCTGAGTTGCGGGCTCAGGGTCTCCATCCGTGCCGCGACACGGGTCTGGAGCTGATTGTCGTGGAGCTGGGGCAATCGAGGTTTCGCTATGTTCGTCTCAACTTTCACCAAGGACTGGAACATATGTTCCATTCACAGTCAAGTGATCAAACGTCGGTCTCCACCTTGCCCTAACAAGGCTTGCACGGCTGACATCCCGGGCAAATGCCCGTAGGCTGCTCGAGAGAAAGACCAAGCCCGAAGACAAAAGGGGGAAGTGATGGAAAACGGATCTATGTTGGTGCTGGTGCAGGATCAGGAGGGCCAGAGTCTGCCTGGTGCAAGCGTGCTGATCGCCGGCCCGACCCATAGAGAAGGCATGACCAATGTGGAAGGCAAGGCGATCTTCCAGGACCTGCCGCCCGGCAACTACAAGGTGAAAGCGCAACTGGAGGGCTTCAAACCGGACACCGAGCCGACCGCTGTGGAGCCGCAACAGACGGCCGAGCTGACATTCCGGCTGAAACTCGACCCCTAGGCTGCCCCGTCAGTAGAGCCGTTCCTTCTCGGACGCATCAATGATCGCCTGAATCTCGTCCAGAGGTTCGGACATTTGCGAATGCACCTTCATCGCCTCGGCGAGCGAAGAGACGCCGGACACGTCCGCCCACTTCTCCGGCTCCCACAGGCCTGAACGCACCATGCACTTGGAGCAGTGGAACATTATGCGGTCCACGTGCACGACGAGAGCGGAGTGGGGAACCTTGCCTTTGTGCGCCAGGTCCTCACGCAGATCCTGATCCCGCACCAGAAGCGCTTGACCGCATACGCGGAGCGTTTCCCGCTTGCCCGGCATCAGGAAAATCAGACCGACGGACGGGTTGTTGAACACATTGACGAACGTGTCGTTCCGGCGGTTTCCGAGCCGGTCCGGGATCGCCAGCGTCTTGTCGTCGAGGATCCTCACAAATCCCGCCGGATCCCCCTTGGGGGAAAGATCGAGCCAGCCTCCCTCACCCATGCTCGCGATGACCACGAAGGGAGAGAGCCCGATGAACTCGCGGCAGAAGGCATCAAGGTGATCAATCACCTTGTCCCGTGCGATCGGGCTGGGATCCGGCGTGAACGCGCGCAGCTCCTCGCGCGAGGTGATCGGATCGGAAAAACGGCCTGCGAGCGGGTGCGCCATGGGTTTGCTCCGGGGCGGTTGGATGTGGGATGCCTCTATTGCCGCGAAACGCGCTTCGCCGCAAAGCTGTTTTCTGCACCTTGAACTTCACAAGAGGCCGCAAGATGAGCACCGGGGATATTGACGTCAGCATCGACCTTGCCGAAGCGGAACACTATGCCCGCTCCTCCATCGCCATGCTCGGCGCGATGAGAGCCAAGCATGATCTGACGCGGTGGGAGTTCACGCGCAAGATCAGGATCGCCCCGTTCGAGATCCCTCACAGCCACCCGGTGCTCACGCTGAACGGCATGCACGCGCATGGAGAGCATGCGGACGAGTTGAAGTTCCTGCAGATGTATCTCCATGAGCAGATCCACTGGGGCCTCGACCTGCACCGGCCCGTGGAGACCGGGCACGCGATCGCGGCGTTCCGTGAGCGCTACCCCGATGCCCACCGCGCGCCGCCCGAGACAGCGGCCGACGAGCACTCCACCTATCTACATTACGTGGTGAACTGGCTCGAACTTGAAGCGCTGGCGACGCTTTTCGCCCGGGAACAGGTCGAGCACCGCGCCCGGAACGTCCACTACTACCGCTCGATCTACGCCGCCGTCGTGGACGCCTGGGACGATGTGAGGAGCGTCCTGGAGGAGACCAAAGTGCTTCCGTTTCCACGTGCCGGCTAGATAAGCCCCGGCACGTCCTCCATCCGGTAGAACACCTCGGCGCCAGCAGCAGCCAGCGCATCCGCGTCAACGTGAGAATCGCCGGCATAGCCGAGCACCCGGGCGCCGCTGGCGACCCCTGCCCTGACGCCCACG